>JACQOF010000031.1 GCA_016202645.1 bacterium
AAGCTTGTCCTTGAACCCAGGCGGCGTGTCCCCGTCGACGCCGCCGATCCGGATGTAGCTGTACGTGAGGCGCGCGCCGCAGAGCATCTCAAGCATGTCCAGCACCATCTCGCGCTCGCGGAATCCGTACAGAAACGGCGTGATCGCGCCGGTGTCGATGCCGTAGGTGCCGAAGGCCAGAAGGTGCGACGCGATGCGGTTGAGTTCCGTCACGATCACGCGCATCCACTCGCCGCGCTCCGGGACCTGGATGCCCGCCAGCTGTTCGACGGCCATGCAGTATCCGAGGTTGCAGCCCATGCCCGACACGTAGTCCATCCGGTCGGTGTACGGCACGAACATTCCGTAGAGCAGGTTCTCGCCGATTTTTTCGGCGCAGCGGTGCAGGTACCCGATGTCCGGCTCAGCGCCGGTGCACATTTCGCCGTCGATCTTCAGCACCACCCGGAGCACCCCGTGGGTCGAGGGGTGCTGGGGCCCCATGTTGATCGTCAGCTCGTCGGTCTTGATGTCGCGCTCGATTATCTCGTTCATACGATCTCCGGGAGCGGCGGCCGGTTGTTGAGATCGATCAGGTTCACGTTATTCTGGATGCCGTGGTAGAAATCCGGAGCTTTGTAATCCTTCCGGAGCGCGTGGCCCTCCCAATCGTCCGGGCAAAGGATCCGCCGAAGGTTCGGGTGGCCGGAAAACGTCACGCCGGAAAGATCGTAACACTCGCGCTCGTGCCAGTTCGCGGCCGGCCACATATCCGTCAGACTCTCAAGCGATGCGCCATCGCGGGGGACCTCTGTCTTGACCGATATCCGGCGGCGGTTCCTGGAATCATAGAGATGGGAAACCACCCACATCTGATTTTCCTTGAGCCAGTCGACCGCGGCAAGCGAAACGAAAAAATCGTAGCCCTCGGATTTCAGAAACGCATGGACTGGCTTCCACGAATCCGTCGATATTTTCAAGATGACGTCCGTAGGACAAATCTCCACTGCGAGTATCTTTTCTCCAAAATGGGATTTGGTCTTATCGGCGGCAATCTGGCCCGTTGAGGCAAGCACGCTAGAAGTCATTTCAAAACCTCCTCCCGCCTGAGAGGCGGGCGGGGGGCAACGGGCCGGCGCCCGAACCGGAACGGATCCGCCGCAGGCGGAGAGTACCGGAACGCGGACGACGGGCCGTTGTCAGGACCCGCGGGTCAGAGGTTTTGAAATGACTTCGGGGCATCGGCGCTCAAGCCTTCGCGGCAGCAACCGCGGCCGCTTTTTCTTTGGCCTTCTGCTCTTCCACGAGAGCTTCCTCATCCTGCGGCGTCAGGCCCCCGTGGCTGATTTTCTCTTCCCACTTCTTGCGCGATTCGGGCATACGCACGTATTCGGTCATGTGTTCGGCCTTGTTCGCCGCGGGCTTCGACGGCCGCGTCATCACGCCCTGCTTCTGGACTTTCTGCTGGAGCAGCCGCAAGCCGTCGATCAACGCCTCCGGGCGAGGCGGACAGCCGGGAACGTACACGTCGACCGGGACGATGAGGTCGACGCCTTTCAGGACATGATAGCCGTGCAGAGCGTAAGGCCCGCCGCCGATCGTGCAGGCGCCCATCGCGATGACGTAGCGGGGTTCGGGCATCTGGTCGTAGAGCCGCCGAACGCAGGGCGCCATCTTGAGCGTGACGGTTCCCGCCACGATCATGAGGTCGGCCTGGCGCGGCGTCGCGCGGAACGCGCCGGCGCCGAAACGGTCAAGGTCAAACCGGCTCGCACCGGTGGCCATCATCTCGATCGCACAGCACGCCAGACCAAACGTCATCGGCCACAGACTGGACTTGCGGGCCCAGTTCAGGACCTTGTCGACGTTGGTCAGAATGATGTTTTCCTCGAACTTATATTCCAGCAAGCCCATTTCAAATCCTCCCATTGCGGATGGGGGATTGCGAATTTCGAATTTCAATCCGCAATCCGAAATTCACAATCCGCAATCTCATGTCGACTTGACCCACTCCAGATGCCCGTGCCGCCAGAGATACACCAATCCGAGCAGCAAAACCCCGACGAACGCGAAAATCTCGATCAATCCCTGCAGGCCCACCTGCTTCATGACCAACAGCGGCGGCACGATCGTGACAAACTCGACGTCGAAAATCAGAAACGCCAGCATGAGCACGTACACGCGCATGTCGAACATCGACTGCGCCGGGCCGAACGGATCCTTGCCGCACTCGTACGGCATGTTCTTCTCGCGATATGGATTTTCCGGCCGCAGAAGTTTCCCGAGGACCATCGGCGCCAGAACCATCCCGACCCCGATGACCGCGAAAACCGCGACGACCAAGTACTGCTCCGCCATCAGAAGCACCCCAGCTGATTTGTTGTTAGTGTATCAACCCAACCTAACAGGCCCGGAGGCGGGAGTCAATTTGATTTTCCGGCCCGAACGGTTGGATATAAAAATTCCTGTTCCATGGCGAGAACCTTGCGCCGTGCGGCGACGAGGATCGTATACGCTTTTATGTTCTTGATCTCAGCGTCATTCATCCCTTCCGGACAAACCACGCCGTTGCGAGAAGTCCGAAGCCGGTGGCCACGAGAAGATTGATCTTTGGATCCATCTGCCAGAGGAGCGCGCCCGCGAGGACGCCGGCGGACACGATGCTGTCGCGGATGAGATAGTAGAGCCCGAAGGTCGACGCCTTGGCGTGGTCCGGCGCGAGGTCCAGGATCATGGCCTTCCGGGCGGGCTCGCCAAACTCCTTGAGGCCTCGAAGCACGAACGCCGCGACGAGCCACTCGAAGGACTGACAGAACAGGAGGGCCACGGGAAAGAGCGAGAAGAACAGGAAAGTGGCCGCGACGAACGGTTTTTTGGCGCCGCGGTCGGCGAAGTACGCGACCGGAACGTAGATCAGCATCGCCGTCGCCATCTCAACCGCCGACAGCAGTCCGAACTGGCTTGCGGTCACGGGCGAGGAAACCAGTTTCATGCACCAGACCACGACGAAGGCGTAGGGAATCTGCTCGCAAAACCGCACGAGGATGTCGGCCACGAGGAGATTTTTCAAACCCGGCGAAAATCGGAGATGAGCAAAGGCCGTAAAAATGGATGGAGGCGCCGGTTCCTTTGCGCGCGAGTCTTCCGTGATCAATTTCTGCTGGATCAGCATGGAAACGAGCGCCATCAGAATCGCCGCGCCGAACGCCGCCCGGATCCCATCGACTTCCCCCCACCGGTCGATCAGGACTCCGCCGATCAGGGGGCCCAGCGCCATGGGAATTCGCTGGACCATCGAGTGCATCGACACCCCCATCGTCCTCTTGGCCGCCGGCTGGAGCTTGAAGATCAGGTCCATCGTGGCCGGGAGGGAGATGGCGCCCCAGGAGAGAAACAAGACCGCGCCGGCGATCACGGCATGCCAGGACGGAACGGCAATCACCACGAGGTACCCGGCCATGGCCATGAGATTAAAGATCGCCAGCGAGAGCTTCGGGCCGATGCGGTCGGAAAGATATCCGCCGGCGAGAGAATAGAGAGCGGACAGCAGATTCTGAAGGCTGTTCAGAAGGCCGATGATCATGGGCCCCGCGCCGAGCGCGATCAGGTAGATCGGCAGAAACCGTTCTGCCATTCTCCCGCCCGTCCCGACGAGAATGACCATCCCCAGAACCGCCGCCATGCCGGATTGAAGACCCAAAAAATCAATGACGCGCCGCGCGGACATGCCACAAATTGTAATCCCGTGCCGCCGGGGGGTCAACGCCAAAATCGTCATGTTCCCATAATGTTTCACAAGGTAACCTGCGCCGGAAAAATTGAGACGCCAAAAAAAGAAGGAGGATCAAGTTCATGAAACATCTGCTTGCGTTTGGGATCGTGTGCGGCCTTGTCCTTGGGTCAGCCGTCGCCGGTTTGGCCAAGGAGAAGAAAATCAAGTGGTCGGATGTTCCGGCGGCCGTGAAGACGACGATTGAGGAGCGCGTCAAGGATGGGAAGATCACCGAGGTCGTCAAGAAGGAAATTCGAGGAAAGGTTTTCTATGAATTCGAGGTCCAAAAAGACGGGAAAGAGATGGACTACAGCGTTGCCGCCGACGGGAAATTCCTCGGCATCGAGGGCCCCGGGGACGAGGAGTACATGGGGGAAGAGTCTGAGGAAGGCAAGGGCGATTGGATCGACACCTTTCAGGTACGCGAAAGCGATTTCGTGGCCCATGGGCGCAACCGGTATTTCATTTTGGAGCCGGGCCATCAGCTGTATTTGAAAGGCAAGGACGACGGCGAGGATGCGGATCTGACCCTCACGGTTCTCACCGAAACCCGCAAAGTCGGCGGGATCGAGACGCGGATTGTCGAGGAGCGGGAGACCAAGAACGGCCAGATTATCGAGGTATCCCGGAATTTCTTCGCCCTCGACCGCAAGACCAACGATGTGTATTATTTTGGAGAAGAGGTGGACATGTACGAAGACGGGAAGGTCAGCGGTCATGGCGGCGCGTGGCTTGCGGGTATTGACGGCGCGCGGTACGGTCTCCTGATGCCGGGCGCGCCCAAGGTGGGATACAAGCATTACCAGGAAATCGCGCCGGAAGTGGCGATGGACCGGGCGGAAATCGTCAGCGTGAGCGAGACATTCAAGACGCCGGCCGGCACGTTCAAGGATTGCCTGAAAGTCGCGGAGACATCGCCGCTGGAACCCGGACATCCGGAACACAAGTTTTACGCTCCGGGAATCGGCCTGATCCGGGATGGCGGGTTGAAACTGGTCCGGCATGGGCCGGTCAAGGAAGAGGAAAAGTAACAGAAAGAGGGTGAGGACATGAACAGGCGTTGGATTCGTGGGATCGCCCTGATCGTGGCGTTGTCCTGCGCGACGGGAACGGCCATGGTGTTCGCGAAATCAGAGGACCCTGATGAAAAAATTTCGGGAAGCATCCCCATCCCGGATGAATCGGTGACTCTGGCGAACTTGGCCAGAGTGAATCTGATTGACGCGGTGAAGTCGGCCCTGGCCGCCGTCCCCGGCAAGGCCGTTTCGGCGGAGTTGGAGGACGAAGCCGGATTTTTGGTGTATTCGGTCGAGATCGTCTCCGGCGAAAAGGTCACCGAAGTCAAGGTGGACGCCGGCAACAAGAGGATTTTAAGAACCGAAGTGCAGGACGAGTGCGGGGACAAGGGAGAGTGCGGAGGCAAGGGCAAAAACGAAGACGAGGATGAGGACGGGAAAGGCAGTGCCAAAAAGGACGTTCGAGACGAGGACTGATGAGAATTTTGTTTGTCGAGGACTCGGTCCGGCTCCGGCAGTCGGTGGGCGCCGGCCTCAAAAAGGCGGGGCATGCCGTTGATTCGACCGGCGACGGCCCGGAGGGGCTCTGGTACGCGGAATCAAACGAGTATGACGTGATCATTCTTGACTGGATGCTGCCCGGCATGGACGGGATGGAGATTCTCGGAAAGTTACGGGACAATGGAAAACAGACGCCCATCCTGTTTCTCACGGCGAAGGATACGGTGGACGACCGCGTCGAGGGCCTTCAGTCGGGGGCGGATGATTATCTCGTCAAGCCTTTCGCCTTCGAGGAACTTCTCGCGCGGGTCCAGACGCTCGCGCGGCGGGGCTACGGCGTTCGGACGGCTCGAATTGCCGTCGCGGATCTCGTGATCGACACCGCGTCAAAGACGGCCGCCCGGAAGGGAAAGCCCGTCGATCTGACGCCGCGCGAGTACAAACTTCTGGAGTATCTGGCGCACCGTCAGGGCGAAGTGGTCACGCGGACCGAGATTGAGGAGCGCATCTATGACGAGCATGCGGAACCGATGAGCAACGTGGTGGATTCAACCGTGTGCGGGTTACGGAGGAAAATCGACCGGCCGGGCGCCGCGTCGCTTCTCCATACCCGGCGCGGCTTGGGATACGTTCTTGGAGAGGCGAAGTCATGATCTCCATCCGCCGGTCGCTGACGCTGTGGCTGATTCCGGGTCTTCTTGCGATTCTCGCCGCCGGGGGTGCCGGACTCTTCTTCACCGTCCGCTCCATCCTGACATCGGATTTTGACGCGTCCCTGCGAATCAAGGCCCAGGCGCTGGCCACCCTGATCAAATCGGAGGATGGGCAAATTGAGGTGGAATTTTTGAATGATCGCATGACCGCGTTTGATCGGGGCATGGAACCGGAATTTTTCGAAATCCGCTCCGAAGACGGCGCGGTTCTCGGCCGGTCGGGAAATCTGGGATCGCTTGATTTGCAGGCGCGCCCGGGATCCTTTGACGCCCCCGATTTCCGGAATGTGAATCTGCCGGACGGCCGCCCGGGCCGCGCGGCGGGCATCCGGTTTCGGCCGGTCAGCGAGGTGGAGGAAGAAGGCCGGCCTGTCGTCGAGCCCGCGGCGGCAGGAGGTGAGGTTACTCTGGTTGTGGCGAGAGACCGGACGGATCTGGATAAAACTCTGGCGGCAATCGGAGTGGGCATCGGCGGCATCGGCCTCGGGATGATCGCGGCGTCGGCGTTCATGGTTGGGACCGCCGTTCGCCGAGGCCTCCGTCCGCTCGATCATCTGAGCGATCGCGTTGCGTCGATTGAGGCATCGTCCCTTTCAGAACGGTTCCCGGCTGACGCGATGCCCGCCGAGCTTAAGCCCGTTTGCGGCCGGCTGAACGATCTTCTGGCGAGGCTTGAGCAATCCTTTCAACGGGAACGCCGGTTCAGCGCGAACGTCGCGCACGAGCTTCGCACCCCCATAGCGGAACTGCGGTCCATGGCCGAGGTTGCTTTGAAGTATCCCGAGGATGAAGCCGCGGATGCCCGAACGATCCGGGAGGCGCTGGCCATCGCGATTCAGATGCAGACCCTGGTGGAAACGCTGCTCAGAGTCGGCCGCTGCCAGTCGGGCCGGGAATGTGTCCGCCGGGAATCCGTGCCGCTGTCAAAATTGGTCGAAGAGGTCTGGCGTCCGCTTGAGACCCCGGCCCGTAACAAGGGCCTGGTGGTTTCGAATGAATTGCCGTCCGACACAGTCATCGATACGGACCCGGGTCTGTTCCGGACCATCGTCCAGAACCTTCTGTCCAACGCCGTCGAGTACGCGCCCGCCGGCGGGCGGGTCGGCATTGGATGGATTCGGACAAACGGCGGATTTGAGGTCAAGGTGGACAACACCTGTGAATCCCTGACCCCTGATGATCTTTCGCATCTGACGGAACCTTTTTGGCGAAAGGACGCGGCCCGGACAAATTCGTCCCACGCGGGTCTCGGGCTGACGCTGGCTTCCGAGTGCGCCCGTCTTCTGTCGATGGAACTTTCGGCGGATTTGTCGACCGGAAATCAGCTTAATCAGCTTCGAATGACTTTGCACGCCGGATCCGTATGAGCATGTTTCAAAGATTTCTCGAAAAAATCGTCCCGCCGGCTTCGAAGAAATTTTTCGACCTCCTCAGGGACCAGAGCGTCCAGGTGCATGCGGGCGCCCGGATGCTGCTGGAGTCCGTGACTGGCGGGACCCTGGGGTCGCCCGAGTTTACGCTTCGGATTCACGCCCTCGAAAATCAGGTCGACGCGCTTACAGACCGGAATCTGATGTCGATCCGCCAGACAATGATCCATCCGGTGGATCCGGACGACCTGCGGTACCTGGCCAACACATTGGATTCCGTGATGGACACGATGGACCACTACGCTTGGAGAATGGAGGCGTACCGCCTCAAGCCCTCCAAATCGATGGAAGACATGATCCGCCTGATTCACGACGCGACGCTGGAAGTGCAGACGCTGTTTGAACTGCTGGCCGCCGGCCGCCTAGCCGAAATCGATGGGTCGGTTGGCCGCCTGTCGGAGCTGGAGAAGCGGGCGGACGGCATTTTTCACGGCTCGATTAAACTTCTGCATTCCGCCGGAGAGCGGACTTATTCGGTCGAGGACGAGGTGTTGTCCATCCTGGAATTGTGCGCGGACCAGTGCGAGGAAGCGGGAGAGGGCGTGGCCGTGATGCTTGAGCGGAACCGCTGAGGTGGAACTGCTCGTCCTCCTGATCGTCACCGCCCTCGTTTTTGATTTCATCAACGGCTGGCACGACAGCGCGAACAGCATCGCCACCATCGTCGGGACAAAAACTCTCTCGCCGCTTCAGGCGGTCGCGCTCGCCGCGTTCGGGAATTTTATCGCCATCCTGTTTTTTGAGCTTCACGTAGCCAAAACCATCGGGACGGGACTCGTATCCCCGGCGTCGGTCGATCTCTGGGTGATCTTTGCCGCGCTGTCCGGCGCCATCATCTGGGATGTCATCACCTGGTATTGCGCGATCCCCTCCTCGTCCAGCCACGCGCTGATGGGGGGTCTGGCCGGCGCCGTTTTGGCGAAAGCCGGGCCGGCGGCGATCCTGTTCGAAGGCTGGGTTCGGCCGGTAGCGTTCATTGTTCTGGCGCCGCTGATCGGCCTGGCGCTGGGCATGGTCGTTATGGTCGGCATCCTGTGGGTGATCCATTTCCTGGACGGCCGCGTGGTCCAGACGGCGTTTCAGGGTGTCTGCCGGAAATTGCAGATATTGAGTTCCCTGGCCTATTCCATCGGTCATGGCGGGAACGACGCGCAAAAGACAATGGGGATCATCACCGCCACGTTGGTGGCCGCGGGCTGGCAGACGCATCACGATCCGCCGCTCTGGGTGGTTCTCTCCTGCCATGCGATGATAGCTCTTGGTACCGCCGCCGGCGGCTGGCGAATTGTGAGGACCATGGGCACAAAGCTTTGTGATTTGAAAGTGCCGGCGGGCATGTCGGCGGAACTTGGCGGCGCGGCAACGCTTTACGGGGCCTCGATGTTCGGCATACCCGTCAGCACCACGCACACGATCACGGGCGCCATTTTGGGATCGGGGTCGGTCTGGTACCGGCGCCTGTCCGCCGTCAGCTGGGGCATCGTCCCGCGGATCGTCGGCGCGTGGATCCTCACCATTCCGGCGTCGGCCGCGGCGGCCGCGGTTGTTTATGGCGTGACACGGAGCTTGGGACTCGCGCCCGGATAGTTGGACCATCTTTCTACAACCGGTTCAAAGCCTCTTTCAGGTCAGGGAATGTGGGCAACTCGCGGCGCGAGGTCGTGGTTGAATCCACGCGGATCATACCGATTTCAGGGACAGAATTCATTGTCAAATTCAGAA
The DNA here is from genome assembly GCA_016202645.1 of bacterium. GTDB lineage: Bacteria > Lindowbacteria > 2-12-FULL-62-27 > 2-12-FULL-62-27 > 2-12-FULL-62-27 > JACQOF01. Next base: position 9,134 of record JACQOF010000031.1, read on the forward strand.
TGCGTACCAATCCAGAACCACGTGATATCAGTGCTGTCGCGAATTCCAACGACTCGGTAATGGATTGAAAAGCGCGCTGACCAAAGATCATCATAGCCACCGAGCTTTCCAAAGCAAAGTGACGGATGATTCGGATTCTTCTTGAAAAGGTTGTATGCGGAACGAGCCTGATCACGAGCCTGTTTGGGCAGGCGCTTGAGTTTTTCTTCCGAAATGCCGTAGTGGTTGTCGATTTCAAAAGTCAGAGTGGGTCAGTGGCCGCGCCTTTCCTGCCCTGATCTCTCTTCTGGCCTCTTCCGCCGCATTCCCAAGCTTCTTGGAATACTTCGTATCCGAGGTCATTTTCCGCCACGCTTCCACCTCTTGCCTATCCGCGAGATATCGCGCGAAATCGACGACGGTCCGCGCCTTCTCGACAGGCATTGAATCAACGAGCCTGGCAATCTCTTTAGCGAGCACTGTCATATGGAAAGAATATCCCAACGACCAAAGAATTTCAAGGCCGTTCCCGGTTCCTGCAACGTTACGGGAGGCAGAGTTGCACAGCGTATGATATATGGGTGGGTGATGCTCGGGGATCGACGGTCCGTTGTCAAGATTCCGTGGTTATTGGGTATAGTGGGGCTGATTCTCCTCGGATTAGGCGTCGGCGCCGGCCTCGCCGAGGCGGATAGCGGTCTTGCGCCGGTGGAGGCGATGGATGCCATATTCAAAAAGATTCCGGCCCAGTGGTGGCAGGGGGGGTGGGATCACAGAAAAGAAGTAGACGAACTGGTTTCAAAATACCAGACCAGAACCGACCTGCAATGCCTTCGGATTCTCTATTTCGGAGACTACTATTACAGCAACAATCAATACGACAGCGCCATGGATCATTATCAAAAACTGATCCGGGAGTATCCCGACGAAAACGCGACGCCCACAGCCCTCCGGCATCTTGCCGACCTCTATTCTTACCGCATGAACCGGTATGGCGACGCGATGCGGCTCTACACACAGGTGATCGAAAAATATCCGGCAAGCGCCGACGCGCCGGCCGCGCAGTATAGACTCGGGCAAATCCGGCTCGATGTGAGGTATGAGCAGGCCCGTGGTTATCTCGAAAAAGGTTATGACGAATCCGGCCTTGAACTTTACTATCGCCTGATCGAGGAATACGGCAGGGACACGTCAACCGAGTGGCCGGTCGTGGCGCGAATGGATCTGGCCGAGTATTACCAATCGCACAACAATCTGCTTCAAGCTCGAAAGGAACTTGGGCATGTTTTGGAGGATTATCCCAGGTCGTCATATATTCCACGCGTCAAGAAATTGTTGGATAGTCGAGAGTACATATTGGACTCGAAGGCGCGGCCGAATCGGCTGGAATACCTTTTCAGGAAATATCGGAAAGCGCCCCGACGGTTCGACGGGGCGAGTTGCCTTCCAAAGGATTTTCAAGACGGTCTTCGGGAATCGAAAACCGTGGATGATGCGATTCAATGCGTCAAAAAAAATGCGCGGATTGACACAGTCGGCTTGGCGCGTAATTTTCTTCAGGGTCTCCTCGAATTTGAATTCGGCAATGATGGAGAGGGTCTTTTCCTGATGAGAGAGGTGTCCCGGGCATCGGGTGAAAACGCGGCCTTGAGCCACATGATGGCATGTATGGCCTACGATCTCGGCGGATGGGCCGAGGGCCCGGAACGGAGACTCTTATATATCCAAAAGATTTCTCCGTCTCACGTGGCCCAATATTGGACCGGGCGCGTGTATGCGGACGCAGGACTCTTTTCCGATGCGCGCCGGGCATTCGAGCCTCTGGTTTCAAATTCGCCCGGCCTAAGTGATGTTTCTTTCTATTATGCGGTGTCGCTGCACGAAACGGGGGATACCGCCAAAGCCCTGAAACGGCTGAAGACGGTGTCTGACACGCTTGTGTCCGGTAAACTGGGAGAATCCAAACGCGGCAAATTTCAGGATGCCTACTGTCATATCGGCGGCAGTTTCGAAATCCGGGGCGATTCTGTGAGCGCCGTTCGATATTATCAGGGTGGGAGATGCCACGCCGAACTGGCTTCCCTGCATTATCAGAATGGGAATTTTTTTGAGGCGGCCATACAGTTGGAGCAGGCGCGTTGGAATTACGATTGGATGGCCCATCGCCGCCAGAGGCTGTGGTTGGCCGAGTGCTATGAACGCCTGGGAGCGCCTCACAATGCGTTCGAGGTGATGTCCCACGCCGTGAAGATCTGTGGGAGAGAATCCAACCAGGACCTTTGTCCGGACATCCGCGCCCGGCACGATGAGTTGACCGGGATCATAAGCTCGCGATCCAATGACCTCGAACGAGAATTCCCGAAGGTCTCGGACAGGCTGCGGAGTCCCCGGCTTCGGCTCTTTAAAGAAAAGAAACTGCCCGCGCGCGTGTCGTTGCCCAAAACGGCGAAGATCCTGGAAAAAACCGCGCCGGAACTCAAGTCTCTCAAAGATCACAAAATCGTTTTCTCCGCACGGGACCAAAATCGGATTCTGGCTGTCAGTGTATCCGGCGCTTTGGACCCTCGGGGTGCGGTTTCCTACGGGGGATACTGGGCGCATCTTTCCGCCGACGGCGGCGAGCGCTGGACCGAGCCTTTGTACATGGGATTCGCCGAAGGGTTTCCCTACGTGATTGGACGAGACCACCGCAGGCCGAAGAGGAGACCTGTCCCCAGGGAGGAGTCTGATGGGCTGGACGAGGCGCCCGTTTCGGCCGACCCCATTCTGCGAATTTCGCCTTTCAAGGACGAGAACATCCAGATTGAAGTCCGGATACAGGAAGTGGACGAATCCACCATCACGTTTCCGCAGCACCGGCTTCAGTACAAGCGCGTTGCGGACGGTATTTATCTCGTTTTTCCGATTGAAGCCCTGACCCGGGATTCGGATAAGGACGGTCTCACTGATTTGTACGAGGAAAAGATAGCGAGCGATCCCTATTCAGATGACACGGACAGGGATGGAATTTCAGACTCGATTGACCTCCAGCCGCTGACGCCGTTTGTGACAAAGAGCGCGGATGGGGACTTCTTCCGGGCAGCCTTTGGCCATATTCACAACCCCCGCGGCCGCCGCCCTCCCGCCGACTCGCCGGATACTGAGGGATATATCGGCCGACAACCCGACATACAAGATGTTATATTCGTCGAGTCTGCGCGTTCTCTGCCTGTAGAGTCCGATTATCCGACGCGGATGATTGTGATTCCACCCTCGGCGGCCGGTCTCTATCGGAACAAATTTGGGACCACTTTTATGCTTAATCTTCGGGAAGCGATTTTTAACAGGGACCGAACCGAGGCGTTTTTAAAATATGATTATAGTTGGCGCGGCGGGAGTCTTCGCGCCAAAAAAGTCAACGGGATCTGGCGGGTCGAGGGCATTAAGAGATGGATTACGTGACACGTCTTTCTACAACCGGTTCAAAGCCTCTTTCAGGCCTTCGTGGACAGCCCGGACGTCCTCGGGTTTCCAGGAGGAGGTATCTCCCCGCAGGAATGATGTTTTATCGACGCGGTTGTCGAACCGGCCCACCGGCACTTGGAAGGACTTGCCGTGCGCTTGGATCGTGGCCGTCCCCGGCCTGCTGCTGGTGTCGAGAAGCCATTCGATGTCGTCGCATCCGTAATCTTTCATCATCACCTCGTGGGGCACGCCGTGATGCAGGATGGAGCCTGGGTCGTTCGGATCGATCCGCGCCTCATTTTTCCGGCGGGACTCCTCCGGCGTCACCCAGATGTAGAGGATGACGGTCTTGCGGAGGATCTCCTCTGAAAAACGAGACAGCGAATAGCGGTACCCCAGCGGCTCCGGAAGCGGCATGGCTGCTCCGGCGGGGCCGCCCCGGGCGCATTCAATGATCAGAGTTTTACCCTGGAGCGTGTCCGGATAAGAACTCTGTTTTTCGTCCAACATTTTTCGGGTTTCCTGTTCAAGTTTGCCGGTGATCCGTGTCAGACATTGCTCATCCAAGCCGGGCGTCAAGGGCCTCGCGCCGCATTTTTTCGCGGCGGCGTCCAGGCGCTGAAAATAATGGCGTGCGGCGGACGGCGCATTCAGCTTTTTCTTTGAAACGAGATCCGCATGGTCCTCGTTCAAGAGTTCCATCAGCGTTCCCCACTGATAGGGATCCCGGAAGGGCCTGTCGGCGGCGTGAAAATAGACCCGGGATTTTCCCGCCGCCACAAGTTCGTCGTCGATTCGGCGCATGAGATGCACGTAGGGATAATCGTCCAACTGGACGCTCGGTCCCATCCGAAGGTCCCGCGCGCGCCGGTCCGGCGGAAGATGCTCGATGTACCTTCGCACTTCCGACTTGCCCGACGCCGGAAGCGCGATGAGGACTACCGACTTCAGGAGTTCGGTCATTTCGGCGCTTTGGAGTTTGAGTCCAACTCGTGGGTTGCCAGAAGTTCAGCGACGCGTTTTTTCTCAGCGATAGTTAGAAATGCGACAGCTATCAGAATGAAAAGGAGCGAAATCCAATCCTGCGTCTTGGGATACCTTCCGCCGTAGACCAGCGCAAAGAGGATCGTGGCGGCGGTGCCGGCCACGAGAGACGTCAGGCGGTTGACAAGCCCCGCAAATGTCGCGGTCCGGCCCTTGAACATGAAAATAAAAACTGAAAAGAACGCGACAAATCCGTATGCCGTACCCGCCAGGATCGCCGTAGGCCACTTCGCCGGCGGATGGAGGACTGCCCCCCGGAACAAATCGACTTGCGCATGATGCCATCCGAAAAGTTCCGGCGCGAAAAAAACGGGGAGGGCGATGCCCAGCATCCCGACGGTGGCGGCAATCTGCTCGACGCCGAAAAACCACTGGTTGTTGAACGTATGCGTCGCCGTGCGGGTGTTCTTGTAGTAGTTCATGATGTAGATCCGGAACGAATAGGCCAGGATGTAGCTTCCCAGGATGGTCATCGCCACGGGGGAATGGACGAAGTCAAAATCCCCGGGTCTAACGAAGACCAGCTGTGTGCCCGCCGCGAGGAGCGCGAAGACCACGCCGATATTCTCCTGGACGTAAACTTTCTTGTGAAGGATGCCCTGCCGGATCTGGATCGCGTCCACCGCCCGGCTGATGACGATGACGCTGGCCCGCATGATTACCATCGCCACCATGACGGAAATCGGAAGCATGTACATCATCGTCGTCGTCGGGATGACAACGGCGGTGCAGATGCCGGAGGGAAGAATGTACAGGAAGGGCTGTGGAATTTTCACGCCAAGAAACTCGATCCGGGGCTCGGTCGTCGTCAGATGCCAGCCCCGGGCGAAGACAACCAAAAGACAGATGAGGCTTCCGCCGAACGTGCTGTAGACCAAAAACTCGGTGTCCCGCATCCCGGGAAATCCCAGATCCGCCGATCCCGTGAAATACTTGACGGTGACTCCGGTGATCGTATAGAAAGTGAAATACCCGATACAAAATTGTATCAGGCGCCCGGTGCTGCCTTCAGTTGCTTTCCACATGATTGAAGGAACCACCGTAGCAGGTGCCGGTCATCGGGTCAATTTTATTCCCGGATTTATTTATACCGGATCCGTTCGACCGGCGGCGGACGGACGGTTCCGGCCCGCGCGACGTGATCGCGCAGAAGCTCGAAGGGCGTTTGGTCCGTGTTGATGTCCCACAAAATTTTTTCACCGGAGAAATATCCACTGCCGCCCTGGGCCAGAAACCCGTCCGTGACGATTCGGTAGGTCCGATTTGGATCGAGGAGCGCGTCCCCGACACGGATTTCGATCAGTCGTTGGCCGGGCGGGAGGGTTGTGTCGGCGAGGATCGTCACCCCCGAGACTTGAATCCTTCCCCGGTCCGTCGAAGCGCCGTGCTCCAATACCCGGCTTACCGCATCGCCCGGGACGGCGGCCATCGCCAGGGGATTGCCGAAGGGAAAGACCTGAAAACAATGCCGGACCTCGATGGGTCCGGGAATGAATCCGGCGCGCGTTCCTCCGCCGGAGAGGATGGCGATGTCCGCGCCGGCCCACGACCTCAGGATGTCCGTGGCCAGACGCCCCATCGGAGATTCCTGGCGGTAGGAATGGGGGATGTTCGTCTCGCTGTGGCCGATGACGCGCGCCATTTCGGCGGACATGCGCTCCGTCGCCTGCCGGATGATGCCCTGCATGCGGGGATCCGTGGGGAAAGATTTGAGGTAGAGCGTCACGGATTGCCACACAAAGCTGTCCAGACCGCCGTCCGCCGAAACCAGAACGTCCAGCCGCCCGATGTCGGAGGCCTTGCCCGGCGTCTGAACCACGATGGTTCCGTTCCTTCCGACCCACGCGGTATCCACGGGGGTGTGGGAATGTCCGCCGACGATGATGTCGATCCCCGGCACGGAATCCGCCAGGGCTTGGTCGTCCAAAAATCCCGTGTGGGACAGGAGAACGACCAGATTTGGATTTTCGGCCCGAAGTTCCGGAAGAATTTCCGCCAGAACCGGAATCTGGGGCCGAAACTCAAGTCCGCGGATATTTTTTTCGAAGGTGAGCGTGGGCATTTTGGTTGTGAGAAGCCCCGTCAGGCCAAGACGAACGCCGCCCCGCTCCAACACCAGGCTTTTCCTCAGTCCCCTTTCGAGTTTTCCGGTCGACGTGTCGAATACATTTGCCCCAAGGACCGGAGCGCGAAGACCCGCAAGGAGCCGTTCGGCGTTTTTCCGCCCGTGGTCATACTCGTGATTGCCCACAACGATGGCGTCGTACCGAAGAGCGTTCATGACGGGAATCATCACGGAACCCTTTGTCAGCGTGCCCTCCGGGGTTCCCTGATAGAGGTCTCCGGCGTCGAACAGAAAAAGAGGGTCGTCGAGGGCCGCCGCAACCGCGCGGCTTCGCCGGACATACGTGGCGACCGATCCCATCGCCCCAAGGATCGGCCGCGTTTCCGATTTGGACCAGGGGGCGGGATAGGGAAGAAGATACCCGTGAATGTCGTTGGTGAAAATGATCGTCAGCCGACGCTGTGAAGGCCGCAAGGTGGATGTGGCGAGTGACGCGATGGGTGCGGTTTCAGCCGCGCCGGCGATGCGAAGGCCATCCGGTGTTCGCTCCAGAAAAAGAAGACTGCCCGGCCAGACCAGTGATATGCGGCTCCCGGCCGATTCGCGCCGCCGCGGAGACAACGCGATGGTTTCCGCGTTTTCGGCGATCCAGAGCCCAAGCGCCACCGCCGCGTGATCTTCGGGAGAACCGGCGAACGGAGCGTACCAGCCGATCCGCCGGACAAAATTCGTATCATCCAGATCGGGAAGTGCCAAACGCGGATTCTGAACCAAAGCCGGCGACAACGCCGGCCGAACACCGCCCGAAACCGGACGCCCGTCCGCAACCTCGCGGATGATTCTGAGAATCCCGTCGATTTCAGAGCGCTCAGCTCCGCTCGCCGGAATACAAAGGCCGGCCGCCAGGAAGAGAGAGATGACCGACAGGATGAAGGGAATCCCGCGTACACCATGGATGGCGGGGAGCGGGATGACCGGCAGGATGAAGGGAATCCCGCGTACACCATGGATGGCGGGGAGCGGGATCAGCCATGGAATTTTGTAATTCGCAACGCCAGTTTCGAATGGATTCATAGGATTGAAACCCCATGGAAACACGGGGGCCATCCAGAATCAAGGATTCCGGCTTGGCCGTAATCCGCGCGTAGAATAGGCTCCAATCTCAACGCCTGGGGGTCAGGGCTGGAGGAACTGGCGGACCTCCGCGGCGAGGTTGAGGAGGGGCTGGCGGAGGGTCAGATTCTGGATGAGTTCGAAGAACCGGTTTTTCGGCCAGCCCGCGAGGTCGATCCGGATCAATTCCTCATCCCGGCGCCAAAGAACCAGGTATTGCGTATCCGATGTATTCGGGTCAAATTCCCGCCGGTAGGTCACGTCCGTGATGGATTCGGTCTGCCAGTTCCGGTCTGAAAACCAGGATCGGTAGCGGAGGATATTTCCCTTCAAGATCAGCCGGCGGGAATAGCGGTAGCCCGAATAGAAACAGAGGCCGAGCGCCATCAGGGAGCAGATCCCCCAGATGCGTATCACGTTGTCAGGGTCGAGGGTCCCGCAGACACTGCCGATCGGCGTTCCCGTCAGGAACAGGCCCAAAGGCATGCCAACCGCCGACGCGACGATGATCCCGGCAACCACCAGCACCCCGAGCCCATTTCCATGCACGCTGATTTCTCCCGCCCGGTCCATTCCAAAACCGTAGTCCACACAGACTCCTTTGTCAATCAGGATTCCCGGCGATTCCGGCCGTCAGCGGTACGGACTGCTCAGTCCCTCGTAGGCTTCAAGCTGATTCAGAATCTCCTCGTTGTGGATGCCGCCGACGGCGTAGAGGGAACACCCGACGGCCGCCGCCAGAGATTCGCGCGGGGTCGGCATATCCTGGACGCGCTCCCACAGATCCGTCGCCGGATTGTAGCGTTCGACCATGGCTTCCTGCGCGGCGGGGTAGGTGAACATGTCCCGGCCGCCGATGGCGAAGAGACTGCCGTTCATCGCGACCAGCTTGAGATAGGCGCGGGGCGTCGGCATTGACCGAAGTTCCTTCCACCGGTCCGTCGCCGGGTCGTAGACTTCGAGTTTGCCCGTGGCGTCCGTGAGGGCGTCGAATCCGCCCGCGACGTAGATTTTTCCGTCGAGGACGGCGGAGGACGCGCCGAACCGCACGGTGGGCATCGGTTGCCCGCGCGTCCAGCGGCTTTGCGACGGCTCGAAAATTTCAACGTCGCGGACAACGAACAGATCTTCCACGCGCTCGATGGCGCCAGGGATGGATGTGCCGGAGAGTGTGGATGGAGTGGACACCAATGCGAACGCCGCATCGGTTGTCCGCGTGGCCGCGTCCAGATCGGTCAGGCCGCCGATGGCGTAAAGCTTTCCGTTCACGGCCTCCAACATGAGATCGTATCGGCTTGTCGGGAGAGACGTCACGCTCGTCCACGCCGAATTTCCGGGACTATAGGCATCGACCGTCGAAACCGATATCCCGAAATCGTTCATGCCTCCGGCGGCATATATCCGGCCGTCCAGGGCCGCCGCCGCCAGTTTCCGGCGCGCCACGGACAGATTCGGCGCCTCTTTCCACTCGTCCATGACCGGATCGTACGCCTCCACCTTTCTGACGACGCCGAGTTCCTGAGGGTTGAATCCTCCCAGCGCGTAGATCGTACCGCCAAGCGATGCGGCGGCAAGATCGGTCCGGGGGGTCGGCATCGGCTGTTTGCGGAGCCACGAATACTCTGTGTCGGCAACACAAGGCGGCATGGGCGTTTCAATGGTAGGCCTTAATCCCACGTTGGTCCAGGCGCGGCGCACCGCCGGAACCCAGGCGGGATTGAGCGTCTGCGCGGCGAGGACAAAGGCGTTGGCGCCATCGATCATTTGCGAATAGGGCGTGAGGTGCACCGTCAGCGCCCGGTACGCGATCCTGGCGGCGTTCTCGACGCCGATGCCCCTGAAGGGGATCATCCGATAGCCGTCGCCCAGAATATCGAGCAGACTGTCATCAGCGCCTTCGTTGTACGGCCGCGAATTTCCCATGGACAATTGATAGAACGCGTAATTGGGAACGCCGCTGTTGACGTGAACGCCGCCGTTGTCGTCGTTGCCGGAATACCAATTCTCTCCCCGATAAAACGTCGGCTGGGGCCACGTCCCGGACGGAACGCGCGACGGATCGCTCATGTCGCGAATGGGAGCGTCCAGCCCCGGGCCCTGGGCGTCCTCCCCGATCGTCCAGTTCGGCGTGTCGGAGCCCGTTCGAAACTCCGACCGGGTCCCGAAATAGTGTTCGATGGCCGCTCCGAACATGTCCGAAAAAGATTCGTTGAGCGCGCCGGGCTCGTTGGCGTAGACAAGGTCCGCCGAAAAGTCGGTGACGCCGTGCGTGTATTCGTGGGCGATGATGTCGAGCGCCGCGAAATTCCGGTAGGCCGGTTTTCCGTCGATGAGCAGATACCCGCCATCGCCGAAAATGGCGTAGGTTCCGGTCCATCCGGCGTTGTCGTAATTGCCGTTTCCGTCCCCGGGATTTGCGCAGTGCACCACGGTCTTCAGGGGAGAGCCGGCCGCATTCAGCCCGTCCCTTCCGTGCGCGACGCGAAAGTAATCCGCCACGGCCTGCGTATAAACGTGCGCGCCGACTTCCGTCCGATCCGTCCAGACCGAATTCTCACAGACCGGGCTGTTCGTGGATGCGCCGACATACTTGTTCTCCGGTATGTAGCGCGTCCGTTCGTTATCCAGCGTGAAGGTGTGCCGGGGAAGGCTCGAAAGATAAAAGAGGGCGTTGGATGTTGAATACCATGCATCAAAGGCCCGGCACGGAGGCGTCTGCCAGTTCGTGATTTTTCTTGGAAGACTCTTTCCGGCAGACGACAGCGCCATGCCGTTTCCCGGCGCGCTGTGATGTTTGATGTCGTCGTAGCGGAGCAGGACCTCGCCGGTGTGGGCGTCGTAAAAACAAATCCAGCGGGCGCCCGGAAGATTCCCCGGACCCGCCGTTTCGACGGTCACCCGATAGGCCAGACGCGCCCGCCCCCGGCCGGCGAAAACCAGAAGTTCGGCCGGGGGGTCCGTTTCCAGATCGCCCGGATCGATGTCCAAGTCAGCAATCGCCTTCTCGATGGCGGCGCGGCTCTCCACCGACGGCGTTGTTTGAAGATCGATGCCGGGAACATAGCGGCCCGTCACGGCATAAATGACTCCCTCCTTGTCCCGGGAAACAACCAGCTCCCCGCCAAAAACTTCAAGCCCCTGATAAACCTGCGTCAGACGGACATTTTCAAATTGGAGTTCATCCAGAAATCGAAGCTTCAGCCGCAGTTCCAACGACGCGTTCCGCATCCTGTACACCTGCCGATGTTGTTCAAAAAATGCCACGGCCTGCGAAACCAGGTCCCCTTTTTCCGGCGTTGAAAGTTTCCCCGTGAGAAGCGTTGGAACGCCGGTTTTCGGATCGAACACCGCCGAGGCCCCCCATGTTTTGATTGTTCCAAGTTGTTCTTCCGTAGGCGGGACGTTCGGAAGCGTTTCCCCGGCGGGCGGCCGTGTTTGAGAAGCCATCCCTTTCTCATGGATGAATGCCGACGTATCGCCGGTCCCACAGAATACTACTATTCCAATCACCGCCACCCTTGAGTACTTCACCACATCCACGTATGCCCGTCGTCTTTTCATCCTCGCCTCCGATCGTTTTTGGGTCAATTATTCGCCTGCACATCCAAGAGATATGCAAAACGAAGGCCCAAGCGAAGGCCTTGAAGTGAGGACATAGAGAGACGAGAATCTCAATCTTGTTCAGCATCAATGAGTTAGAAAAATACCTTTCTTTTTAAATGTGACCAAGATCACAGGACAGGAGAGAGAAAGTCGACAGAGTGGACGTGAGCTGGAATACACCGCGGCAGGAGGCACAACAGCATTTTAGTATGGTATTTCAGTCAGGGTGTATCTGTTGTTCAACAATTCACGGACTGTCCCTCTGCCCGCCCTCGGGAACCCCCCATCCAGCTTCCCCCTCAAGGGGGGAAGAGTTGATGTAGCCCGAGTGGGGGCCTACCATGTTGCCTAGTTCAGGGTTAGGGTTTTTTTCTGATCCACTCCAAATACGGCTGGAGGGCTTCGGCCGAACGGAGCACTTCCACGGTTGAGTACTGCCGCGCGAGCGTTGCCGTATCGAAGAGTCCGTGGACTTCGCTGTGGCAGGGTTTGCAGAACATCACGCGGACGTTTTCGACTTCGCGGCCGCGGCGTTTGAGGCGTTTCATCTGGAGTTTGGGAATGAGGTGGTGCTCGTGGAGCTGGTCCGGGCCGACTTCCCGGCCGCAGAGGTCGCAGGCGGTCTGCCTGGGACTTCTAATCGTTCCAACCCCCGGAGGGAGCCGGGGAGGGCGCGGGCGCCGGCGCGGCGGGCTTGGTTTTTCCGCGGATGAAATTGACCTGTGAGCGAAGCATGTCTTTGATGGAGAGGATTCCCACGATTTTCCCGGCCGCGTCGACGACCGGCAGGTGGCGGATGCTCCGGGTGTCCATCATTTCCATGGCCCTGGTAAACGCGGCGGTCGTCTCAATCGTGACTGGATTCGCAGTCATGACGGCGGACACGGGCTGGCTGAGGATATTCTCCGTGCCCTTCGACAGGCTTTTCAGGACGTCCCGTTCGGAAAAAATGCCCGCGGGTTTTCCGCCGGCCACAATGACAACCGACCCGATTTTTTTCTCCAGCATCTGATCGATGACGGTCTTGACCGGAGTCTCCGGCGCGAACGTCACCACCTCTTTGGTCATGGCTTCTTCAACGGACAGCATGGAAACAACTCGCCTCCTGATTTATTAATCCTCCTCCCCCCTTGAGGGGGAGGCAGGGAGGGGGGTTACAACTCCGAAATATAGTGCTTTTCCTTCGGAAACCCCCCATCCAACTTCCCCCTCAAGGGGGGAAGGGTGGGTTGTGCAAATGCTGTAAATCGAATTTGAAAAAATCCAGTTATCAACCGCGCCTATCTCAAAAACGGTTTTGCATGCCCCGAGTTCCAGTCCGTATTGAAGCACGTCAGGAAGCGGTCGGCAAGGACGGTGGACCGGAGGATGAGGGCGATTTCTCGGTTTTCGTGCGTGGCGGCTTCCGTCCAGTTGTTGCTTCCCACCATGAGAAATTCCCCGTCGACCTGGAAGGCCTTGGCGTGGTACTGCCCGTAGGGTTGTTTGCCAAGCCTGGCGATGTCGGCGGTGCGGACGTCGACGCCCCACTGTTTCATGTCCCGGAGGGTCGGCCGGACGCCGTCGAGTTCTTCCACGGTGCCTGCGTCATGAATGAGGCGGACCTTGACCCCGCGCCGCACCGCGCCGCGGAGGGGGCGGACGATCGCGTCGTATCGGCCGAACGCGTGGGAGAAGGTAAACATCATGACGTCGATATTTTTTTTCGCCATCCGGCAGAGCGCCTCGACGCCCTGTTCGCACAGCGGCATATTCTTGACGGCGAATCCATCCGCAGCGCCCTGCAGAAGCACCGCGGATTTGATGTCGGCCGAGAGGGAGGATGCGATGTTGCCGGCGTCAAGGCTGGTCATCATCTCGAGGGTCAGGGCGATGAGGGGGTCGTCAAACGCAATTCCCATTTCCCGGTTTTCCCGCATGCCGGCGCCGTTCAAGTTCGCGCTGCCCAGAACCCCGCGGCGGCCGTCGGCGACTACGAATTTGGCGTGGACGTACCCGTGTTCCGGGTTCCCGCCGAGCGGCGCGAGGTCGCGCTCCACAAGGTTCGCGCCGAGCGCGCGGAGGTCTTCGATGAAATCCGGGTCGTTCATCGGATTCGGATGGACGACACCCAGGACCCGGACGTCCCGCTTCAGGGCCTTGAGAAGCGCGCGGCCCGGAGCGCCCCAGGAGCGATGAAGGGTATAACTTTCGAGCGTGATCCGGTCCTGGGCCTTCTCGATCACGGAAATCACCCGGGGTTCAAAATCGGGCACGTTGGGGTCGTTGAGTTCAGCCGGAGCGGACTCCAGAAGTTCCCAGTCCCGCGGCGTCACCGGCAGGGACTGAATCCGGACCATCAGGCGGTCCGCCGCCGCGATTTCAGCCGGCGCATCCGTCGGCCGTTGTTCCTTCCGGAGCCGGTTCCACGTCGCGGCCAGCGCGGCGACCAGAGCCAGAACGAGGACGGCCCGGACGGCGTTGCTCATTGGCGGACCGCGTCGAAACTTTCAAAAAATCTGGCGTAGACCGGCGGGATGCCGGGTTCACGCGCGGCGGTCTTGTAAATCGGGTCGAGGGAATACTTGTACAGAAAAAACAGCAGGGGCGCGCTCCGGGCATCCGGGGCCGACACGTTCAGGATTTTCCGCGCGAGGTCGATGCGGTCGGAGAGGGCCG
>JACQOF010000032.1 GCA_016202645.1 bacterium
ACCTTGAAACCCTGAGCCGCGAGGCGCCGCGACATACCGGGCCGCCCGTCGGGCGTTTCGTCCATGATAAGCTCGGAACCCGCCCCTCCATGGGCGACGGTGATGGCCATGGAGGGGTCCACCTCCTTCTCCGGAAGGTAGAGGCGGCCGTGGATATCCCATTCATAGCCGTTCCGCGAAAAACGGGCCGTCACCTCCTTGACCGAGAAACCCACCTCCGGATACGGAGGATCGATCTTTAACCACTGATCCCAATCGACCCGAAGCAAGTAGTCTTCCCGCCCTATCCCCTCGAGATAGCGGTCAACGGCATGGTTTGTCATGGCTCGCCCTCCCGTTCTTGTCTGTTCAATTCGCCCCCTATCCGCAGCCGGCGACGCTCCCCATCAATGCAGCGTGGTACCACCGGAAATGTCGATACAGGCCCCGGTCACGTGCGAGGCATCATCGGAAATGAGCCAGGCGACCGCCTTGCCGATATCCTCGGCGGAAGTCGGACGGCCGAGTGGCGCCGATGTGGTCCCGTCATCGCCGGCTTTCCAGCGGGCCTCAGCATTGCCAGGTACAATTGAGTTGATGCGCACACCATACCCGGCACATTCAAGCACCATCGTCTGGGTGAACAGAATAATGCCGGCCTTGGCGGCGGAATAGTGCGAGGCGCCCGCGCCGCCGCGTAAACCACGGCTCGCCGCAATGGAGACGATGGCGCCGCGTCCCTGCGCCTTCATGACCGGCAAAACGGCATGCACGGTGTTGAGCACGCCTTTCAAATTTACCTCGATGATTCGGCGCCACTCCGCCGGCGGGATCTCCGCGAGCGGCTTGCGCTTAATCCCGAGGCCGCGCAGCCCGCCCGCACAGTTCACAAGCGCGCCGATGGCGCCGAACCGGTCCACGGTTTGGCGCATCACCGCACGGACGCGCGCGTGATCCGTTACGTCCATGCGCGTCACCTCGGCCCGAGCGTCCCTCGGCAGCTTGTCCGCCACCTTCCGGGCGCCTTCTTCGTTGATGTCGGTCAGCATCAGATCCCAGCCGCCCTGGGCGAGCGCAAGCGCGATCCCCTCGCCCATGAGACTTGCCGCCCCGGTAATCAATACGGTCCGCATGAGCCGCTCTCTCAATGCAGTCGGATGCCGCCGGTTACATCGAGGCAGGCGCCGGTGATATAACTGGAACGCTCGGACATCAAAAACGCTACCGCCTCGCCCATGTCGGAGGCGCGCCCGAACCGCCCCAGCGGCGATGCCCGGCCGCTGCCCGGATGACGCGCCTCTTCCTCACGTTGCATGCGTTCCATCTCTTGCCAGGACTTCCAGCGGGATTCCGTACGGCCCGGCGCAATGCAGTTCGCCCGAACGCCCTTCGGTCCCGCCTCTTGCGCTACGGACTGGGTCAGCGCGATGACTCCGGCCTTGGCCGCGGAATAGACCGAGGCATGAAGCTGCCTTAGATGCGGCGGGCCGCCGCGCAATCCGGCGCCCGAGGCAATATTGACGATCGTCCCGCCGCCACTTCCATAGAGCACCGGAAGCGCGGCGTGGCAGGTGTAATAGACTCCGTTCAGGTGGACCTCTATCATCTGATCCCAGCTCTCCGGCACGGTATCGATAAACAGTACTTTACTTGCGCCGGCGATATTGCGCCCGCCGCCAGCCGCGGTGACCAGTCCTTGCAGGCCGCCATTCAACTTAGCGGCTTGCCGAACCGCAGAATGCACGCCGTCAAAATCGGTAACGTCCAGGACGAAAATGCCGGCGACTCCTTTAGCGCCAATATCGGCCGCCACGCGATTCACCTCGTCCCCATCGATGTCCGCGAGAACAACCTGCCAGCCGTCCCGAACCAGCGCCCGCGCGCTGGCTCGACCGATAGCCCCCGCGCCACCGGTAATAAACGCGACCGCCATCAGTTCCTCTCCTGCGGCTCGCCTGAACGGTGAATTGGCAACTCATGCATGACGCCCTGCCGGCATTCGCAGATACTGCTGCCTGCCTTAGTAGTCGCCAAGCGGACGATAATCCGGCGGGTTGCTGGTGTGAGCCATGCAGTATTTCGCGATATCGCGGCGATGGGTGAACCACACTGCCTCCTCGAACTGCTTGACGTACCGAATCATCTTCTCGAAGGCGTAGGCCATGTAAGGCCGCCCGCCGAGCTCGGCATGAACGAGGGCGTCGATCCGTCCGGGACGGCCGCGAAGCGCTTCCTCATAGACGAAGTCGAACGCCGCCTTGAAGCCCTGGAAAGCGATCTCGCCGTTCGACTGGCCGCCACCCCAAGCGCGCCAATCGTTGAAATACCAATGCTTGGGACTGATGGTGATGGGCTTGCCGTTCGCCTTCACCACATAAGGAAGGTCGTCGTCACACTGGTCGCCGCACCACAGGTAGCCTTCCTCGGCCAGGATGCCGAGGGTCTCCGGCGTATGAAGGCCCCCGGGACCGACCCAGCCCACTGGCCGGGCACCTGTGGCTTCTTCAATGATGTGATTGCACTCGCGGATCTCGTGGCGCTGCTGTTCCGGGCTCAGATCCGTCATGACAATGTCGTTCGTGGTGCCGTGGCCCGCGATTTCATGCCCGGCCTCGTGGAGCGCCTTGATCGCGTCGGGCCAGCGCCGGACCGCAAGGCCGTTAGCGTCGATCGTCGCCCGCACCCCCGTACGCTCACAGACCTCGATGATCCGCCAGATGCCGACGTTGCCACCATAATTGGCGTGCGAGACGGAGGCGAGATTCACGTCGAGGCCCGATTTCTTCTTGAAGTGGCCGCCCTTGGTGAACGCCTCCAGCGCCACGGTAAGAGTAGCGCAAATGAGT
>JACQOF010000033.1 GCA_016202645.1 bacterium
AAGTTCAACAACGGGCGGGACAACCCCTGTCGCGATCCACCCCGAGGATATCGATCTGCCCGCGGCCAATAGAGAACTCCACACCGATGCGCCCGGTCGAGTTGTACAAACGCAGGCCGGGCTCCAAAACAGACAGGTTGTTGGCCAAGAAATCACGAAGGTCAGACTCCAACGCGAAACTCTGCGACGAGTCCTCGTCTTCCTCTGGTTTCGGCCCAGACCGGCGGTCATCGTCTTCATCGGCGCCGGCGAGGAGTTGCTGGTGTTGTATGCGAAGATGTTCGTACCGCCGCAACTTTCTTGCGCCCTCCGCGGTGTCGCCGAATGCCCAGTGCTGCCTGATGAACGCCTCAAGCAACCCCTTTTCACGCAAGAGTTGAGCGATGTAACCACGCCGAACCGGGGACGCTTGCGGCATCCCGTCGATGGCCATGCTGCGGATCTCTGCTATTTCAGACGCAAGACCGTGTTGTGTCCCGAAACTATAGGCCGCGATCAACGACAGGGCCTTTGTCTGTTCCTCTGCCATCAGCATTCCTCAGGGCTCTAAGGTGACGGTCGATCGCGTCGGCGCCGGGACCGCGCTGACCTCCGGGTCTCGGCCGACGCCGCGGATGCGAGTCGGCCCAACTCAACGGGGCCGCCTCATCCCTCGCGCTGAAGTCGCCATCGTACTTGTCAGAGAGCTGGATGACCCCGATGTTTCGATCTCCACGTCCGGTCAAAGGGACTGCCAGCCAACCCGCGCATCGGTGGGTGCCGCCCCGCCGCAGCGCCAAATCCTCGCCGCGCCGGGTGCGCCTCGAGCTCCGCCTGCGTCAGTCGCATCGAGCGGTTGAGCTGGCAGGCCAGCCGGTAGATTCCCGACCCGTCCGGCCGCTCGTCGTACGTCCTCCACGCCGCGTACTTGTCGCTCAGAGAGACCGCGTGGACGGCCTTCGCCCAGTCCTCGCCGAACACCACACTCGTGGTCGCCTGGGCGGCTCCCACCAGCTCCCGCGCCTCCTCCGTGATCAGCTCGAGCAACTCGGCGATGGAACGTTCCGATCGAAAGACATCGGAAACGGCTGCATCTCGCGTCATAGCGCTACCGGCCCGTGCGGCGAAAGCCCAGGATCACCCGCGGTCGAAGGCCGCGGGGTGATCCTGTTGTTCGCGCGATGGACCTCTGGCGATGATGAACGGCGGACCTTCATCAGCCATTCTCGAGAAGGCGCACGTCAAAGAGCCCCGCCACGTTGACACCCAACTTCTCCCACTGACCGTTGACCTGTGCATGAAGCTGGTCGGCGACGGTGGAGTCGAAGATCGCGCGGTCGAGAACCGCCATAATCTCGGACTTCGTGCGGATGAGTGCGATAAGCCTGAGGAGCGAGAGGCGAACGAGATCGGTCGCGAAGAAGATGTCCGCCTGTGGCACCTCAAGGAACCCTCTCTTGTCGAACACATCGCCATGCACAAGCCGACTCCGACGAGTGTAGAGGGCTTCAAGTCCGTCGAAGATCGTCTTACGCTCGCTGGAGTCGCGGCCGTTTAGAAACGCGCCCCGCTGCGCGAGGCGACGACTCAGCTCCGACCTTCCATCAACGAGAAGCACTTCCATCGACATCATCAGGAGTAAGAATCCGATGTCGGCGTCACGCGCTCTGCGAGCCCGCTCATAGAGATCGGTTGCCGCCATGACGGGCCAGCGAGCTCTTAGCCAGTCGGCATCGATCGGATGCTCACCTACGAAAAATATCCTGATGTCGTCGTCCTCTAATACGCCCGGAGCGCGGGGGGCAACGTGGCGGGCAAAGAAATACGCTTGGCGGTCGTCATGAAAATCGAGGAGAGCTCGGGAGAACTGCAGAAAGTCCACAAGGGCTTGCCCGCGGAGCGACCAGTCGACTCGAACCGTTTGGCGGCTGGGCCAAGCGACGATTCTGGATGGGAGGCCTCGATAGAGCCAAAGGGCAAGTGAGAACTGCTGCTCGAACTCGTAGGCAACGGCCAGCTCTGTGCCTCTATCCGGATGCAGCGGCGACGGCAGGATTTCGAGACGCGGCGGGCCTTGCCGCGATTCTGGTCTTGCCTCGACGTGCACGTGGCAGTCGACTCGTGTCGGCGACGTGTTCACGAACGAGCCTTTTCCATGTATATCCGACATGAGGCCAAGTTTCGTAATCGGAAAGATGAAAGCCTCCGGTAGCTCCACTCCCTCGACTGCCCATGTCTCAGCCATCGAATGTGGTCTCTCCTGTTACGGCATGGCTCGGACGCTCATCTTGCCGGGGCGCAGTTATATAACATGCAGGATAACGTGTGGCGCGAAGCGCCGTCAGGCTCATCCTGTTGTTCGGCGGCACTCACGCAGAAACCGAATAAACGCCAGCCACTCTTCCGTCGGATCCACCGGTCCGTTCATTACGCTGTGCCAAGCCAAGGTAAAGCATGGGAACCCCATCCGATCGGTTGTTAGCGCCCAGCGGTAGCCGCGTCTCTCCTCAAGTGTTACGTATGCATATGGGAGGCCGTTCTCTTGAAACCGACTGAAGTCTTGCCGAATTTTCGACAGCGTCGACTCGCCAAATGAGCCTGTCGTCTTCACTTCGACGACCGCCGCGACCTGTGTTCGCTCGTAGAGGAGCGCAAGTGCAGGTTCCTGGCCGTCGCGGGGGACAACAAGATCCACTTCGACAGGTATCCCGCGAACGAACACATCGCGAGGGGAGGTAGGGATGCCCTGCTCTAGCAGGGCGGACTTGACGATCTCGACTGCTACGGCCCCCGCGAACTTCGAGCACTTTGCACCGAAGCGCTGCTTCGCCTCGCGGGCCTTGTTGACGACTTCCAGTCCAGTCATTGAACGCTTCACTCCTGAGCTGGTCCGTCCGCCGAACGCTCGCGATCAGTGGCCGGAGCGCGAGCAACGCGAGCGCCCGGTCCACTGAATCGCGTGGTTCGGCGCTCGCCGGTTAGCGACACCTGATGCTCTCCTCAAGGTAGCGACCGATTCCGTCTAGGCCCGGAAAGAGTGAGCTGGCCGTTACGTTCATAGCCCGGAGGTTGCGGAGAAAGGTAGCCTTCAGGGAAGCCGGGATTCGGAGCCTTCGCAACGTTTCCCTTCCTGAGTCCGCTACTTTTGGGATCTCCTGCCCCAGGACTGCTTCGACGTCACCTACGACGTTTCGGCAGATCATGAAGCAGCCCTGTTGAGCAATGATTCGATCCGGCAAGGCGGTCTTCCGGCCGAAGATGTGGACCGTCGTTGGCGCATCGGCGCGACGAAGGTCCTCGTCGCCCGTCGGCAGTTCCGCCAGAGAGCCGTATGTCGCCTTCATGGCTTGGTTGAGAGTGTGCGCATGGATCAGGTACACAACCCCGTCTGTGTCGAAGCGCCGCGAAACGGCGAAATAGGTCGCCACGTAAAGCGATGCCGTCCAGTCGAGAAGCCGTGTCGGAACGCCGTAGTGGCGCATGATGGGCCACCAATCAGCAACCGCCCTCGTGGCTGTCAACGTGGCGGCCGGTAAATGGTTCGGAGCCATGGCGCGAAATTGGTCCAGAAGGTAGTTCTCGACTCTGAGGGCTTCCGCCGCGTCTGGTAGCGCCGTCCTCCCCTCGTTGGTGAGTGCCCTATGGAGCGATGGACTGAGCCTCCACGAGGCGTCCTCATGACCGCGAAACACGTATGCGTAGCCCGTAACGAGGTCTCCAACCAGAAGGTCCGAGGCGACCGTAGAAAACTGGTTCCATGAGGAGAGCGTCAGCTCGGGGATCCCGCTCATGGGTCAGTGGCCATCGTGCGCCGAACGCGCACGTTGACCGGCCGCGGCGAGCGAATGCGAGCCAGCGGTCCGGTCGAACGTGAAGTTAGCGAGTCGCGGCCCGCTGAGCATTGCGAATCGCCTCGTAAGTCTCCTTGACTCTTGGGATCAACTTCCCGATGGGTCCGGGTTCGTAATGCGACTTCCAGACCCAGTGGTACATCGATGACGTCTCCTGGGTCGACGTCGCGAGTGCATCTTCTGCGTGGGAGGCCACTTCCAGTACCCAGCACATCATGCATGACCCGCTCATCCGCAACCGGTCCCCCTGTCAAGACAGCCGATGCATCATGGGCCAGGTGCCAGTACCTCTCGGTCACTTTGAACGATGAATGACTGGAGAGCGTCAAGAGCTACCGGTCACCGAGCGAGGGTCGGCCACTGGGTGCGAACGACGCGTTTCGTAGGGCCTTTCGGCC
>JACQOF010000038.1 GCA_016202645.1 bacterium
GAACCCGGAGGAATTTGGCCTGAAGCCCCATATCCAATTCCGCGATCTCGTCAAGCAGGAGCGTTCCCCCGTGCGCCTGCTCAAACAGCCCCCGGTGCCGCAGGTTCGCCCCCGTAAACGCCCCTTTCTCATAACCGAACAGCTCTACCTCCATCAAAGACCCCGGAAACGACGCGCAGTTCACCGCCACAAACGGCTCCTTCTTCCGCCCGCTCTGCTCATGAATCAGCCGCGCAACCACTTCCTTCCCGCTCCCCGACTCCCCCGTAATGAGCACCGTCGCGTCCACCCCCGCCACCTGGCGCACCTTCCCCAAAACCGCCTTCATCGCGGGACTCGCAAACACAAATTTAGGCCCGGTCACTTGATTCACCGTATGAGAAAATTTTCACAGTCCAATAAATACCAAATTGCAGTCCTCCATTCAAGGGAATTCAGAGAATTCGTAACTATTCAGGTCGTCATTCCCGCGAAAGCGGGAATCCAGATTATCGCAGGGCGGACTGGATTCCCGCTTTCGCGGGAATGACGGAGAGGGCTGAATAGTAACGAGAATTCAACGGTGGCAATTAGCAATCAGCAAACAGCGAAATTAAAGCGGAGCCTTAAGGCTCCCCTGTGGGCTGGGTGAGGCGGGTGGCCACGCGCAGGACGGCATCGGCGTAGAGGGAACTTCGGTTGTATCGGAGGATGACCCGGCGCTGGCGTTTGGCCGGAACGCCCGGTTTCCAGCCGTTTTTTCGGAGGTAGTGCCCGACACTGGCGATGGCGTCGGTGTCGCCGAAGAGGTCCACACGGCCGTCGCGGTCGGCGTCGACGCCGTAAGCTAGAAGCGACGACGGCATGAACTGCGGCATGCCCAGCGCGCCCGCCCAGGATCCGTTGATTCCCCGAATCTCCGAGACGCTTCGCCCCTTCTGCCACCGCAGAAATGCCCTTAGTTCCCTGTAAGCCCACCGGCTCCGTTTTTCGGCGCGGCGACGCACATCTTCAAGACTCAGATCCGGATGTTCCGGTCTGAGAGCATCGAAACCGCCCCGAACGGCCGCCGGGTCATCTGATACCGAAATGGTCGACAGCACGTCCAGCACCGGGGCGCGGCTCACGTGCTCGCCGCATTTGGTCTCGATCAGGAGGATGGCCGTGATGATCTCGGCCGGTACGCCATACCGCTTCTGCGCGGCAGCCAAAAGACGCCGCTCGCGCGCCAGATACCGTTGGCCGATCGAAAACACCGGCTCTTCGGAAAACGACACATACACCGCCGTGTCCTCGACATACCGGATGTTGACCTTCGCAACCTCCGGCAAAAACGCCGCGCCGGCCGGACCGTAGAGGGAGTCGACCCACGCGGTGTCGGCGCCGTCCCGGATCAGACTTTTTTTCAGATTTTCAAAAGCCGGCGCGGGGAATGTGCCGGGTAGCCGCTCGACGCCGCCGGAGGAACATGCAAATCCAAGCGACAACGCCAATACACACAAACCTCCTCCCCCCTTGCGGGGGAGGCTGGGAGGGGGGACCGGGTGGGGAACTTTCAAGTTCACTGCGACCATACCTTGATATTAAACCCCCCTCCCCGCCTCCCCCGCAAGGGGGGAGGAGAACCCTTCTGCCGAGGGGGACAATGAGGCGGCGGCGCGATTTGTTTTACGTCCAGCCAGTTGTTATACTCCATCCGCATGCTGAAAAATCTCAACCGGGCGTATCACTACGGTCGCTGTCTGCTCGACCGCGGCCGGCCCCACTATATGATTCTCTACGTCACCGCGCGGTGCAATCTCCGGTGCCCGCATTGCTTCTATCTCGAGGAGATCGAGAGCGCCAAGAAGGACAAGGAGCTCAAGATCGAGGAATTCGAGAAGATTTCCCGGAGCCTGCCGAGCCTTCTGCAGTTGACCTGCACCGGCGGGGAGACGTTTGTGCGGCAGGACATCGACGAGATCGCGGAAATCTTCTACCGGAATTCGAACACGCGGTTCTTTACCTTCACGACCAACGCCACCTATCCCGAGCGGACCGCCGAAAAGGTTGAAAAGATATGCCGGGCCTGTCCCTACGCGGTGATCCGGGTGCCGATGTCGCTTGACGGGATCGGGGAGATCCACGACAAGGTCCGCGGGCTCGAGGGCACCTTCGAGCGCGTCATGGAAACGTACCGCCTGCTGGACTCGCTCTCCCGGCGGCTCGACAATCTTCGGCTCGACGTCACGTCAGTCCTCTCGCAACTCAACGAGGACCATCTTCCGGCAATCACCGAATTCGTCAAGGACCGGATGGAAATCGAAAACCATACGATCCTCTACGCGCGCGGCGCGATCCGGGAACCGGAGAAGATCGTGCCGAAGAAACAAAAATACAAGGACCTGGTCCGGGGACTGCTGGGGCGGTCGGAAAAGAAATACCGCTTCCCGCTCATCTCGCGCGTGTTCGTCCGGCTGCGGGAGGCCGTGGAAGCGACGATCATCGAGACCCAGAAAATGGACCGGATGCCGGTCACGTGCCAGGCGGGGGAAAGTTTCATCGAACTGAACGAGTACGGGAATCTTTTTCCCTGCGAGATTCTCCAGACCCTGATGAACGAGGGGAAAGCCCGGCCGACGGAATTCACCGACACCTGGATGGGCGACGTGCGGGAGTTCGATTACGACGTGCCCAAGGCCTTAAACAGCCAGAAATCCCTAGCCATCCGGAAATTTATCCAGAACAAGGGATGTTCCTGCACCTTCGAATGCGCCATCGGCTCGACCCTGGCATTCCACCCCTCCAACTGGGGAAGGCTCATCACCCAAAAAGCTCCGGCCCTGACGTAGAGATTCGCCGAATCTTTACCCCTTCCGGCGGGGTTCTTCGCACTTCGCGCAGATGCCTTCGAATTCGATCTTGTGGTCCGCCACGATGAAGTGGTATTTCCGTCGGAAGAGCCTTTCGAGCTTGGATAGGTCCGACTCGAGAAAATCGTACTCGTCGAAGTTCACGACCTTGCCGCAGTGCTTGCAGATCAGGTGATGGTGATGCCGAAGAAACCGTTCGGACAGCTCAAATTGCGCCGGGCCATTGTCGATGACGATTTTTCGGGTGATGCGAAGTTTGCAGAACAAATTGAGTACGCGGTAGACGGTCGAGGCGTCGACTCGGGCCTTTCCCAAAAGCTGGTGGACCTCGTCCGCGTCCATGTGCGTGGGCGTTTCGACGAGGATCTTCGCGACGTCATATCGCGGGCCCGTCAGAAAATAACCCTTGCCCTTGATGAAGCCCCGGATGTTTTTTAGGATGTCCTCCGTACTCATGCCAAACACTCTATCAGGCGGGGCGCCGGACGACAAGACGGACAGGGATGTCCTGGCGGATCTGCGGCAGCGCCGGGCCATGATCGCCCGGGGACTGCTGGAACTGGTGGTCGGAGACATCACCCGGGAGGGGTCCGACGCGATCGTCAACGCCGCCAACACGGGCCTGCGCGGCGGGGGCGGCGTCGACGGCGCCATTCACAGCGCGGGCGGGCCAAAGATTCTCGCCGAGTGCGCGGAAAAATACCCGAGGGGCATCCGCACGGGCGAGGCAGTGATCACAGGCGGAGGGGATTTGACCGCGCGGTTCGTCATCCACGCGGTCGGCCCCGTGTGGCGCGGCGGCAAGTCAGGCGAGGCGGAGAAACTTCGGAGCGCCTACGAATCGAGCCTGGCCCGCGCAAAAGAGGCCGGCGCGCGGCGGATTTCCTTCCCGTCGATTTCCACCGGAGCGTACGGATACCCTCTGCCCGAAGCTTCCCGGGTGGCGCTCGAAACCTGCATCCACTGCCTGGAAAACGATCCGGGTTCGATCAACCATATTCGGTTTGTGCTCTTCAATGAGACCACGTTCCGGGCCTACGCCCGAAGTCTGGACGCGCTCCTTCGCGGCGCCGATTGACAGGCCGGATAGAGGCAGATAGAACCGGGGCATGTCCAAGGAACTGACTGGCTCGATCGCCGCCCGGATGACTTCGCCCCATGATCTTGCCGTAACCATCGTTCGTCTGGCCGCCGACAGCCTCTCCTTCGAATCGCCCGAACCCTTTTCGCCGCGGACCCGGGTCCGTCTCGAGGTGCGCCTGGGCGCGGACCGCGCGCCGACGCAGATGGACGTTGAGATCCTCTCGAGCGAAGACGCGGACGGCGCGTGCCTGTGCGACGGGAAGATCGTGGACATCGCGCCGGAGGTCCGCCGCAAGATCGTGACCTTTGTGGACGATCTCGTCCGCGAGGAATATCTAAAGGAGTTTCCGGCCGGAACGGAGGTTTTCAAGGAAGGCGAGAATTCCCGCCACATTTATTACATCGCGGTCGGGCAGTTCGTGGTCGACGTCGGCGGGGAAAAAGTCGCGGAGGTGACGGAGGAGGACCAGTTTCTCGGCGAAATTTCATTTCTCCTCGGCACGCCCCGCTCCGCCACCGTCACGGCCATGACCGACTCGCTTCTCATGGCCATCCCCGCGGAGGTCTTTCAGAAAACGCTTGCGGAAAATCCGAGGTTCGGCGTCGAACTCGCAAGGCTCCTGGCCAAACGCCTGACGCAGACCACCCAGAACTACGCGCAGAAACTCCACCACATCTGAACGGATTCGCCGAACACCTCCTGCTCTTCGCCACCGGCGTCGCCGCGGCATCCTTCAGCACCCTCATCGGCGGCGGGACGGTTCTGGTCGTCCCCGTTTTGATTTTGCTGGGACTGCCGGCGCACCACGCCGTCGCGACGAACCGGATAGGCGTTTTTGGCCTTGCGATCACCGGCTGGGTCAGCTTTCAACAACAGCGCCTCATCCGGCACGGCGTCTCCTGGGGGCTGGGACTTGCGTGCGGCTTCGGCGCGATCTGGGGCGCGGTCTTCATGATGGCCATCCCGGAATCGGCGCTCCGGACGATCATCGCCGCCGCCAGTTTGGGCCTGCTCATCTTTACGGCCTTGAAGAAAGATCTCGGAGTGGTCTCTCCGCCCGCGCCAAGTCCCCTCCGCTGGTGGCTGGGCGTCCCGGCGGCGATGCTCCTCGGCGCCTACGGCAGTCTCTACGGCGCCGGTCTTGGAACGTTCCTGACGTACCTTCTGGTCATCCTCTTCGGACAGACTTTTCTCGAAAGCGCCGGCACGCGCAAAGTCTCCATCGGTCTTCAGGCCCTCCTCTCCTCCATATTGTATATCCGCGCCGGGATCATCGACCCGTGGGCGGCCCTCAATCTGTTCATCGCCATGGGACTCGGGTCCTACTTTGGCGCGCGGTACGGATCGCGCCTGGGAAACGCGTTCGTCCGGCGCGCGTTTATCACTCTGGCCGGCGTATTGTGCATCAAGATTCTCCTCTGACCCCATGATCCGCCTGACGGTCAACGGCGAAATCCGAACCGTGGACGCTGAATTGACCCTGGCCGCATTCCTGGCTTCGCAAAACATTCCACCCGACGGCGTCGCCGTGGCGCTCAATCAGACGGTCGTTCGGAAATCAGACCATCCCCGAACGACTCTACGGGACGGCGACACCGTCGAAATAATCCACGCAGTCGGCGGCGGCGCAGGGGAGATCACAAATCACTTCCTCCCCCCTTGAGGGAGAGGTCGGTCACAGAGGGGGGTCAGGCATAGGTTTATTGGTTTATTGGAGTCCCACAAATAAACGTATAAACGTAGGTCTGACCCCCGGACCGACCCCCGGACCCCTTCACTGGGGGTAAGAATTTATGCCGGCCTTTGCCGAACGGTTGTGTTGTAGATACACTCGGGACTGATATGGGTGAGCATGCACTGACGATCGGGAACCAGCCGTTTAAGTCGCGGTTGATCCTGGGGACGGGCAAGTATCCGTCGAACGAGATCATGGTGAAGGCGCATGACGCCAGCGGCGCCGAAATGGTGACCGTGGCGATCCGGCGGATCGACCTCAAGGACAAGTCTGACAAGTCCCTGCTCAATCACATCGACCGGGCCCGCTATACGATCCTGCCGAACACGGCCGGCTGTTACACCGCCAAAGAGGCGATCCTGACAGCAAAGCTCGCCCGGGAGGCGATCGGGACGAACCTCATCAAGCTCGAGGTGATCGGCGACGAAAAGACTCTCTTTCCGGACAACGAAGCGACGATCGAAGCCGCGCGGGAACTGGTGAAGGACGGGATCACGGTTCTGCCCTAAACAATCGACGATCCGATCATCTGTAAAAAGTTGGCGGAAGCCGGCTGTGCGGCGGTCATGCCGCTTGCGGCGCCGATTGGATCTGGACTCGGTATCCGAAACCGCTGCAATCTGAAAATCATCCTGGAGCAGGCCAAAGTCCCGGTCATTGTCGACGCCGGCGTCGGAACGGCCTCGGACGTGGCGATCGCGATGGAGCTTGGCTGTGACGGCGTTCTTCTCAACACGGCGGTGGCCTGCGCGAAAGACCCCGTCGAGATGGCCCATGCGATGCGGATGGCGGTGGAGGCGGGCCGCCGGGCGCTTCTGGCGGGCCGGATTCCCCAAAAATTGTACGCGACGGCGTCGAGTCCCCTGGACGGCGTCATTCATCTGTGAGAGCGGGATTCTGGGTTCGACCGCGTGAGGCGGATGGGTGGGTCGCGGTCGTTGCGCTTGTGTGGATGACGGCGCCGGTCTTCGCGGCCGACCGATCTTTCGACCCTGGCCGATACGCATTCGAACTTTTTTCGGAAGACGAAATCACCCTGTCCGAGTACGCAGGCGACCTTCCGGAGGAGGAAGTCTCCGCGCTTCTGGAGGCGTCCTGGAAAAAACTCGACGAAGCGGCGGGGAAAACACGGGGCATGGACGAAACATCCGCGCGGGCCGCGATTCAGAACGCGGTCCGGGGCGAAAACGGCGTCGCCGACGCATTCCGCCGAGATATTTCCCGAAAGGCGGAAGCCCACAGCGGAAACCTGTCGGCGCGGGCCGCCGAGGCGGCGCGGCACCCGGTAGTGTGGGCCGTGGTGGCGCTGTTTGTAGTGACGCTGGTTGTTCTAAACCGAAGATCAACCTGACTACACTTCCTCCCCCTTGAAGGGGGAGGATAGGAGGGGGTGAATCTTTTTAAGACATCACCAATACCCCCCTCCCAGCCTCCCCCTCAAGGGGGGAGGAGTTTATTTAGACCGCCTTTCCATTTTCTTCCGAAGTTCTTCCGCCACCCCACGGTCCTTGACGTAGACCGCCGTTTCGTTCGACGCCACCAGGGCCGAGAGCGTCCAGTTCTGGCTGCCGACGATGAGAACCTCGTCGTCGATCACGACCAGTTTCGAGTGGTTCGTGACGCCCTCCTCGTCGAAGCGGACGTCCCAGATGCCCGCGCGCTTGAGGGCCGCGGCGGCTTTTTGATTATCGGATTTGAAATGGCGGTCGAGGAGGACCGACACCTGAACGCCGCGTTTTCTCGCTGCGCCCAGTTCCTCCACGATCGTCCGCACCGGGTGGCCCTCAGACGGGCCGGGCCGGATGAGATACATTTCGATACGGATGGTCTGCCGGGCGGCGCGGATCGATTCCCGGAGGACCGACAGGTATTCCTCGTTGTTGAGGAAGACGACTTCGCGGACATTCTGCGCCGCCCACGCTGATCCGCTCATCCGCAGACGTCTCATGAACTCGTCGAATTTGTCGAAATATCTCCGCAGGGTCGACACGGGCCGGTCGGCCTCGATCCGGAGGCTGACTTCGCGGTTCTTGAAGAGTGCCGCCTCGGACCAATTGTGGTTGCCGGCGTAGAGGATCCGGCCGTCGATCAATACCGCCTTGGCATGGGTCTCGATGTTCGGCGGATCGAAATCGGGATAAATGCCCCGCGCCTTGAGGTACTCCTCCGTCCGGCGGTTGATTCGCGTCAGGGATTTGTCGAGATCCGACTGCTCCAGTCTGACCTTAACGGTCGCGCCACGCTCATGCGCCGAGACCAGTGCGTCGACTAGCTGGTTGGCCGGATTGTCCGCGTCCTTGCCGAGCTTGATTTCAAACATCAGAATGTCCACGGATTTCTTCGCGCGGTCGAGATCGGATTTCAGGTGGTAAAAATACTCGGCGTCGACCATCGGTTCCACTTGAAAGCCCTTGATGTCCCGGACCGATTCCGTCTGTTGAGCCTTAAGTTCCTTCAGCATCCGCTGTGTCCCGAGGAGTTTTTCATGCTCGCCGGACGTCAGCCAGAGGAAGACGGCCGCCATGATCAGGAGAAAGGCCGCGACCGTCGCAAGATTCTTTTTGAGTCTATCGCCCAACAGAGACTTCCGTTCGCTTGACATGCCGACCACCGACTGTATATTATGGAGAGGACATGGCAAAGCAGGCTTGCGCGATATTCTTTCTACTGGCCTTGATCGTCTTTCCGGCGGCATCTCCCGCCCTCTACCAGGGGGAGTATGCGCTGATCGTCGAAGGCCCCGCGGAGGTTCTGCTGGAATCGACGGAGGATTTCACCGCCACCGCTTATGACCCGGCGGGCGCGGTCATCGGCACGGTCACGTTCCAGAGAACCTTCAACACCCTCGGCCTTGTGACGGTGCGCCGGCAGATGACGATCACGAAGCCGGACGGAACCAAACTCACCCTCTACGGCACGCTGGACGTGATGGTCAAGACCGGCGGGACAGGCGGCACGGAAGCGGCGGCGCCGGAAGGCGCGTACTTCACGAATCCCTCGCAATCCTCATCCACGGTTCAAAACGTCACCGTTGATTTTATCCGGTCGGCCCAATCGGAAATTTTGCTCGCGGCCTACACGATCGAGTCCCAGGAAGTCGCGGACGCCCTGATCGAAGCCGCCGGGCGGCTGGGGCCGGGCAAAGTAAAAGTCGTGGTCGAGGAGAAATATTACAGTGATCCGAAAAATGCGGCGCTCTACAATTCCCTCGAAGCCGCCGGCGTCCAGATCGTGTCGGACGGGACGGCTTCCGGCGCCCTCATGCACAACAAATTCGTGGTCGTCGACAACGAGGCGGTCCTGAGCGGCTCGACCAATTTCACGGCCAAGCAACTGACACAGGACGCCAACAATAGCTTGATTTTCCGCAGCTCGGACCTCGCCGACGCCTACGCCACAGAGTTCAACGAGATGTTCGGCGGGACATTCGACGGCGCCAAGACCGACAACACGCCGCACAATTTTACGGTCGAGATGGGCGGGGATCCTGGAAAGATGAACATCAACACCGCCTCGGAGGGGGAGCTCGCGAGTCTCCCCGGGATAGGCTCGACGACGGCCCAGGCCATCGTAAGCTACCGGGAAACCAACGGCCCGTTCGGATCGGTCGAGGAACTAGACAATGTTTCAGGCATCGGTCCCGCGACGGTTCAGAAGGTCTCGCCGTACGTTTCAACCAGCGCCACGCGAAGCGTCCCGGTGGAGGCGTATTTCACGCCGAGCGATCAGGTCAAGGAAAAACTGATCGAGGTCATCAATAACGCGACGACTTCCATTTCCTTCTCCATCTTTACCTTCACCGACCCCGACATCGCCGCCGCCCTGTCCGCGGCGAAGGCCCGGGGAGTCACAGTGCAGGGCGTCTTCGACGCTTGGCAGGCCAATAGTCCCTACAGCCAGTTCGACGATCTGCAGGCAGCCGGCCTCGACGTTAAAGAGGACGGGTTTACCTCGCTCAACCACTCGAAATACCTCGTCGCCGACGGATCGACCGTCGTCACCGGTTCCTTCAACTGGACCGGCTCGGCCTCCGGCGAAAACGACGAAAACCTTCTGATCATCAAGGACGCCACCATCTCCTCGCAGTACCTCGGTAACTTCAACCTCGCCTACGCCTCTGCCGAGTAAGCTCCGAATCCTGGGGTTCAACCTTCTCTGCGTCACCGACCGGAGCCTTCTGCCCAACAGGTCGCTCGATATTTTGTCGGACGTTCTCGTTGATCTGGCAAAAGCGGGACTCAGGAGCATTCAGATACGAGAGAAGGATATGCCGGAGGCGAGCCTCAAGGCGTTTGTATTCCGGCTTAAAAAGCGCCTCGAAGACCATCCGGTCCGGCTGTTCGTTAATTCCAGCGTTTCCGTCGCGCGGGATATGGGCGTCGGTCTTCATCTCCCCGAAAACAGCGACATCGCCGGCGCGCGGGCGGCCCTTGGCCCCGACGCGCTCATCGGGGCCTCGTGTCATTCCGTGTCGGCGGCGGAGAAAGCCGAGTCGGCCGGCGCGAGTTTCGTGATGTTCGGTCCGGTCTTCAAGCCGATTTCAAAATCTGCCGGCGCCGAACCGACAGGTGTAGACGCGCTGGCAGGCGTCTCCGAATCCGTGCGGATACCGGTCGTTGCCATCGGCGGCATCACGCCGGGGAACGCCAAAGCCTGCATGTCCGCGGGCGCCCAGGCGGTGGCGGCGATCGGAACCCTCTTGGCCACGCCGGACGCGCAGTCGAATCTGGTGGATTTCATGCGGGCACTCGGGCGACTGTAGGAGCAGGGAAAATCTGAACAAAAAGTGCCATGAATCATTACAGTTTTTGTATCTCACACCAGTTTGTTTTAGATCACATCCATTATGTAATGAGTTGGAGATAAACGAATTCGCACAATAGTTTCGCCGTTTCTATTTGATGGAACCCATTTTGCAGTGTAAATCGCATGGATAGGCGCAAAAGGCACAGCAGGAGCGGCGTATGAAAATCAACCCGATTCCATATCGGGATCCGGAAATTGATTTGTCGGATATAACGGTTGTTGTGCTCTTTTACAATTACAGGGAGCAGGCCACATTGATGGTTCCCCAGGGATATTTGGCCAATGTTCTCGGAGATACACCCAGCATGAGTGTACTGGCTGTCGCCGCCGTCCTACTCAAATACGGCTGCAATGTCAAAATCGTTGATGCGGCGCTTCACGACTGGGATGTCCACCGGACGGTTCAAGAACTGAAAAAATATTCACCCGATTATGTCGGTATCACCATCACATCGGCGGATTTTAATCACATCTCGAAACCCTGGATCCGCGTGATTAAAAAAGAACTGGGGTGCAAAATAGTTGTGGGCGGTGAACTCGCCACGTTCTATCCCCGTGAAGTGCTTGAGACAACACCCGAAATCGATTATTTGATTCGAGGGCAGTCAGACCAGAATCTCGGACCATTGCTGGCCCGAGTCCGTGACGGGAAGCCTCCGGATCAGATCCCCGGCGTCGGATTCCGAAATGAAGATGGGGATATCGTGCTGACCCCGGAGGCGCCCGGCATTACTGAACTGGAATCATTTCCGTTTCTTCCCTACAACCTGTTGGAATATGAGAAATACACAACTCCCGCCACCGCCTATAAGAATTTCACCGGGGCCTTGTCTGTCCGTTCTTGTCCATACAGCTGTAATTATTGCATCGAAAGACATCCGCGGTATGTGGAAATGTCGCCGAAACGCCTCGTGGATGAACTGGAATGGGCGCACGTTGAGTTTAACATGAATGAATATAATTTCTGGGATCCCACGTTTAACATCAACAGACACCGGGTCGCCGAAATCTGCGATGAAATCGGCCGGAGAGGCCTGAAGATTCATTTCAGTATCCACGCCCGGCCCTATCTGATGAGCGAAGAACTTCTTAAAAAACTTAAAAAAGCGGGATGCCTCCGGATTCAGTACGGTGTTGAATGCGGAGATGAAACAGTTCTGGCCTCGATGAACAGAGGGATAAAAGAAAATCTGGATCATGTCAGAGAGGTTTTCAAGATGACGCAAAATGTGGGAATCTCCGCAGCCGGATATCTTGTTAACGGCCTCCCGTACCAGACCCACGAATCCTTCATCAAAACAGCCCATTTCATGAGAACCCTGCCCATCGATTATGTCATTTCGCTTCCCGCGTATATCGGCCCCGGAACCGGCATCTACAATCGATGGAAAGAGGAAAACGGTCATGATTTCTGGGCCGAGCACATTCGATCCGGTGAGAAGGATATAGCCGTCACATCAAACAAACTTCCCAGATACTGGGACCCGGCAAAAATTTGGAAATATAATTCACACATTCTCAGAGCGGTTTATTTTCGGCCCAGACAGATCCTAAAAGTGATCACCAAAGATCTCTTCTCCCCCTGCAGTTACCTGTATAAATGGAGGGCCGCGAAACTTATTACCAAGCTTGCGTTTGCCTAACCCGGGTAGGGGAGAAAGTCTTTTTATCCCTTCCCATACGCATGGATTTTTGAGACCCTGATCGCGTCATGCCCTGTCCGGATCAGGCGTCGCTGTTGAAATTGAAGATCGCCGGGGATGAATCGATCCTCGATTACACCTATGCCAAGTACTCCTGCGGCAAACCCGTCGGGCTTGGATCAGGCGTCAAGGAACTCATCCTGGGGCTGCCAGCGCGGTCGGTTCTGGATCTGACGCCGCAGGAGGCCGTCCGGAAACTTCGGCTCGAATCGGAGGACGACCGGTTCTTGCTGGTCGTGGAACTCGAGGCGCTGACGGCGGCGGTCGCGGGTTACTACGGCCTCAAGGCCGACGTGACGCCGCGCTATTCGATCATCGGCGTCCGCCAGGAAGACGGTTTCGTCGAAATTCACCAGGAAGCGGGCCCTGTTCCGGGCGCGCCGGAAATTCCGCTGCCGTGCTCGGCCTACGATGTCCCAAAATCCTAAATCCGAAATCCTAACGAAATCCTAAATCCCAAATCCCAACGACTTGGACGTCACCCCCGCGAAAGCGGGGGTCCAGCACGGGGTAAACTCCGTCGGACATCCAGAACATCGCCAAGCGGACTGGATTCCCGCTTTCGCGGGAATGACGGAGAGAGCTGAATAATACCCACAGATATGAACTTAACGGCGGGGGCGTTGAACCGGACGCTTGATCCGGCCGGAGGCCATGCCCCACTGGACCAAGGCGTTGTCGTCGAGTTTGAGCTGCTGCTGGTCCGAGGTGCCTTTGGCGATGAGATGTTGCCTTAGGATCTTTGCCTCCAGATGCCGCAGTCGATCCTTTTCCATGTTCCGGGCCATGGTCTGGCGCACCATGCCGGAACTCCCCTTGGGAGGACCCGTCACGAGATCGACCGATTCATGAATGGAAACCGAGATGTCCCGTTCCCGGATTTTTTCGCCGTCGACTGTTGAGATGACGGTCCAGCCACCCATGATGTAAAAAAACCAGGCGGACATGAGGATGCAGAAGCCGAGCAGGATCCAGACCAGGGGAGAATAAGTCAAATAACTCAACCTATGGGGAGAAGTTATCTCCGTGTCATTCCCGCGGAGGCGGGAATCCAGTTCCTCCGGGTTCTCTCGTACAAAAGCGTCTGGATGCCCGCTTTCGCGGGCATGACGGTCCGCTTCTTGAGGATGGTCAGCCGCTGTTTGAATTACCTCCGGCGGTGCGTCTGATTGAACGATGGCGCGGGCTTCTGCGACGCAGGCGACCGGGACCCGGATGTGGATTTCTCCGAGGTAGCCGATGGTGAGCGGGATCGCCGAGCCCTTTTCGCCGGTCAGAACGGAGGGGATGTCTTCGGCCGCCAGCTTGTCCTGAAGGAGTTTGGCCTCCCAGTCGAGTCCCGTCGTTTTGACGACGGGCCACGCGGATCCTTCCGCCACTTCCGCTTTGATCTCGTCCGGCAGGCAGTGGATGCAGAGCTGGGCCTCCTTGATCATCGATTTCCCGCAGACGCCGCACGTCACGAGG
Source organism: bacterium (assembly GCA_016202645.1). Lineage (GTDB taxonomy): Bacteria > Lindowbacteria > 2-12-FULL-62-27 > 2-12-FULL-62-27 > 2-12-FULL-62-27 > JACQOF01. Next base: position 13,627 of record JACQOF010000038.1, read on the forward strand.
GTCCGATGGAGGTCGGCCTTGCATTGGGAACAGTGAAAATCGATGAGCCGACAGTTCGCGCCGCATTCCGGACAGGGGACTTTGTCCTTCACCACCTGGAACGCGCGCCACCGCTGGGCCTCGCGGAAAGCCTCTTTCGCGAGCGGGCCTTCCGGATCGTCCATATAGCAGGCCATCCATTCGTCGATGGCATCGCAGGTATAGCCAAGCTGTCGGCAGGCGTGACCGAGATAGAAATGCGCCTCCGGATTTTTCGCATCGCGGCCGCGCTTCACCGCCATTTCCAGATAATCCGCGGCGCGCTCGTAGTCCTGCCGGTCGAAATACCGACGGCCAATCTCTCCTGCGATGACGTCCGCGGCAGTATGATCGGGATGGCGTTTGAGAAATCCCACGAGGACGTCGAGGTCCAGTTTGGGAATGTCCTCTTTGGAAATGGTCTCGATGCCCTTCGCGGCCTCGACCGGCCTGAGGCGGCGGATGAGTATCCAGAAGAGCCAGCAAGCGAGAAGCGACGCCACCGCCCAGACGATCAAGGACGTGTTGACTTCGGCGAAGCGCGCTTCGATCGGGACTTTGGCGGCGTCAGGATGGTCGTGAATGACGGGGGTCATGGGAAGGTATGGACCGGTGTCGACGACCCGAAAGCCGTAATGCGACCCGCTCCAGTGCAACCACACATCTTCTCCTTCATATATACTGACGACGTCCACTGTGTCGCCACGTGTCCACGACACGCGGCCGTTGGCCGCGCGGGCAAATTCGACGGTGGAGGCGACCTGCACAGCGTAACTGCGAAAAACGCCGGTGGTCTCACCGGCCTCACGCAGAACAATCGTTTCGGTGTCGATGACCAGGCCCGAGGGGTCGTTCTGCCCGGCGCCGTTGCCGACATGGACCGTGACGGTGACGGTGTCGTGATTCGGGAGGCGCGTGTCGGAGACCTCGAGGACGATCGGGGACGCGAAGGCTGTCGGGATCAAGTTCAACGGAGTAATGGTCAATGCGGCAATGCACCAATGAGCAATGAGCAACGGGCCCCACAAATAACTCAAATAACTCAACCTCTGGGGAGAAGTCATTTTGCGTAGTCCCGCAAAATCCGGCGGTGCGTTGCGAGGCCCAAACGGGGCATGCGCGTCAGCGGGAAGAAGCCGACGTCCTCGGCGTCGTCGCCCGCGGTTACGCGGCGCGTGAGGGGGCGGATGAAATAGGCCGCGACGAAGAGCGATGTGTAGCGGTGGCTGGGTTCGTAGTAGATGCCGAGGAGGCGCGAGATTTTTCCGCGGACGCCGGTTTCCTCCGACAGTTCCCGGAGGGCCGCCTCGGGCGGGGTTTCGCCGAGTTCGATAAATCCGCAGGGCAGGCTCCACGCGCCCTTCGCCGGCTCCACGCCGCGCTTGACGAGTAGAATTTTTTTCCGGTCGATCACGAGGCACGCCGCGACGGGCACGGGGTTTTTGTAATAAATGAACCCGCATCCGCGGCAGACCTTCCGGCGGCGCCCTTCGAGCGACACGGTGGACAGCGGCGTCCTACAGAGGGAGCAAAACTTGAGCGTATCGCGGGGAAACCCGTAGGGGTCGTACTTAAATTTCGACATTAGTCCGCCGGCTCTTCAATCCGCTGGACCAACCCGGCGATTTCGGGCTGGTCGGGATTGCGCTTGAGGCTTTCCCTGAAGGCCGAGAGGGATTCTTCCTCCCAGCCGGCCTGATAGTAGATGAGGCCGAGCAGTTTGTAGCCTTCCGGGCGGTCCGGCGCCGCCTCGATGGCTTTGCGGGTGAGGTCGACGGCGGGAACGAATTCTTTTCGATCCTGATAGACGAGGCCCAGGTTCAAGAACGCATCGGGCCGGTTTGGCGCAACGCCGATCGCCTCGCGGAAGGTTTTCTCCGCGGCAGCGTTGTCACCCAGGTCCCCGAGGGCCATGCCGAGGGCGTTCAGGGCGTCGTATTTGTCGCGGGGGTCTTCCGAGGCAAGGAGCGCGTCCTTGAAAAACTGGACAGCCTTGCTGAATTCCCTGTTCTGGCGGTACATCTCCCCGAGCCGGATCAGCACGCCGGGTGGCGCCTGGCGTTTTGCGGCGACTGATTCGAGCAGGTCCCGGGCGCGGTCGGGTTCGTCGTGGGCGACGAAAATATCGGCGAGAAGCGCCGTCGCCTCGGACCCGGCGCCTTCCGGGTCGATTTCTATGGCCTTGAGAAGTTCCTTCATCGCATTTTCCGAAAAACCAAGACGGTACAGCGTGAACGCGTAGCGCTCGCGCGCCCGCGCGTTCCGCGGATCGATTTCGATGGCCCGCCGGAATTGCTCGAGGGCGACGTTGTATTTGGCGTGCTGAAGAAAGAGGTCCCCCATGCGGATGTGCGCGCCCGCGCGGTTCTGCGAATTTTGCAGGGCCGACTTCAACGCCGCGTAAGCCTCCGAAACCTTTCCCTGACGCTGATACGCCTGGCCGAGGATCGAATACGCCTCGGGCAGAGACGGATCCCGGGCGATGGCCATCCGCGCATACTCGACCGCCGCAACCGGCCTCTGGCGCCGCAGTTCCGCCGCGGCCAGTCCCACAAGCGGCCGCGCATCCCCGGGCGCAAGCGATATGGCGCGGGAGAAACTTTCGACGGCCTCGGGGAATTTGCCTTGGAGAAGTTTCGACCGGCCCATGAGCACGAAGGAAGCGGGATCGTTTTCGCGAAGGTCGAGAAGTCTCTGCGCGATCTGCGCGGCCTCGGCGGCGTTGCCGCGCTGGACGGCCAAGTCGCCCATTTTTCGAAGGAGCTCCGACAGTTTTTCGCGGTCCTTGGCGGTACCGCCGGTCCGGAGAAGCTTCAGCAGAATCCGTTCGGCCTGATCCCAGCTGCCCTGGTTCTGTTCCAATTCCGCCAGCCGCCGGAGCTGTTCGGGACCGGCGACGCCGTAAGTGAACAGCTCCCGGTACTCGAGCAGTGCCTTCTGGTGCCGGCCCGATTCGTACAGGGCATCGGCGTACTTCGACAAAAACTTCGGATTGCCGGTCAGGTCCCGCAGGCTTCTCCACACGCCCGCCGCCTGATCGTGCCGGCCGAGCCCCGCATAGGCGCCGCCGATGGCGGTCAGGACGGTCGAGTCCGCGGGGGACGCGGCGCGCAGGGATTCCAGAAATTTCAGCGCCTCCTCCAGCCGTCCCTGCGCCGTCGCCCGC
>JACQOF010000034.1 GCA_016202645.1 bacterium
CCGCCCGGTCCGAGGCGCGGGCTCTGGGCCTCACGCCGATGATCCTGTCCTCGTCCATCGAGGGTGAGACGCGGGAGATCGCCCGGATGCACGCCGCCCTGGCCCAGGAGGTCTGGGCAAGTGGGAATCCAATCACGCCGCCGGCCTGCCTCATCTCCGGCGGTGAGACCACCGTCACGCTGCGAGCATCCGGCAAGGGCGGGCGCAACCAGGAGTTCGTCCTGGCGGCCGCCCTGGACATCGCGGGCTTGCCGGGGACGGTGGTCCTCAGCGCGGGGACGGACGGCACCGACGGGCCCACGGACGCCGCCGGCGCCATCGCCGACGGCGAGACATGCGCCCGAGCACTCGCCCTGGGACTGAACCCGCGAGCCGCCCTGGATGGAAACGACGGCTACCCCTTCTTCGCGAAGCTCGGCGATCTCATCCTGACCGGTCCCACCAACACCAACGTCATGGACGTCCGGTTGGTCTTGGTCGGGTAGGTGACCTCTCCGTCCTCTCAAAAGCGTTCGGACGTTCGACGGTTCGGCAGTTCGATTGTTCACGAAATCGGGGCGCGAAAGTGTTTGCGTTATAGGGACGCTTGGCGTAGGGTCTGCGCATGCTCAGCGCCGAGCGGTCGAGCTACGGACATTGGCGAACCGGACGGGCGCGAGGCTGGGCTTTGCCACTGCAGTGTTCTTGGGCGGGACCGGGTTTCAGCGGCGGACCGCCGGTGGATGGAAGCCCTTGGGCACGGGTGCCCCTTACACAATAATACTTCTAATGCAGCGTCCCGTCTGACGCATGGCGTTAGACAACCGAGCGGAGGGGTGTATGTTTGGGGTTCGGGTCTTCGCATTCTCCCTCGGCCTACTCATTTTCTCCTCGGTAGTGGTGGAGGGCGAGGAACTCCCGAGCAGCCTAACTTGCCGATCGAACGCAAAGGCGTCACGCGACTACGCTTTCGCTGAGAAGCGGTGGGAGGGCCAGACAGGCCAGAGCATGCTTGGATCCCCTCGGTCGTTCAATGTCGAAACAAGGGAGACCAAGGTAGCAGGCATGTTCTACTCTCTGCGTGACAAGGTCTTTTCTGGCCTCAACACGAGCACGCCGCTCGTGCGCTCAATTACTCGATTCCCCGATGGCACGGACAGGGGCGAGGAGTTCGCCAGCAGGGTGGTGATGCGAACAAGCGACGGGGTGTTTCTTCTCTGGACGAACGACATCAACAAGACCTGGCTTGCGGCCGTCGATTTGGCGCGCCGCAAGGCTACGGTCGCCCAGGTATTCCAAGGAGTCACATCTGTAGGCGGGGAACTCGAAACGCTGGATTGCCAATGACGGATTGTCTAACGTGAAACCATTAGACCGCCTGGTAGGGTGCCATGCGAACTCGTCTGAACCTAGATACCTTCGAGCCGTATCCGAAGGACTGGCCGCCACGTGAGTACTTTGTGAGCCAGCGCGACATCGAGAAGAACGTTCTCGAACATTTCCGTCAGGTCGTCAGCGCGAACGCCCCGGAGACGGACATTGATGCACTCATCAGGGAACACCCGAATATCCTTGCGACCTGTTTTCGGTTGACGATGACCGGCCACCATGGCGTCTGGGTTATTCCCCAACAGGTGATCCGGCCCCCTATGCGTCCGGTCGAATGCGGCCTGAAGCCTGACTTCATCCTCGGCGGCAAGGGATCAGACGGCTTCAGCTGGTTCGTAGTCGAACTGAAGGGGGCTGACGATGCTATCTTCGTGGGGTCGGACGGAAAGACCTATTTCAGCGGTGCAGCCAATCGCGGGGTATTCCAACTGCTTCAATACGTCGACTACTGTTCGCAGAACCAGGCATGGCTGCGCGACACTCTTCAGTTGACCGACTTCCGAGAACCCAGGGGGTTCTTGTTCGTCGGCCGCGAAAAGGAGCTGGAGGAAAACGAGACGAGAGGTCGGCTCAAGGGAGCTTGGAACCGACTCGCTGGAGGCCGGTTGGAGATACACACTTACGATGTGTTGATCCGATGGTTCGTAGACGGCGCTCTCGAGCAACCCGCTGCGACGGTCTAACTTCAGCGTCCAGCGGCCGCCGCGACGGCGTCGCTGACGCTGCACGTTAGCCAGACAAGGCTGCGGTTGATGCTGAAGGACGGGTGTTTATCGCGTGACGGGCGCCGCCTCGAGGTCGACCAGGAATGCGTCGAGCTCAGCCTCGCTGTAGACCTTCACGAACCCTGGAGGTAGTTTCAGCTTCCCCACCTGTCCGGCCCAATGTGCGTCGAGCGTCACCATCTGTGCGCACCGCACGGACGCAATGGCATGGTACAGATCCCGGGCATGGTTGTCGTTAAGCGTGAAAGTATCGGTGATTGTGTAATGCACCAGCGCGTTGTAGATTCCTCGCATCGGCTTCGCTGCATCGAACTTCAAGAATGGATACCTCTTGTCCAGCTCTTTCGGGTTCGCAACGTAAGCGTCCCGGAACTTCTGGATGCAGTCCCGCAGCTCTGCGGTCTTCCGATTGGTCGTTTGGATCAGGTCGTCGCCATCCGGCCTTCGCGTCAGATCGACAACATGCGCAAGCGATACAGCCCCTCTCGTCAGCCTGGCGGCGAACGCCGGTTCAGTCAGGAAGCCGACGCTCAAGCAAGGATGCGTGCCATCCGCCGTCTCGCCTCTTTCCTCGGCGCCGAGGATCCTTAGTGGGTCAATCGTCATGGGAATCCAGTACGGCCCGAGTCTTTCAAGGAAATCGCGGACCTCATTGGCCCTGTGCGGAGAGGCATCCCGAGCGAGCTCCGCGACGTTCATCAGCGAGAACATAACGGTGCCGCGCCGTGCGAAGGCACCGAGGAATCGGGCGCCCAGCGTGAGGTTCTCGGAGAGTCGCCGGAGCGCCCAATGATCGAGGTAAATGAGCGGTGGGTCCGCCGAAACCTCGAACTCATAGTCCGGTCCAGACGGCCGGCACGTGACCATACGCCAAATCCTCCGGAAGAGTGGCGCCACACCAACGTTCTTCACTGCAACCATGTTGGCGGCGAGTGTATCATGCGTGCCTTGAACGCAGCAAGTCAGGGCGAGGTTGATCGTTGCCCTGGAGGTCTTCAGGCAGGCTAACATCTGCGTGGAGCGGTCGGACTACGTCCGCCCCTCATCCGCAACGTTAGCCGGCGAAGCAATGGGGCAAGGAGGCAGCGTGTCGAGGCGCAATCGGAAGATGGCTCTTCTCGGACTCTCTCTCCTGGCTGGCGCGGCGCTTGGTGCTCCCGCCGCCCAGTCCGCAGACAAGTACGAGCGGAAGGTGCCATACGCGGGGCCGAAGCTCGTCTCACCGACCGTGATGTGCAAGGCGAACCAAATAGCGGCAGCTGGCTTTTGGCGTGATGTTGGCAAGGCAACGGTCGAGGAAGGGGCGCGGATCGAGCGAGAGCCGAAGCCTACCTACTGGAGGGTAACAGTCGCGGGGCAAGGCGGAATCGCGCAGGTCATCCGGTTCAACGCCAACCTTGAGGCTCTTGAAGCCCCTGTAGTTTTCACGGCAGAGTCCACGCCGGGCGGCGGCCTTCTCCTGGTAAAGAGGGACCGGGAACCTGGCACGTCACCAGAGATCATTTCCATCGATCCCCTCAACTCTTCGTTCGTCTACTCTTCTCAGCATGTCAACGTCCTATGGAACCGAGCGAACATCTGGTACGGCACGTGTACCCCGTACGAGTGAATCCCGGCTAACAGCAGGCTGGAGCGGCCCGGCTCGACGCCGGCCGCTCAGCGTGCGCGATGCGCCGACGTAAGAGGGGACGTAGGTTCTAAAACAACTTTCGCCTCCACGGACCTGGGCGGCTCTGCCGGGTCACGGTGGTCCGCGCGCGCCGAACGCCACGGACTCCTCCACCCCGCTCCGCC
>JACQOF010000039.1 GCA_016202645.1 bacterium
ACCATCTCCGACATCGTCGCCGAGCCGTCGCCGTTTGGGGAGGCGGGCGTCGACGTGAAATACGTCCTGTCCGAATCGATCGAGACCGCCGTCCTGACGGTCACCAGTTCCGCGGGGGAATTCGTGCGGGAGGATACCGTCGCCGACGGGAACGACGCCGACCAGATCGGCCAGACCGCCGGCCAGAACCTGATCCACTGGGACGGACTCGACAAGGACAACAACCTCGTCATCGAAGACACCTATACCTTCACGCTCCGAGTCTACGACCTCTCCCGGAACATCTCGACCGGCAAGGCCACTGCAATCAAGGACGTGACGCCGCCGCAGGTGACGCTCGTGCAGTCGGCAACCCCGACTCCGTTTTCGCCAAACGCCACGCCGGGCGAACAGGACATCACGAGCTTCATTTATTCGACCCTTGAAGCCGTCAGTTCGCGCGTGGACATCATCTCCAAGTTGACCGGGGCCACCGTGAAGTCCTACGGGCCGTTCACCGGCGACACGACATCGGCGGAGATCCGCTGGAGCGGGACGGATGAAGCCGGCGCGTTTCTTGCGGACGGCCTGTATCAGTTCATTATCACGGCGATCGACGGGCATGGCCTCACGGCGAAAGTCACGGGCGAGGTCCGGATCGACAACACCCCGTTCGCGCTCAGCGACGTCAACGTCTCCAACAGCACCTTCTCGCCCCAGAACCAGGACGGGGTGAAGGACAACGCGATTGTGTCCTACAAGGTCGTCGGCGCGGACGAGACCGCGACCATCCGGTTTGAAGTCTTCAGGCAGCTGACCGACACATCCCCCATCGTCACCGACGCAACCACCCTCACGGTCTTTCCGGCCTCGAAGTTCTTCAGCTGGGACGGCAAGACCTCCGGGAGTTTCGTTTCGGCGGACGCGGAGAACCCCTACTACTGGAAGTTGACCGCCGTTGACGAGAAGACCCACGAGGTCCGGACCGCGGCGGGGCAGTTCACGGTCGACAACGAACGGCCGGACGCCCCGCAGATCTCCAACACCGACAACGCCGCCCAGACCAATCTCGCCGTCACCCTGATCGGATTCACGGCGCCGGGCGCGACGGTGAGCGCCAGCCTGAACGGTCTCGATTCCGCCGTGGCGACGGTGGCGGCCAGCGCGTCGACCGGGGAATTCTCCATGAACCTGAGCATTCCCCAGGGCAACAACACGCTCACGGCGTCGGCCAAGGATGCAGTCGGGAACGTCAGCCGCCTGACCGGGAAATCCCAGTTCAGTCTCGTCAACGCCGGCGGATACGGCGCGGCCGGCGTCAAGATCGACTCCACGGTCCAAACGCTTCCGCGTGGGAGCGAGGCGGCCCTCGTCCTGTTTGACGACGTCGATACCCGGACCCTCGTGCTGGTCGTCGGCCGGGACGCCGACGGCGCGGTCCTCTACGACACGCTGACCATCGACACCGGCGCCAAGAGCGGCCAGATCGTGATCGGATCGAAACTCTTTAAAATCTTCGACAGCGTGGTCCTCGCGCCCACCCGCGACAGCGACGCGCCGACCCTGTCGGACCTGCGCGCCAACGACCAGATCGTCTTCTTCGGCGTCGATACACTCGCGCCGGATGCGGACGTCGTCTCGGCCGTCCAAGTGCCCTCCGGCCAGACTTCGCCCTTTAACAACGCCGCCGGCAGTTCCATCCGGGTCCAGGGGCGCGTGCCGCAGGTGGTGGCCGGCAAGTCTGACCTCAAGAACGTGCAGTGGCGGGTCCTGAGGCCGGACAATACACTCACGTCTCTTCAGACCACGAGCGACACCGCGTTCGATCCCTTGAGCGACGGCCAGGACACATGGGCCGTCACAATCCCGATATCGACCTTCGTCAACGGCGGCGAAGGCACGTACCGCATCCAGGGACTGGGCGTGGACAACGCCGGGAACGTCGAGTCGTCCGGGGCGGCGGGGAACGACGATGACCTGACCGTCATTTTCGACCAGACCAAACCGTCCGTTTCCACGACGACGCCGGCAAGCGTTACCAAAACCAACTTGACGGTGGTCGATCCGTCGGCCTTCGCCCACAGGTCGTCCCTGACGCAGATCACGATCACGCCGAGCGACGCCCTTTCCGGCGTCGATACACGGCTCTTCACCGAAATCGCCGGCGGCGCGCGCATCCGGCTCCTGGAGGACCTCGACCGCGACGCCATCGAGGACGACGGGGACCTGAACGTCGGCGGCATCGTGACCGCCTCCGGCGCGGACCTCATTTTCACGCCCGTTATTCCGCTGCCGTCGAACGGCACGAAGGACGACACGTACATCATCCGGATTACGATGCAGGACAGGGCCAAGAACGCCGTTGAGGACACACGGATCTTCATCCTCGACACCACCAAACCCTTCTCCACGGCGTCCTACCGGAACGACGACCCGACGAAGACCTTGAGCGCGACGACCTACATCAACGATTTCGTCGATTCGATCGTCGTCTATCTGGCTGACACCAGCGCCAGCGGCTACGTCGGCGGCGTCGACACGGACAACTCCACGGTGCTCAGCCTCACAAACCTCACCACGGGCGGATCCGTGAACGGCACGCTCACGAAACGGAATGAGAAGTTCTATTACAAACTGGCCGATTCTACGCCGGCGGCGGGCGTCTACCAGCTGCTCGTCTTCGCGCGGGACAGAAACGGCAATTCAGACACGATCGACATCCGGTTCGTGTTCGACCAGGAGACCTCCAGCATCAAGATCACGCCGGACACCGGCGCCATCGTCAACACGCTGTCGAGCGTCCGCGTCGATCTGGCCGACACCCCGTCCGGCATTTCGGGCGAGGCCGGCCAGTCGCCGACCTTCCGGTGGTACTGGGACGAAAACGGCGACGGGACCTTCTCCGACGCGGAACTGGGCACCCAGTTCAACATCAACACCGACACCAGCGTGTTCAGCCTCGGCCGCAGCACCGACGGCGCCCAGGACGGGTTCTACGCGCTGGTCGTGTCGGTCACCGACCGTGCGGGCAACAACCGGGAGGACACCGTGGTGGTCCTGTACGACACCGTAAAACCGCGCGTGCAGAACTACATCCTTTCCCACGGTCTCGCGGCCGTCGAGAACGAGGATACCTTCTTCGCGGGTGAAGTCTTCGGCGACAGCATCATCTTCGTCGGCGTCGACCTCGAGGACACCAACACCAGTCCTTCAGGCGACACCTCCGGGATAACCGGATTTGCGACGGCTGAATCAACCTACGTCATTTTGCGAAATCCCGCCGGCCAGTCCCTGGGCACCGTCAAGAGCCAAGCCGGCACCGACACGATCGGGGTTGTCCTCACGGGCGGGTCGATCATCGACAAGGAGGCGGAAGTTGGGACCTACACCCTGACCATCCAGGCCGTGGACCGCGCCGGGAACTATTTGTACGACACCGTTGTGTTCGTGTTCGACCGGGACAAGCCGCAGGCGCGGATCGTCAATCCTCTGAACAATACGCAGTTCAACGTCAACCCCATCGCCCTCACCGGGATCGCATCCGACACGACCAGTACCGTTGGCCGCGTGTTCGTGCGGGTCTTCGCGCCCACCTCGCCCTACGGCGCGGTCTACACGAAGGTCAACGATTCCCAGGCGGCGGGGACGTCCAACTGGAATTATACCCTCAACTTCAGCGACTCCCGGTTCGTGCCCGGCGTCTGGAAGATCGACGCCTACGCCGTCGACAATGCCGGCAACACCGGACCCGCATCCGACTCGGTCAACGTGACCTTCGACACCTCCGTCGCGGACGTCATCGCTCCGGTCGTCAGCGACATCGTCGCGACGCCGTCGCCCTTCGGAAATGACGGGCTGGACGTCAAGTACGTCATTTCCGAGAATGTTGAAACCGCGATCCTGTATATCCTGGATGCCGGCGGAAATATCCTCGACACTGAACCGAGCGCCACCGGCATCCGGCAGACGGCGGGGCAGAACCTGATCCACTGGAACGGCCAGGACAAAAACGGCGACATCGTGGTGGAGGGGACGTATACATTTGAAGTCCGCGTGATGGATCTTGCCCGGAACGTGGCGACGGGCAAAGCGACCGCGGTGAAGGATGTGACGCCGCCCAGCGTGACGCTCGTGCAGAGCGCCTCGCCAAACCCCTTCAGCCCGTCCACGTCCATCGGCAAGGACGACGTGACGACCTTCACCTACGCCACCGCCGGCGCGACGTCGCACCGGGTCGACATCGTCTCGAAGAACACCGGCGCCACCGTCAAGGTCTTCGGGCCCTTCACCGGCGACACCACCGGGAACGTCATCGAGTGGGACGGATCATCGCAGGCGGATGGCGCGTACCGCTACGTCATCACCGCCGTGGACAACAACGGCCTGGCGCGGGAACTGTCCGGCGAAGTCATCATCGACAACACCCCGTTCGCCCTGACCGACGTGTCGGTCGCCGTGCCGCTCATTTCTCCGCAGAGAGCCGACGGCCGCCTCGACCAGACCTTCATCACCTACAAAGTCGACGGCGCGTCGAACACCGCGACGGTGATCTTCGAAGTCTTCGCCTCGCAGACCGACTCGGACCCGGTCTTCAAGCCCGCCCCGACGACCCTCGTGGTCTTCCCGGCCTCCAAGTTCATTTCCTGGAACGGCACGGACGACGCCGGAAACGTCCTCACGCAGAATGACGAACGCATCTATTACTGGAAGATCACGGCGGTGGACGAGGTGACGAAGGAGGTCAAGACAGCGGCCGGGCAGGTGATCGTCGACAACAAGATCCCGGAGGCGCCGAGCATCACTGAGCAGGACTTCGCGACGACGCTCACCAGCGTGAGCATCTCGGGGTTCGGCGAGGCCGCCGGGTCGGTCTTTCCCGTGGCCGGCCTCTACCAGGTCGGGACGATCTCGTCCTCCGGATTGCCGGCCAGCGCCATCGGCGCCTATTCCGGCAACGTCGCAATCTCCCTCTCCGGCGTCAATGAGGTCTCCGGCATCGCGGAGGACCTGGCCGGCAACCGCAGCCGGCCCGACTCGGCAACCTTCAAATTCGACGGCGGCCAGCGGATCACGCACGCCGATTCGGTCTCCTCCGTCCTGCCGGTCACGCTGCCGCGGGCCACGGAACTTTACGCCATCGCAAGCAACCTGAGCGGCACCGTCCAGATCAACATCCGTGGCGGCACGCAGGAGGACACGGTCCTCATCACGGTTGCCGCCGCGGCCGGCCGCAAGACCACCTCGAAGAAATTCTCGCAGATCGATACCATCGTGATCTCGTCCGGCGAGGAAACCGTCAGCATCGAACTCAAACCCAACGACCAGTTCCTCTACGTCACCGCCGACTTCAGCGCGCCCGTCACGGTCCTCACCGGCGTTAACAAGGAAGCGACGCCGCCTTCCGCGCCGACCATTTTCCTCAACGGCGCCAACATCCCGATCTTCGGCGACACCGACATCGCCGTAGCCGGGACCGCCGCCGACGTCGGGGGCGGGTCGGTCGTCGAAAACACTGTCCGGATCACGCGGCCGGGCGGAAGCAAGATCGAGTTCAAAGGCAACAACCTCGTAAACAACACCGCGTCCAAGACCGCCTTCAAGTATCTCATCGACACCGGAGGGATCGTATCGACCTCCGGGATCTATACCGTAGAAATTTTCTCGACCGACGACGCGGGAAACATCGAGACCCCCACCGACTCGGAACAGTTCCTCTTCGACGCCAATCCGCCGACCCTCGCCGGGTCCTCGCCGACGGCGGGGGAGCGGGTGAACAAGCAGATTTCAAGCGTGACCATCACCGTTGCGGACGATTTCGGCGTCGCCACGCAGTCGGCCAACACCAAACTCGAACTCTTCTACGACGTCGGCACCGACACCGCCCGGATCGACACGGACGACATCCAGAAGGGATTCAGCTCAATCCGGTCGGTCAACGGCAACGCCATTACCTATAACCTCCTGATTCCGCTCTCCACCACCGGATCTCAGGACGGCCTCTACATCGCCCGGCACACCCTCTCGGACAGCGCCGGAAACGTCACGTCGGCCGATTCATTCACCTTCTTCTACGACGTCACCGTCCCGCAGCCCCTGACCGTCTTCCTCAACGACGCCGACACGATCTCCTGGTCATCCCCGAGCCAGATCAAGGTTTTCGGGCCGTCGGCCGCGGTCGACAACATCTTCGCCGTCACGGCCTTTTTGACCGACACCTCGAACCTCGCGTCCATCCAGCTGTACAACAACAACCAGTTCAACGGCGGGATCGATGAACTCACAAGCCGCGAAAAAACCAACGTCCAGAACATCACCATCGCCACGGAACTCGGCGCCACGCGCCGGTCCAGCACAGACTCGATCACGCTCCGGTTCACCAACCCGGTCAATACCGCCGCCGAGAACGGGGAATACAATATCAATATCGTTGCAGTGGACGACAACGGCAACGAGTCAACCTACATCCGCAAATTCCGATACGACTCGGTCGGGCCGAAGGTGGACAGCCTGTCGCCCGATTCGGGCAGTATCACGAACAAACTCGTCTTTACCTACAAGGTCTCCGACGGCCTGACCGGTGTCGATACGACCCTCTCGAAAGTGCGGCTTGTGACGGACCTTAACAACAACGGCATCTTCGGGGATCTCGGGGACGGCGCCGGATCCCCCGCTGAGTACACGATCTCGACCGAGGGCAGGACCGACACATTCACTCTGAGCGACAAGGCGAGGGTTGCCGTCGTGTTCCGGCTCTTCGACCAGGCCGGTAACCTGACGGAGGACACCCGCGGGCCTATCATCTTCGACGACACCGCGCCGCGGGTCCTCAGCGTGAAAGTCCGGGAAGCGGGCGTCGAGGCGGACATCAAATCGACGCCGCCCTACGGCAAGTCCATCGACCGGATCGTCGTGCAGGTGTCGGATTCGTATCCGGCCCTCACCAGCCCGGCGCCGCCGACCGGCGGGGAGACCACCCTGACGACCGTGACGTTGAGGACGTCGGCGGGCGTTATCCGGGCCACGGGGTCGAACCCGACGACCGGCTACACCGCCGACACGATCCTGCTCGATCTCACGTCCAATCCGATCGACAAGATATCGGAGAGCGACACCTACACGCTGACCGTCATCACGCAGGACCTGGCGGGCAACTACGACACGCGGACGTTTGTCTTCGTCTTCCAGAGCGAGCTTCAGATCACCGACCTCTCGCCGACATCCATCGACGATTCGAGTCCGGCAATCGCCTTCTGGGGACTGAACATGATCGGGACCTCGTTTAAGACCTTCCAGGCGGTCACGATCCAGGCCGACACAAACATGAACGCGATTCTTCTGCCGGCCCTGATCAAGAACGGGTCGGCCATCTACAGGGACAACGGGACGACCGAGGGGATATTCGACGCCGCCGACGCGCCGGTTCCCCTGGGCGGGAACCCCACCTGGACCCTGAACGCGGCGACCGGCCGGTACGAAATTACGCTGGCCTTGAGCATGCCCGAGCCGATCCCCACCATTGATTCCGGGGCCGAGGCGGGCGATGACTACTATGTGGTGTTCCGCACGTCGGAAAACACAACGCCCGGAGATTCCTTCATCCTCAACATCCCCGCCAAGGGCGTCCAGTTCAGCGACGGGGCGTCGGACGAGGCCGACACGTCAAATCTCGTCCGGATCCTGCCGAAACTCCTGATGTCCGACTCGACCGTGACCGGCGATTCGATGGGACCGGGCGAACTCAAGCGGGTATTCAATATTAATACGAGCGACCTCGGCCGGGGCCTCCGGCTCGACTCGATCGTCGTGACGGTTGCCCCGGTGGCCAACTTTACGATCCAGGACCTCGCCAGCGTCGAAATCTGGATCGACAGCGGCGCCCAGGACACCGGGACATTCAGCCAGGCCGCGGACAGTCTCATCGTGTCCGTCGCGTCGAATCCAACGAACGCCAAACTGAACGCGAGCGGGAATTACGAATACACCCTGCGCATCCCGGCGGCCTCCCGCGCGATTCCGGAGGACGATTCCGATTCCAACGCCGATGCGGATTACTACGTGGTCATTCGCACCTCCAACAGCCTGAGTGTCGGCGATCAGTTCAAGGTTTCCATCGCCGCCGGCGGCGTGAACTTCGATTCGGGCGCGAGCCGGAAGGAGATTACGGGGCGGTCCATCAACGCGACGACGGCGGCGGACCTGACGCCGCCGGTCCTTTCCATTTCCTTCCCGGCCGTCAATACGATCCTGACCAACAACGTCGACGCCCAGGTCAATACGCCGCAGGCCGAAATCTTCTTCGTCATCGACGTCACTGGCAGCATGCAGCCTTCAATCAACAACGTCCGCGACAACGTCACGGCCTTCGCCACCCAGATCAGCCAGGCCGGGATCCAGTTCAAGCTGGGATTGGTCGCGTACAGGGACGTCGACGTGGACAACCCCGCCATCATCAATCGGGGCCTGACGTCGGATGTGAACACGTTCAAGAACAATGTCTCGGACCTCGGCGCCAGCGGCGGCGGGGACCTCCCCGAATCGGCTCTGGAAGGCGTCCTGGCGGCGGTCAATACCCTGTCGCCCGGGTCCAAACCGTTCATCATCCTGATTACAGACGCGGAGGCGATCAATCTGGGGGATGAAGAAAACGGCAAACACCGGATTTCGGATGTGGGCGACACCCTGGTGAAATTGGGAATCATCACGTATCTCGTGACCGACACCGCGGGTTTCGCGGGCCAGTCGGAACTCTTCCCGCTGGCCGACCGGACCGGCGGCCTGAAGGCTGATATTTCGGGGCAGTTTTCCACCCTGCTGTCCAAAATCGGAGATGCCATCATCACGGCGGTGGGATCCAACGACCGCCTGGCCCGTGTCGAGGCGAGCGCGCGGGATAACGTGAAAGTCACCGCCGTCCGCTACCGCTACACGAACATGGCCACCGGCGTCCCGTCGGCTTTCTTCAATTTCCCCATCACCCCCTCCGACTTTTTCACATTCAAGATCCAGGCGTCCGCCATTGGTCTCGCCGACGGCGAATATCTCTTCGACGTGACCGCGTCGGACGGGACCGGCGGGGAGGACACGCGGACCGCGAGGTTCACGATGGACTCGACGCGGCCGAAGACCACCCTTACCGTCCGGGACGACAGCGGCTCTCTGAGAATCTACGGACTGGCCGACGCCACGCCGTCCCCGCGCGGGCTCGTCTCGTCCGTCAGTTCCGTTCAGGTCAGTCTCGACGGCGGGATCAATTTCATCAAGGCGTCGATTTCAGGGGACGGCATCGACAACGACAGCGACGGCCTCACCGACGAGGAATCGCCCGACTCCGTCAACGTGAATGACGATTGGGCCGGACTCTTCACCGATTCCAACGCCGGCGGCGATTTCTGGGCCGACGATCCGGCCGGCATTGCCGGGGTGTTCGAACCGGGCATTGACGAAGTCTTCGCGATGGACGTTCGGGACAGCGCGCCCGTCCGGTACACCGGCGCCAACGCCGTTTTGTTCGCAGGCAAAACCCCCGGCGTCCAGACGCCGCTGGGCGCAGAACTTTTCCCGCTGATCGATGAGGACATGGGCCGGGGCACGCTCGCCGATTCGCAGGCCCGGTGGACGCACTATGTCAACATTCAGGCCAAGGCCGGCCAGTCGGTTCTGCTCCGGGTGGTGGACATCGCCGGGAATATTACAGATTCCGTCTTTACCGTCGCGGCCACGCCCAAAGCCCAGATGGTGTCCGTGGCGCCGGCCGTGATCGATGTCGCCAGTGACGCCATCGCCGTCCTCGGCATTAACGTGACCGGCGAGGCAACGCGGACCTTCCAGGGCGTGACCGTCGAGTCCAATCTCGATCTCGACACGATTCTGCTTCCGGTCAACGGAACACACGGGGCCGCCCTCTACATGGATAACGGATCCATCCCCGGCGTTTATGACGTGGGCGACGTCCGGATGACTGTCAGCGGAAGTCCAACTTGGACCCCGACGGGGACCGGAAGGTTCAGTCTGACCCTGTCGCCCATAGCGCCCCAGCCGGTGCCGGCCACGGATGTCGGCGGAGATTCCGGCCCGGATTTCTTCGTCGTCATCAAAACTTCCCCCGGCGCCCGATACGCCGATACCTTCTTCCTCGACATCCCCGCCGGCGCCATCCAGTTCAGCGACGGCTTGAATCCGAGCGGAGGCAGGTCCTCGGACATCACGGTCCTGCCGAGGGTCGTTCTGTCCACGATCATGGCCGGCGGCGCGGCCGACACGATCGCGCCCCATGAGACGAAGGCTGTTCTCGCCCTCGATATCGATGATACCGGACTCGGCGCGCGGCTGGTCGCGGTGACGGTGACCATCGTCGATGATGTCAATTTCAATCTCTCCGATCTCGAACGCGTATCGTTCTGGCAGGACAATCACGTCGCCACCGACACCGGCGTCTTCAACGCCCTGGCGGACAGCCTCGTCGTCTCGCTGGCGTCGCGGCCGGATACCGTCGAACTCACAACGGATGCGGCCTCCGGCCGGCCGGCATACCGGTTTAAACTGCTCATGCCAAATCCCATGCCCCTGCCGCCGACCAACCGCGATACCTACGCCGGCGCCGACTTCTATGTCGTCCTCCATTCTTCGGGAGGGATTTCGTTTGGCGACAAGCTGAAAGTCAGGATTGAAGCGGGCCGGATCGAGTTTGACAGCGGCGCGAGCCGGAAATCGGCCGCGACGGCGACGATCACTGCCGACTCGACTCTCCTGGACGTCACCAACATCCGCACCAATCTGATTTCCGAGATTGTGTCGCCGGCCAAGGGCAGTATCGTCAACGACACTCGCGTCCTCGTCACGGGGTTCGCCCAGGACCTCTCCACCGACCAGTCCGGGATCGCGCTCGTCCGCGTGGGCATCAAGGGTCCCGCCGACGCCGCGTACAAATTCGTTTCGGCCACCGGGACCACCAATTGGAGTGTCCTGCTCAATCTCACGAAACAGGGCGTCCACAGCTTCGTGTCCCAGGCTTTCGATTTCGCCGGGTTCGTCAGCCTCATCACCGACACGACCACCGTCACCATCGACACGACCATCACCGACGTCACGCCGCCGCTCATCACCAATATCCAGGCGACGCCCAATCCCTTCTCGCCCAACAATGACGGGATCAACGACAAAACGGTCATCTCCTTTACCGTCAACGAAAACTGCACCGCCTCGGCAACCATCGCCGCCGTCTCGCCAGGCGTCATCATCCCGGCCGGGATCGACACCAGGCTGATGACCAATCAACCCCAGCTCATCGGGCCCAACAGCTTCAACTTCAGCGGCGTCGGGTTCCCGGAGGGCAGTTACAAAGTCACCATCACGGCGGTCGACAACGCGGGCAACGTCGCCATCGCCCAGAGCGCGACCATCAAAATAGACCTCAAGCCGCCCAAGATCACCGATGTGTCCGTCGTGCCCGACCCGATCAACCCGGCGGGCCTGAACGACAAGGCGACCATTCAATTCAGGGTGTCTGACATCGGGACGGCGATTGAGATCGGGGAGGAGAGCTATGCGGTCCGGTTTGTATCGAGCAACAGCCTGGGCGAGGTCTTCTTTGAGGACTCACTGGGGAGGTTCTTCGACAATTCGGAACCCAATTTCGTCAAGAAAAACGCAATCCCCGACTCCGGAAGCGACCTGATCATCATCGTGAACCAGGAAGTCCGCAACGGCGTCAGGGTCGTCGTCCGCGGCACGGATCCATTTGGAAACCTCATCCGGTCGAATACCATCGAAATCCCGAGCAATACGCCGCCTGGCGCCACCTTCAGCGTCGGCAAGATATTCCAGACGGTCGAAGTTCTGTCGGTCACGCTGATCAACAAGACCATTTCGGTCCAGGAAAACGTCACTCTCGAAGTCCGCACCCGGATTGGCGCCGGGTCCCTCTCGATCGAAAGCCAGTCCGGAGCCAAAGTCACGGACCTCTTCGTCTCCCCCGGATTCAGCGGCGACGGCGTCTACCAGGCCACATGGTCTCCGTCTTCGTCCCAGGCCGACGGGATATATACCTTCCGCATCCGCGCGATCGACGCGGGCGGCAATTTCGTCGAATACTTCGGGCCGATCACGGTCGACAAGACCGACCTTACCGTCACGAACGTCACGGTGTCGCCGCCGTCCTATACCCTCACGTCCTTCCCCCAGGAAATCAGCCTGTCCTACACCCTGAGCAAACCCGCCCAGGCGACACTCCGCATTCTCAACGACACCGGGGTCATCGTCCGGAGTCTTCAGGTGGACAATTCTCAGATCGCCAAAGGCTACACCGACGTCTGGAACGTCAAAAACGACACGGGCAACACCGTCGTCGCCGGAAACTACAGCTTTGTCCTCTTCGTGTTCGACAAACTCACCAACAAATCCGTCCAGATCAAGCAGACGGTCGAGGTGAAGGATCCGTCTCTCATCGTGGACGACGTGGCGCCCATTTCGTCGATCGTCAAACCCAACGCCGCGTCTGTCTTCGGGGCGTCCGACAGCGCCGTCAGCATCGCCGGATCCTCCGTCGATAATGACAACGACACGGTCAGCCGCGTCACCCTCTCGTTCTTCCGGACCGATCTTGGCGTCGACATCCCGCTCAACGTCAACGGGACCGTGTCGAACCAGATCACCATCCTCTGGGGGTCCTCTGACTTTACCGACAACTACTCGTGGACCAAGACCGTGACGTTCCCGATTTCCGCCCAGGAGGCCACCGTCAAGGTCACCGCGCTGGCCAGGGACGTCGAGGGCAACGCCGAATCTCCGGGAGCGCTGAATACCGTGTCGTTCAAGATCGACCTCCTGAATTTCGCGACGGTTGCCATCACGAGCCCCAACCCGGGCCTGGGCCCGTTCAAGACTACGAGCCAGACGATCGACATAACGGCCTCGGCCAGCTCCGGCGGGGACCTCGAGATCACCAGCATGCGGCTTTACCGGGGCGCTGACCTCGTTACAGAGGTCGCCGTGACGGGCGGCGTCGCGCAATTCTCCAAGGTCCCCCTCGGGGCCACTAATACCGATACCTTTGCGGTCGTCGGGATCGACTCCAAGGGCAACAAGACCGCGCAGTCTGCGTCCCTGACCGTTATCAAGGAAGGCCTTGGCGTGCAGATCACGTGCCCGGACGGAAAAGTCCATACGGAGCCGGCGTTCAACTGCGGCGAGGGCGACAAGGTCGCCATCACCGTGCCCCAGGGCGTCACCAACGCCCAGATGAAGGTCTTCGGGATCGGCGGACAGCAGATGGCCAGCATCAAGCAGGAGGGCGACCAGCTGATCTGGGACGGCAAGAAGGAGTCCGGAGGCTTCGTGAAAAACGGCGTCTATCTCATGCGGGTTGAAATGGGCGGCCGCGTCCAGATCGTGCCGATCGCGGTGGTGAAGTAGTCATGCCCCTCCGTCATTCCCGCGAAAGCGGGAATCCAGTCTGCTTGTGGATTTTGGAAAGAATCTGTGTAAAACTTCACCACATGAGGAGGAATATCATGATGCCATCTCGGCCATATCAAATTTTTCTTCGACCCATCTTGGTTTTGTCTTTGATCCTGACTCTCTCCCTTTCTCCCTTTCTCCCTTTCTCCCTCTCCACGCCCCCCGCGCATGCCCTCGGCGGCTATGACGAATACTTCAGCGTCACCGCCGCCGGCATGGGCGACGCCTATGCCGGGGCCTACGGGGACATCGGCTCGGTCTGGTGGAATCCGGCGGGGATCGGCGCGGTAGACCGGTTTCAGTTCAGCTCCCTCTATACCGACCTCTACGGGATCGACTTGATCAAGCAGACGCACCTGGGATTTGTCGCGCCGTGGGGAAAAACAGTGCACGGCTTTTCATATGCCTCAAACTCCCTCTTCTTCGACTTCAACGCATCGGGCCTTTTCTCGGGTCTCGGCACGCTGAACTACCGGGAAACCACCATCGCCTACAGCATCGCACGGTCGTTTTTCTTCCGGAATTTCTATCTGGGCGCCAATCTCAAATATTATGATGTCTCATCCAATCTCACTGAATCCCAGGGCCAGGCCTCCGGTTACGGGCTTGACCTCGGCGCGCTCCTTCGTCTCACTCAGAAATTCTCCATAGGCCTCTCTTTTAAGAATATCATCGGCACCACGGACTGGCAGTCGGGGTTCAGCGAGGATCTCCTGCTCATCTACCGGCTGGGTCTTCAATACGAGATCAGCGACCGCGCCCGACTTCTGGTCGACCTGGTGGGGGATGACGACGAAACGCTGGGGTACGGACACATGGGCGGCGAATGGTGGGTGTGGAAATCCTTCCGGCTGGACGAGGGCGCCGCCGGGTCGTCTCCTCGCGACCGCTATTTCCGGTACCTCCAAACGCGCCGCGCCCCCACGCTCTACGGCATGGCGGTTCGCGCCGGATTGAGACAGGATTTTAACGCCCAGCTCACAACCCTCACCACCGGCGCCGCGCTCCGATTCGGCCCCCTGCGTTTCGATTACGCCTTGAAATATCAGGACCAGGATATCGGCAATACCAGTTACGCATCCTTGGCGTTCGAACTCGGCGGGCCCAAAGCCGCCGCGCCCGTGTACTCGCAGTTTCTCTCGCCCGGATCCACGCCGTCGGACCAGGAGATGCTGTCGTACGAGCAGAAGCTCTCGATCTCGGAAGTCCCGACGTCGACCAAGGTCGCCGTCGCGAACTTCGTCAATCTGAGCGGCCGCCCGGACCTCGCGTGGCTGGAACTCGGCATCGCCGACATGGTCTACAACGAACTCCTCCAGAGATGGGACATGATCGACCGCGTGGAAGTCGCCCAAAAAATGGGCAACCAGCAGGTCACAACCAATTCCGGCCCCCAGTGGGCCCAGATCCTCGGCGCCAACAAGGTCATCTTCGGGTTTTTCTCCGACCTCTCCGACGGCCGCCTCCGCATCGACACCTACGTCTACGACACCAAAACAGGCAAAACCCGCCAGACCAGCATCGAAAAATCCCCGGACGAAATCTACTCCGTCGGCTCGGAACTCGCCTACAAAGTTTTCTTCCTCTGACGAATACCGCCGCCCCCGTCTCTCCCGTCATTCCCGCGAAAGCGGGAATCCAGTCTCCGCCGCGATGGCCTGGATGCCCGCCTTCGCGGGCATGACGACCTGAACAGTTACAATTTTTTTAAAATAATCCCGCGCCCCAGCCCGCCGCCGCGCTGCCAAGAATCACCCAGACCACGTTCCATTTGAATTTCCACAAGCCTGCAAATGCCGCTCCCGCAATCACCGCCGCCGCCCAATCGAACCGGCCTGGCCCTGGAAAAAGAACGTGGGCCCCGAAATATACGGCAAGGTTCAAAATGACGCCGACCACTGCCGCCGTGATCGTCGACAGCGCCGCGGCCAGCCGGAGGTTTCCGCGGGTCTGCTCGATATAGGGCGCGCCGAGGAAAATCCACAGGAAACACGGCAGAAACGTGAAATAGGTCGCGACGAGCCCTCCGAGAAACCCGGCGCATTCGGGCGGAAGGCCCGCGGCTTTCGTCCACCCGCCGACGTAGCCGACAAACGTCACGACCATGATCAGCGGCCCCGGCGTGGTCTCCGCCAGCCCCAGGCCGTCGATCATCTGGTCGGGCTTGAGCCACCCGTATGTTTCCACACCGGCCTGCGCGATGTACGGAAGAACCGCGTAGGCCCCGCCGAAGGTCACCATCGCCGCCTTCGAGAAGAATTTTCCCTGATCGTGGAAGACGTCCCCCGTCCCGCGCCAGAGACCCAACGCCGCCAGAGCGCCGATCCAGAGCGAGAGGCACACCGCCAGAACCGCAAGCGTCCGGGCCGGCGTCGGTCGGGTGTGTTCAGGCGCCGGTTGGTCGTCCGAAATGAGGCCGGATGTTCCTCCGCCGTGTTCCTTTCCACCCGCAAGACCCAGAACACCGGCGCTGATGATGATGACCGGGAAGGCAACATGAAAAAATTGAATTCCGACAAACGCGGCAACCGCCACCGCCGCCAACACGGAGTTCCGGATGGCCTTCCGGCCGATGCGGATCGCGGCGGAAGCGACAATCGCCAGCACGGCGGCCTTGAGACCGTAAAAAAGGGCTGAAACGGCCGGGAGACTTCCGTAGGCCATGTAGGTCCAGCTCAAGCCCGTTAGAATAAAAAAGGAGGGGATGACAAAAAGCGACCCGGCGACGATACCGCCCCAGGTGCGATGCAGGAGCCAGCCGATGTAGATCGCCAGCTGCTGGGCCTCGGGTCCGGGCAGGACCATGCAGTAATTGAGGGCGTGCAGAAACCGCTCCTCGGAAATCCATTTCCGGCGCTCGACCAGCTCCTCGTGCATGATCGCGATTTGGCCGGCCGGCCCGCCGAAACTGATAAACCCCAGCTTCAGCCAGAATAGAAACGCCTCCCGGAACGTGGGGAATGCCCGAAAATCGGCCATCCGCCTCTCTATATTATATAGGGGGACGACAATCCATCCCTTGCCCTCCCCCCATCCAGCTTCCCCCTCAAGGGGGGAAGGGGTTAATTTGAATACCCTGACGTCAATAAGATTGTATTGTACTGTATACATAGTTGTGATATAGGAAGGCATGGCGCGTGTGTCCCGTACTGCCCTCCGGGCCAAGGCGGTCCTTGCCATCCTGTTTGCCGGGTCGGCGCTCGCGTTTTACCGCGCGCACCCGGTGGATCTGCCGGCGCTGCCAGGGAGAGGACCCCATGAAATGGAACGGCCGGGGGCCGGGCCGGCCGTGCGTTCGGAGGATCGGACCATCGCGGTGACGGTGACCGGCGAGGCGGAACGGACGGGCGTGGTGCAGATGCTGAAGGGGACGACCCTCAAGGGTCTTTTGGAGGCGGTGCGTCCGAAGGCGTCGGCGTACACCGCGCACGCCGATTACGGATACGTTCTAAGGCACGGGGATGAAATTCACATTCCGGCGGCGATCCCCCGGACCGGGGGTCGGGTTCTCCTGTCGGACGAAACGCTTTTACGAATCCGCGTACAATCGCGGTTTGCCGCCGAAGACCCCGCGGCACCGCTGGAAGGCCGCCCGAAACCCGTCAACATCAACCGCGCAACGCTGGAGGAACTTCAGGAACTGCCGCGGATCGGGCCGGAAACGGCGCGGCGCATCATTCAGGAGAGAGAATCGCAGGGCCCGTTCAGGCGGAAGGAGGAACTTCTCCGCGTCCGCGGGATCGGGCGCAAAACCTACGAGTGGCTTGAACCCCTCATCAGCGTCGAATGAGCCGATATTTTCTGCCCAAACTCGCCGCCGCGCTTCTCGCCGGCGGAGTCCTTGGAATACTTCTGCCGGTCACATCTCTCCAGGCCGGCGTCCTCTTCGCCCTGTTTTTTCTGCTTGCGCTGATTGCCTGGTGGGGCGAAAAATTCGCCCATGCGGTCTGGCTCTTCGGCATCTGCGGCGCGGCCGTTCTCGGACTTCTGCTCAGCCGCCAGTCGATCGAACTCGAATCGCTCCGGTCCGCACAGCTTTACGGGCCGGTTCATGAATTGAAAGTACGCGTGCTGTCCGATCCCTACCTCGAGACCCGGGCCGCGGCGGAACTGCTCGAAGCGCCCAACGCCGGCAAACAGACGACGCTGTACTTCGAAGGTGGAGAACGACCCGGATTCAGGGACGTCATCCGGGTCCGCGGGGTCGCGCAGGGCGGGCGAATCAGAACTTCGTACTGGGAGCCTGAAGCCGGTTCCGTGCCGGCGCTCTCGCCGGTCGAGCAGATGTACTTTTACTGCCTCAAGATCCGGGACCGCATCGACCGCGCTCTGCGGGAGGCGCATCCTCCGCCGGGGTTTCTGGCGTTCGCGCGCGCGGAACTCTTCGGCAAACGCGGCGGGCTTGATCTTGTCACCCTGCGCGCCCTTCAGGAAAACGGCCTGTCCCACATCATCGCGGTGTCGGGCCTTCACACGTCTCTGCTTGCCGCCGTGATTTTTTTTCTTCTGTCGCCCCAGCTCGGCCGGGAATCGGCCGCGTGGGTGACGGTCGGCTCGGTCGGCGTCTTCTGCGTGATCGCCGGAATGCAGCCTTCCGTCGTCCGCGCGTCGATCTGCACGGCGCTCACGCTCTTTGGCGTCTGCGCGAAACGCCCGGTCCGGCTGGGAAACATTCTTTCGGCCGCGTTTGTCACCGAATTCCTGATCTTTCCCGAACACCTCCGGAACGTCGGATTCCAGCTTTCCTACCTCGCGGTCCTCGGCATCGCCGTCAGCGACGCGTCCATCCGGTCGGCCTTCGGCCATGCGGAGCGAACACGACCTGTTCATCCGGCCATTCAGTGGATCCTGCCGGGGTTGCTCATCCAGGTCCTCACCGCGCCGCTCTCCGCTCACGTGTTTTTCCGGTGGTCTCCGGTTTCCATCCTTTCAAATCTTATCTTTCTTCCGATCTTCACCGCCCTCATCGGCCTGGCTGCGTTCGGCGCGGCCGTCGCGGTGATGTTGCCGGCCCTCGCGTCAACGCTCTTCCAACTCGGCGATCTGATTCTGTCGGTGACCCTGACGGCGCTCGGCCTTTTGCCAAGGTTTCTTTCCCTCTCGTCCAATTTCGGCGAACTCCCCCTCTGGGCGTTGATCGCGTTTGTGTCCGCATGGTTCCTGTTTCTCTGCCTGATCCGCCGGACGCCGCCTGCGCTCCTGGCCGGCGCGGGCATGTTCCTGACTGCGCTCTGGCTGTTTCCGATTGCGCGCGACGCCTTTTTTTCACCGAGAATGGAACTCAGGTTCGGCGGGTCGCCGGCGCCCTATGCCCTCGTGAGCGAGAAATCACGCCTTCGCTACGCCTGGATTTCCGGCGCGCCGGTTTTTTCCCCGGAATCCTTCCGCCCCCTGATCCGCGAGTGCCTGCGGGCGGGCATCCGGCGCGTCGACTGGCTGGACGCTCCGGCGTCGGTCCGCGAAGTTCTGGCGCGCGAATTTTGGATGGATGATGCGGAAGGCCCGGATGGGCTCAGCCATCACGCGGGCGGATTCCGGTTTCGGAAGGACGGAGTGGATGTTGAATACCGGACGGCCTCGCGGCACCGCGCGGCGGAACCGGCGCCGGCCGACCCCCGGTCCGTCTCATGGTTGATCCTGGAAACATCCAAGTTCTCGGCCCCTGTCCCGTCGAAAGTCCCGGCCGACCGCGCCTACATTTCCGGCGGCCTCGGCCCGGACGCCCTTCGGCATCTGATGGCGCGCCTCGATCCGTCCGTCGCCCGCGGAATCTTCGCCTCTTCGGTCGACGGCCCCCTCAGGATATGGCAGGATCGGTCCGGATCATGGCGATACACCACAGCCCTTCAGGAGTCCTTCGAATGAAAGAAATACGGATGACGATCATGGACCATGGAGACATTGAGCGCCGGATATATGCATTCCGCGGCAAACGGGTCATGTTGGATTCTGATCTGGCTGACATCTATGGTGTATCGACCAAACGCTTGAATGAACAGGTCAGGCGCAACCGGGAACGATTCCCGGAGAGGGATTTTGTATTCCGGTTGACCACAAAAGAGGCGGGGACCATCCGGTCGCAATTTGCGACCGCATCCAAACGCAACATCCGCTACCTGCCCTACGTCTTCACGAAGGATGGATCGGTGATGCTGGCGACTGTCCTGAAAACCCGCCGCGCGGCTCTGGTCAGTTTACAGGTCGTCCGGGCTTTCAATCGGACGCGGGAGATTTTGGAAACCCATATCGACATTGCCGGTAAAATCCGGAAACTCGAAAAGACGGTCGGCAGGAAATTCCGAAAACATGAGAAAGCCATCCAGATCATTTTCGACGCCCTCCACCAACTGATGAATCCTCCACGAACACCTGTCGTCGGATTCATGGCCGGACAAGCGGGCGAAGAATCAGCGGAAACACGGCGAAGAACCCGTCGGAGATAGAACACCACAGAGGATGAAGCTTTCTTTGCTGATCCCGGTTTTCAATGAGGCCCGGTCATTGCCGCTCATTCTCGACAAGCTCGCGCGATTGAACATCGACGGGGTGGATCTGGAAATGGTGTTCGTCGATGATGCCTCGTCCGACGACAGTTTCCGGATGATTCAGGACTTCGCGGCGGGCCGGCCGAACGCCCGGGTTGCGCGGCATGACCAAAACCGGGGCAAGGGCGCCGCGGTCCGGAATGCGTTGGGGCTTGCGACGGGAGACATCGCGGTCATTCAGGACGCGGACCTCGAATATGACCCGGAAGATTTCCACGCGCTTGTGAAACCCATCCTGGCCGGCCGCGCGGACGTGGTCTTCGGCAGCCGCAACCTCATGCCCAATCCCCGCTACTCCCGGATTTACTACTGGGGAAACCTCCTCCTTAACGCCTGCGTGTTCCTCCTCTACGGCCGGTACGTCAGCGACATGGAAACCTGCTACAAGATGATGCGCAGGCCTGTTTTTCTTGACCTCGACATCCGCTCAAACCGCTTCGACATCGAACCCGAAATCACCGCCAAACTTCTCCGGCGCGGCCATGCCATCGCCGAGGTTCCCATCCGCTACGTTCCGCGCACCCGGGCGGAGGGCAAAAAAATAACCTGGAAAGACGGCGCCCACGCCCTCTGGACGCTCCTCTACTGGCGATTCGCCCGTCTTGCGGGAACAAGTTGACACGGGCCGGGACAGACCGTATAATCGCCCCCACACGTTCGTATTCCTGAGAAAGGGCGCGGCATGCCAGAGAACACGGTTCGGTTCGGCGAATATTCCAAGGAAGTGTCCGTCCGTCAGCACCGGATCAGCTACAGAGACCTGGCGCCGAAGATCGAGCGGGACGCGCACGGCAAACCCATTCCGTACAAGCCGCCCAAACTCAAAATCACTTTCAAAGACGCTTCGAGAATTCTGAAACCCTACATCAGCGTCCGGCTCATGGAGCAGGTCTCGGCGGTCTTCCCGCTGGGCGCCTACCTGATGGGCTTTCAGTACCTCATCCTGCGGCAGAACGTCGTCGATTCGCTGGTCATCACCGGCGGCCTCTTGTCGGTCATCATTGGGCTGATGCTCTATATGGAGGGACTCAAACTCGGCATCATGCCGTTTGGAGAGGCGATCGGAAACACCCTGCCGACCAAATCGCCGATGCCGGTCGTGCTCCTCATCGCGTTCATCCTCGGCGTCGGCGTCACCTTCGCCGAGCCGGCCATCGGGGCTTTGCAGGTGGCGGGGGCGGCCGTCAAAGCCGAAAACGCGCCGATTCTTTACGCGCTCCTCAACGACTGGTCGTTGGCCACGGTACTCTGCGTGGGGCTGGGCGTGGGCGTTGCGGCGACGATCGGGACGATGAGGTTCATCTATGGATGGAGCTTGAAACCCCTGATCTATCTCTCCGTGACTCCAACCTCGATCATCACCGGCATCTGCTATTTCTATCCGAATATGCGCACCGTCATCGGCCTTGCCTGGGATTGCGGCGCCGTAACCACGGGCCCGGTCACCGTACCCTTGGTCCTGGCGCTTGGGATCGGAGTTGCCTCGGCGGTTGGCAAAGGAGATTCGAGTCTGGCGGGGTTCGGCATCGTGACTCTCGCGTCCGTCTTCCCGATCATGGCCGTGATGCTTCTCGGCATCTACGTCAATCAGACCGTTCCGGTTGAGACGATTCTGGCCAGCGCCGCCGCCAAGGCCGCGGCCGCCGCGGAAACTGCCGGGCCGAAGGCCTGGTGGGAGGTAACGCCGGGCTTTGAGACTTATATGTCGTTCCGCGCCATCGTGCCGCTGATTCTGTTTTTATTTTTTGTGATGAAAGTGGTTTTGCGCGAAAAAATCCGGAACGCCGGAATCCTCACCTACGGCATCACCCTTGCGGTCATCGGCATGATTTTATTCAACATCGGCCTCACCTACGGCCTGGCCAAGCTGGGCGACCAGTCGGGCGGGCTGGTTCCGGCCGCGTTCATGCACCTTGAAAAAATACAGGCGTCGCCGCTTTATTTTTATGCCCTGGGAATCACCATCGCGATGATTTTCGCGTGGGTGCTGGGCTTCGGCGCCACGCTGGCCGAGCCTGCCTTAAACGCCCTCGGCCTGACGGTCGAGAATCTATCCAACGGCGCGTTTAAGAAATCCTCCTTGATGTACGCGGTTGCTTTTGGAGTTGCGGTGGGCATCGCGCTCGGCGTTTTGAAAATTCTGTACAACTGGCCGCTGGCCTGGATGCTGATCGGATCCTATATCCCGCTTCTGATCATGACCAGTCTGTCTTCCGAGGAATACGTGAACATCGGCTGGGACAGCGCTGGCGTCACGACGGGGCCGGTGACGGTGCCGCTGGTTTTGGCGATGGGCCTTGGATTCGGCAACGCGGTCAATGCTCTTGAAGGTTTCGGAATTTTGTCGATGGCTTCAGTTTGCCCGATCATATCTGTCATCGCCGTCGGGTTGTTCGTTCAGTGGAAAACAAAACGGCTGAAAATGGCGCAGGAAGCGCGGATTCAACCCGCGGAAGGAGCGAAAGCATGAGCAAACAGCGCGAAATAACGGTCCTGACGGACGTCACGCTCATTACGTGCATCGTCCAGAGGGGCATTGCGGATACCATCATCAAAGCCGCCACGGAGGCGGGCGCGCAGGGAGCGACGGTCTACTTTGCGCGCGGCACGGGCGTCCGGGAACGGCTCGGTCTTCTGGGCGTCGCCGTGGAGGTCGAAAAGGAAGTCATCAACATCGTGGTGTCTACCGATGACGCCGACCGCGTTTTCGAGGCGATGTATCTGGCCGGCAAGCTTGACACGCCCGGCATGGGATTCATGTACATGACGCCGCTCGAAAAGGCGGCCACCTACATCCCGGCCGCCCTCATCGAAAAGCTGACCCGGGCTCACAAGTAGTTGTTCGGCGAAATGGCCGCCGGCATTCCCCGCGAGGACGACACCAAGCTCATCACCTGCATTTTGCCCAAAGGATCGGGCAGGCTTCTTCTCGAATCCCTCCATAACTACGGCGTCACGACGGCCAACCTCTATTTTGCGCGCGGTTCCGACGCCGGAGATCCCGTCGACGAGGGAGGCCTTGCCCTGCAGGTTCAAAAAGAGATCGTGACGGTGGTGGTCTCAAAAAAAGACGCCGGTACGATGTTTGATTTCGTCATCGAGCACGCCAACTTAAGCCGCCCCGGCGGCGGCATGGCTTACATGGGAGGTCTGACCCAGTCCGTGCCTTTCGTCCTTCCGGAGCTTCCGGACACGACCCGCGGGGAGACGGAATTACCTCCCGTCGAATCGACTCTCGCCACGGACAAGGACACCCGGCTCATTACATGCATTTTACCCAGGGGGTCCGGAAAGCCTCTGCTCGAGGCGATCCATCAGCGCGGCGCCACCAGCGGAAACCTCTACTTCGCCCGGGGATCCAACATTGGCGATCCGCTCGGCAAGAGCGGCATCCCGCCCCAGGTTGAAAAAGAAATCGTGACCGTGCTGGTCGGCAAGAAAGAGGCCGGAGAAATGTTCGACTTTGTGATCGATGCGGGACAGATCAGCCGCGACGGGGGCGGCTTCGTTTACATGGGGGAACTGCGGAAATCCGTTCCCTTTGTTCTACCCGACATGCCGCCCGAACCCAAACCTTCCTGATCCTATAAGTCAGTTTTCGGCGCGGGTAATTCGCATGCCGTAGAAGGACCGATACACAAACAAAACGGAAATAAGGACAAACACGGCCGCCAGTGCCAGCGTCGTCGTGCTTCCACCCGCGGATGGATTCGCGAGAGTGCTCCCGGCCGGATATTTGATCGCCACGGCAAGCTCGGCGGCGAGAAGCCCGAACAAAGTCGTAAACTTGATCACCGGATTCATCGA
>JACQOF010000035.1 GCA_016202645.1 bacterium
AAAACGGGACCGGAACGGGTGTCCGGTCCCGGGTAGATGGGATGAACTCGCGGACCTTATCGGCAAAGGAGGAGTTTTCCCTCTCTACCGTTTGAATTCCACTTGAATGGGGACCGGCGGTTCCTTGTATGAAATGATTTGGTCGGGCGCCTTAAACTCCTCGTGCCAGAATTTCACAGTGTATGGCCCGGCCGCAGGAGCAGCGGCGGCGATTTTGAATCGCCCTTTTTTGTCGGTGATCGCATAATAGGAATTCGGCAGGACCAGGAGATACGCGCTCATTTCCGGATGCACGTCGCATTTCAGCAGAATTTCTCCCGGTTTGTCGTAGACGCGGGCCGGCGATGCGAGGTCCGGCAGGACGGCGACGTTGAAGAGCGTCTTGTTCTTCTCGTCATAGGCGTGAATGTTGTGCAGTTCGGAGTCTGAATTTTTGAACGCCACGCGCGTGCCGGCCTGGACAGGCATGACGTGGGGGATGAACTTCAGACGTTTCTGGTTGACGCTGACAACCGATGACGTGTCTTTCACCGGCGCCTTCAGACCGTCGATGTAGACAACGGCGTTTTCGACGGGCTTGCCCTTATAGACGGCGGTCCCCTCAAGAATGACAATCGATTCGGACGCCCTGGACGGTACGGCGGCGGCCAATGCAACAGCGAGCAACGCGCCCTGAACCGCCAATCCCGCGCCAATCCAGCGGACAAATGGATGTATCTGAGACATGAGTTTCCCCCTTAAAATGCGACGTCAAATCGCATGGTATAGTCGTTGTTTCGGGCAGCCGCGAGTCTGGCGCCGTTAAACTTTTTGTAGACGACGCCCTCCCCGCTGATCTTGACATTGTGCCGAAGACGCCACGTCACGTTGCCCACATATCGCTCCTTGTCGATGTTGGCCTGCGCCGCGTCGCTGGTGGTCATGTCCTGCTTTTCCCAGCGGCCGCCCACCAGCCAGGGCGGCGTCACGACGTAGGTGCCTTCCAGATAGACCGATTCGTAGTCCGCGGTCTTCTTTGTATTGAACGGATTATCGTCATCTCCGCGTAATTTCGCCGCCGTCAGAGTCCACGAACCGCGATCCACGACCCCGTCCATGTTGTAGGACAGGCGCACGTCCCCGCCTTTCCTCGTGAAATCTTCGTTGACGTTCGCCGCCACATTCGCTCTGCCGGAATAGAGGAGCCCTCCGACTTCAACCGTATATCCGCCTCCCGCGCCGGCAAACGCTTCTTCGCCGCCGTAGGGATTGCCGCCGACCTTGTATCGCGCCGTGAGATAGCCGTCCTTGCTCGTGTTGGCGTCGGACACGCCGCCGTCATCGCCGTTGACAAGTCCGGCGGCATACCAGAGACGGTTTTTAACCAGTTGGCCGTTGAACTCGACGCCGGGCTGGGCGCCGGAGGCCTCAAAGAACGACGTCGTGTTGTTCCCGACACGCTGGCCGTAGAGGTAATTGGTGGTGAGCAGGTGCTGAAAGAAATTATTCCAGGACAGATTCGGCACGTCGATCATGCCCACCCGGAGATTAAGGCCGTTGCGCCCGACCTGATTTTCGAGCAGATGATGAAAGCCGAGCTGGACTTGAAACGGCACAAAGGTGCCGAATCGGTTTGTCGCCGGCGTCATGCCGATCTTCCAGCAGATGGTCGCCAGAAAGGAGATGCGTTCGTCCAGATTGCCGCCCGCCAGCAGGCGGAAAAAATTCGGCGCATTGAAATTGTTGCGGACGGCGGCCGCGTCGTTGCGCAGATTGAAATCGCCGAAATACCGCAGGGCAATGGGAGGCAGGTGTGGAATCGTGGACGGAAAGATGGTGTTCGGATACGTCCGTTTGTCCGATTTGGCGCCAAGCTCGATCGGCTCGTCCTTGACCTTTTCCTCCTCGTCCGGAAACCGGTACCCGTTCATCCGGAATGCCAGCCCCCGCGCGTTCAGCGTCGGCGGCGCGATATGGCACGTCGAGCAGGACGTGCCGTATTTCCGGGCGAACGCCGGTATCGCCTCCGACGGCGTCTGCGCGGAAATAATCATCAGCGCGGTAAGCGCAAACAAAACCAAAAACATTTTCGTTCTCATAAAACGTGAACCCCCTTTGCGGTATCCAAGATTCCGAGCGCCCATAATGAGGCGGCCTTCGGGCAAACCCGGAATGTATCCAGCAGAATCCATGCCGGCCCGCGGAAGGCGCGAAGGAATGCGCGGAACTTATTTGGGTTCAGGAAAATAATTTTAAGTGGCGAGCGGACAACTCCCGAAGGCGGGCGATCGATTTATTTCAAATTGAAAAGGCGCGTTTCATTTTGAAATGGACGCTCATGAGGAGGCGCGCATCTTCCTCCACAGCGTCGCCGGCGAAATGCCGAGCGCTTCGGACGCCTTTGAGCGGTTGCCGCCGAAAGCTTTGAGGGCCGTCTCGATGGCCTGCCGCTCGATTTCCTCAAGGGATCGAATCGAAGCGGGCCGGGTCAGGGGGTCGGCCTGGCGCAGGGACAAATCCGCGGCGCGGATCGTATCGCCGTCGGCGAGAATGACGGCCTGCTCGATTACATTTTTGAGTTCCCGGATGTTGCCGGGCCAGGAGTAGGCGCGAAGGGCGTCGACCGCGGCCGGCTCCAGGCGTTTCGGGGGCCGGGTTGTCTCCCGGGAAAACCGATCCAGAAATTCCCCCGTCAATTTCTGGATGTCTTCGGGGCGCTCCCTTAGAGGCGGCAGGCGAATCGAAATGACATTCAGCCGGAAAAACAAATCCGGACGGAATTTCCCGGCGCGCGAGAGCGCCTCCAGATCGGCGTTCGTGGCGGCGAGGATGCGCGTGTCCACCGCCACCGGCCGGTCCGCGCCGAGTCTGCGGAATTCGCTGGATTCGACCGCGCCGAGGAGTTTCGCCTGAAGGCCGAGCGGCATGTCGCCGATTTCGTCGAGAAAAAGCGTTCCGCCGGTTGCGGCCTGAAACGCGCCGCGCCGTTCCTGGGTCGCGCCGGTGAACGCCCCCCTCGTGTGGCCGAACAACTCGCTTTCGATCAGATTTTCCGGCAAAGCCGCGCAGTTCACTTTGACGAACGGCCCCTCCGCCCGCGGCGATTTCTCGTGGATGTATCTGGCGTAGACTTCCTTGCCCGTGCCGCTTTCGCCCTGAAGCAGGACCGTCGCCTTGGTCGGCGCCGCTTTTTCGATCACGCTCTCGATTTCCGTTATCGCGGCCGACGCGCTCCTGACGGGCCGGCCGATCCAGCGGTCAACGACCTCCCGCCGGAGGCGCCGGGTTTCATCCTGAAGACGCCGGTAGCGGATGGTCCGGCCGACCGCGGTTCGGATTTGATCCGGGGAAAACGGTTTGATCAAGAAATCGGCTGCGCCGCCGCGCAGGGCCTCGATGGCCACATCGATCGTCGCGAACGCGGTGATGATGACGACGCCCAGGTCCGGCAGTTTTTGCCGGACTTCGGCCAGAAGCTCCATGCCGTTTTCCGTTCCGAGTTTGACGTCCAGCGCCATCGCGTCGTATCCCCCAAGCGCGATCAACCGGCGGGCCTCGCCCAACGTTTCAGCCTCATCCACCGTCGCCCCGCTTCTTTACAGGGACTCCTTCACCGCGCGCCTCAGGTTTTCGTCTTCATCCACCACGAGCACGGCCGCGCGGCGAAGGACAGAGAATCCGTCAAGGGTCCGCGAATCGCTCATGTTGTCGGGGTTGCGGCGGCCGGCAGAGTCACCAGAAAGGTCGTTCCGGGCGCGGCTTCGGCCTTGCGGCGCGACGTGACGTCGATCGTCCCGCCGTGTTCTTTGACGATCCCATGGCAGATGGAAAGCCCAAGCCCCGTGCCTCGCGGTTTGGTCGTGAAAAACGGCTCAAAGAGCCTGGTCCGGATTTCTTCAGGGATGCCGGGTCCCGAGTCCGTGATTTCAATTTCGACCTGTTCGCCCGACCGGCGGACGCCCAAAAATATCCGGCCGCCGCCGGGCTGGGCCTGCGCAGCATTCTGGATCAAATTCACAAAAACCTGAAGCATCTGGTTTCGATCGAGAACGCACGGCGGGACGGCGGGCGCGAAGTCCTTTTCCACGACGATGCTATTTTTTTCGATCTCATGTTTGCAGAGCTGCCATGCCGATTCCAGCAATCGGGGCAAGTCGGCCGGTTCGCGTTCGCCGGGGGAGCGTCTGGAGAAGTCGAGGAGATTCTGGATGATTTCCCGGCATCGGACGACATCCCGCCGGATATACTCCAGAGATTGTTTCGTCTTCGGAGGAATCTGCGGATCCTCCTCCAGCAATTTCACCTCCATGTAGATGCTTCCCAGCGGATTTCCCAGCTCATGCGCGACCCCGCCGGCCAAGAGGCCAAGCCCGGCCATCTTGTCCGCCTGAATGAGTTTCGATTCCGTTTCCTTTTCCAGTTCGGCGCGTGATTTCGCCAGGGCGTCCGCCATCTGATTAAAGCTTTCGCCGAGCGTCTGAAGTTCGTCTCCCGTTCGAATGTCAACCCGCCGAGACAGATCGCCGTGGCTCATTTCCCGGGTGACATGCAGCAGCGAGCGCAAGGATCGACGCAGGCGCCAATCGATGAACAGCGCAATCAACCCGCCGCCGAGCAAGGCCAGAAAAATGATCAGGGCATCCTGCTGAAGAGACTGAAGAAGCCGGTGGCGGATATTTTGATCTCCAACGCCGACGTGAAGGACGCCGAACGGTCGATCAGCGACCCTGACAGGAACCGAAAAATCCAGGAAGGCACCCCGATACCGGTCGGGATCGTCCAGTTCGCGCAGGTCGTGATGGGCCGGAATTTTTTCCACCCGGGCCGCCAATCCCGAATCGTCCGATGGCATACCCGCCAAAAATTGGCCGTCGGTCGAGACCACAAACAGGTACCGCACATCTTCGCCGTGTTCCTTTGTCGCGGCGGCCAATATTTTTCCGAGAACATCCATTCCCTCCGATTCCAGCGACATCGAGCAGGCATGGCCGATGCATCGGGCGGACAGACGGGTGGCCTCCGTCAGCATCGTCCGGGCGCCGCGATACTCCGCGAGCGTTTTCAGCGCGCTGAAAGCCGTAAACGCCCCGACCTGCCAGACGATCACCAGAAGAATCGCCTTCGTGCGGAGCGGCAGGGGAAATCGAAAGCCGGCGGGAATCATCAGTCACCCGCCCTCGGCCCGCCGAACCGCGCAGGCCGGGTTTCCGAATAGGCGGAATACGCGGACTCGATTGAATTTCGATGAGCCTGCCGGATCATTCGAAGCGCCTCCGAGCCCAACTCGTCGTCCAGCAACGCCTCAAAAAGGCCCGTGTAAAAATGATCGGGAAAGACGGTGACGTCGACGCGGACCGCATCCAGGCGGCGAAGATCCGCATCGGGGAGTTTCGACCACGCGAAGCGGTAGGGAAGCGAGAACGTATCGCCGGGGGCAATTCGGCTGTCGCGAATCTCACGTCTCTCGTTGCTCGTCAAAATGATTTCCCGGCTGATCACGCCTTCGATCCTGTCGCCATGGACGGCGCGGCCTTGCGCATCGATCAATTCGACCGATGCGACGATTCTGGGCGTGACGTAAGTCGGGAAAAAATGGCCCGCGTTTGAATTGACGATTCGAAGACGCCCGCTGATCGCGTCCTTCTGTTCGTTGGTTTCAAAATCGATCGTCAATGCCAATCGAACCTGGTCGGAAGAATGAACGCCTTTCCACGTGTGCCCCCGGCCGGGCATGTGGCATTTCTGGCAACTCACTCCCTGTTTGCCCCACGAGCTATGTCTCCATTCTTCATAGGTGTTCTCCAGAGGTTTGCCGTTGATTGCGTTGTCGGGGCTGAATTGGTGGCAGGCGCGGCAGAATTCGGCGCTTTCAAAATAGCTCGTGTATCGGATCGGATGCGGCGACTTTTGCCGGGGTTTGGCCGGATCGGGCAGGGGTGGCGGGCCGTAGACGACGCCGTTTCGGACGTGGCAAGCCGCGCAAACAATCGCTTTTTTCGCAAGCGACGTGTCGTACGCCGGATTTGGCAGTTCCGTGTCTGAATCGTATATCTGTGTCTGTACTTCCTCCACCGGCCATATTTGATCCGGGGACCGGCCGGGCGCCGGCGGTTTGACGTCAAACGTGTGGGATTGCTGTCGATCCAGCGGCGCGTGGCAGAGACGGCAGGCGGCGGCGTCTTTTGGCGAAAACCCCATCAGCTGGCCGACGACGCCCGGTCCCATCGCATGGGCGTGGACGGATTTCGACCACTGATTGTACTGCGCCGTGTGGCATTCCCCGCAGCTTTCCGGAGCAAGATTCAATCGACCGGCCGGATCGGCGCGGATGGGCAGCTGCCAGTATCGGGTGAGAAAGGCCGCGGTGTCCGAGAAATCTGATTCGGAGACTTCGGCGGCGGTCTCCCGGGCGGGACCCCTTGGCCAGGCCACGCCCAAAACAAGCAAAAACAAAAAAAAGGCGAAGCCGACGAGGGGTTGTCGACTTCGCCTTCCGCCTCCTATTGAATTCAAATCATCCACGCCACATGCAACCGCGTCTCAGCGCTTCTTGCCGCCGCATGGGTTGCACGGATTGCACGGGTTCGACTTTTTGCCGCCGCACGGATTACAGGGGTTGCAGGGATTCGCCGCCGCGGGTTTGGTTTCAAGACTGTTCTTGGTCGACGCGAGCGCGTCGATGTCGATGTCGACATTTTTGTCAAGTTTCATAAAAAGCATTTCCGGAACTTCAATTCCATAGTCCGGTAGGCTCAGGCGAAAGCGCGTTTGGATGCGGATCAGATCGCCCGGCATCTTTGCCTTCGTCGCATCCGATTCCTTTAGATACACCACACTGACCGGCACCCGGACGCTCTTTTCGATGCCGTGCAATTCAAACAACCCGTCGGCGATAAACTCCGCTTTCTCGCCGGGTTTGAGCGCTTTATTCACTCCCGACGTGATTTTGGTCAGCGTGAACACGGCTTGTGGATGCTTGTCGGTATGGAGGAAATTTTCGCGCATGTGCTGATCACGAAGACCGATGCCGGTTTTCATGGATGCCAAGTCCACCCAGAATTTGGCCCGGGTTCCCTCCCCGGCCACGTCCGCCGGATCGACAACGATTTCGCCGCGGATCTGGCTGGTCAGGCCGATGATGTTCTCCAGCGGCGCGTGGGACTCAAACTTGACGTTGTCCCGGCCGTTGGGATCGTTGACGATGAACATTTCCGCCCGCGCCGGCCCGGATGTCGCCAATACGCTTGCCAGCGTGACAACCGCAATCTTCAACATTCGTCTCATGTCTCTCACTCCTTACATGAATTTTGTACGTCCGCCGGCATCCAGCGTCTCTACTGAAAGGATACCCTGTCTTTCGGGAGCAGGATGTAAGGCAGATTACGGATGCGGAATATTTTCCATGGCGGATCATTTAGTTGCCGGACGAAAAAATCTCCGTGCGCGGATGGAAGGCCGCCCAGGCGAACCAGAACGCGCGCACCACGGGAATGGGCCGGCCGGCGGAATCGTTTACCCGAATCAGATCCGCGTCTTTATCATATTCGATCTCAAGGACGGTACCGCCGATGCGATCCTGGAATCGCCCCGGACCCGCGCGGATCCATCGGATGGGATAAGCCCTGGCACGGCCCCCGACCACGATTCCCGCCACGGGTTCTTTGGTCTGGAGCCTCTCGTCGCGATTGGATACCGGAAAATACAGAAGAGGGGAATAGGCATACTCGCGGTAGGGACTTCGGCCGTAGTCCCTCATGTGCCCCGTTCGAGTGGAGAGGACTTTGCCGGACGGATAGCGCGCTTTGAAATCGGCAAAAGTAGTCTGATCGAGTGGGAGAAGCCGCAGAGTTTTCCCGCGCATCCGGCCGCTGACCGCCTTCATCATGATCTGCGACCAGAGACTCCCGGTTTCGCGGTCGTACATGAGCACGTCGCTGTTATAAAGCAGACCCGACACGCCGAAGGTGAGGGGTTTGCCCTCGGCGCGCCGGTCGAATGCCATCCCCGTTCCACAGAGAGGGCAGAATGAAATGACGACCGGCACGCCGCCTACGATGTCGTTCACGATTTCATGCCAGTTCAGAATCCGGATCGGATAGGCCCGCGCGTCGCTGTCAATTTCAATCGACAGCACCCGGTCGGAAGGCGCCAGCCACGCCGCATCGGATGCGAGGTCGAACTCCGGCCGAAAAATCGCCGGAATCCCGTCCCGCCCCGGCCCGCCGGAGAGGATTTCGTTCGCCGGGATGTCCGTCTTGGACAGGTCGAATCCGTTCAGTGTGATCGCTTGCGCCGGATGGATCGCGGTCCATACCAAGGCGGCTGACATCAGATGTCGAACCCATACGTTTCTCATGCCAGTGACAAGCCTAACAGGCAGGCAATGGCGGGGCGGTAAGGGAGATTACAAAACGACGAAAATAGAACTTACGCGGTTTGGGACAGTTTTTGCCGGTTGAGGACGACGATCCGGCGGCCGTCGGTGTCGATGAGTTTTTTATCCCGGAACTGGCCCATGATGGCGCTGGTGGTTTCGCGGGTGGAGCCGATCAGCTCGGCCATCTCCTGATGCGTCAGTTTCAGGCCGATCTCGATGCCGCCGCGGGCCTCTTTGCCGTAATCGCCGGCCAGACGGATTAAAAGTTCGGCGAGGCGCGCCGGAACGGATTTGAGCAGGAGCGACTGCAACCGGGTCTCGACTCTCTTCAACCGAAATCCCATCAGCTTGGTAATCCGCATCACCAGCGCCGGCCGGCGATCCAAAAACATCAGAAACCGGTCTTTCGACGCGACGCATACATGCACGGGCGTCAGCGCCTCCGCCATCGTGTCCCGTTCCGCGTCCGGCCCCGTGATCGAGGCCTCGCCGAAAATTTCTCCGGGATTGAGGATGTCGAGCGTCAGTTTTTTCCCGTCCGGCGTGAGCTGGGAAATTTTGACATTTCCCTCCTTCAGAAGAAATATCGAATCGGACGGATCGCCCGGAAAATAGAGAACCTCTTTGGCCGGAAAGGAGGACATGGTGGTCATGTCGGCCATCATTTGCATTTCCTCGCGCGTCATCTCGGAAAAGAGATTGATCCGTTTCAGGTACCAGAACTTCGTGAGTTCAGCCACTGGCAACTCTTATAGCAACATGCACATTTTCTCGCAACGGTTCCGCTTTAAAGATGATTTCCCCGGCCTGTAAAAGATGGTATATAGATGGAGTGGACGGGAGAGCGAAATGGACGCGGGTTTATCCCTGGATGGCGGCGGTGGCGGCGATGAGCATGGCTCTGTGTGAACAGATTCCCGCGGTCGCGGATCATCCCCGGGAACTTGGCCGGGTGTCCTGGGAGCGGGACTTCGGACGCGGCGCGGACCGCGCGCGTTCGGAAAAGAAACCAATCCTGATGTTGTTTCAGGAAGTGCCGGGGTGCGCCACGTGCGTCGGCTACGGTCAGATGGTCTTGAGCCATCCGCTGGTTGTTGAAGCGATCGAGTCGCTGTTTGTGCCGGTGGCCATATATAATAATGGAGGGGGCGAGGACGCCGCGACCCTCAAAAAGTTCCGCGAACCGGCGTGGAACAACCCGGTTGTTCGGATCGTGTCAACCGAAGGCAGCGAGATTGCGCCGCGGCTGGCCGGGGATTATTCGATCAGAGGGCTTTTGTCGGCCATGTCCACAGCCCTGCGCAAACTCAACCGGCCCATCCCGCC
Organism: bacterium; assembly: GCA_016202645.1. GTDB lineage: Bacteria > Lindowbacteria > 2-12-FULL-62-27 > 2-12-FULL-62-27 > 2-12-FULL-62-27 > JACQOF01. The sequence continues at coordinate 9,683 of JACQOF010000035.1, forward strand.
GTATCTTCAGCTTCTTGCCGAAGAATACGGCGCGGCCAGGACCGAGCGCGGGACATTTGCGATGGCGTGTTTCTGGGCCGGCGAGGGCCGTCTGGGATCTCTGCCCGGCGTCCTTTCGACTCGGCCCGGATTTTCCGGCGGGCATGAGGTCGTCGAGGTCGTGTTCAACCCCGGGACGATTCCCTACGACAAACTGGTCAGCGCCGCAAAATCGCAGGGATGCGCCCTGCGCGTCTTCGCCGAAAACGACGGCCAGCGCCAAATCGCCTCCGAGATCGTCGGCCGCGGCGCGGTCGAGCCGGCCGGAACAGTCCGACCCGACGCCGAGCCCAAGTATTATCTCTCGCAGACGCCGTTAAAATTCGTCCCCCTGTCAGCCACGCAGTCCGCGCGCGTCAACGCGGCGATCGGGATGGGCTTAAATCCCGACAGGTTTTTGTCGCCCCGGCAGATCGACCTCTGGGCCGTCGTCCAGCGGTATCCGAACGCCGGGTGGAAAAGTAAGATTGGCGCGCCGGACATCGCGCGCGCCTGGGACGAGGTCATGCAAATCGCGGCGCGGGCGTTGACGGGGAAGGAAAAGCAGGTCAGCATACTGCGATGAAGCCATTCGTTGGAATTCTGGCCCTGATGTTCATTGCAGTCCATCTGACGCCATCGGAGGGAAGGGACATGAAAAATTTCAGCAAGCCCGACAAGGTGGAACTCAAGAAGAAGCTCACGCCTCTCCAATACGAAGTCACCCAGGAGGAGGGCACGGAGCGGCCGTTTGCGAATGAATACTGGAACGAAAAGCGCGAGGGCATTTACGTCGACGTCGTCTCCGGCGAGCCGCTCTTTTCCTCGACCGACAAGTACGACTCCAAAACCGGCTGGCCGAGTTTCATGCGGCCTCTCGTCAAGGAGAACATTATGGAAAAACAGGACCGCAAATTATTCGTCTCCAGGACCGAAATCCGAAGCCGACACGCCAACAGCCACCTCGGCCATGTTTTCGACGACGGCCCCGCGCCCACCGGCCTGCGATACTGCATGAACTCCGCGGCCATGCGGTTTATTCCGAAGGAGAATCTGGCCAAAGAGGGTTACGCCGAATTTCTTCCGGTGTTCTCCTCCGCCGTGTCGGCCATGAAAACGGCGAAGGCTGTTTTCGCCGGCGGCTGTTTCTGGTGCATGGAACCGCCGTTTGACGCGCTGAAGGAAAAAGGCGTCCTCGAAACCGTCGTCGGCTACACCGGCGGCCGCGGCGCGAACCCCACCTATGAGGAGATCTCGGGCGGCGGGACGGGCCACCGGGAAGCGATCGAAATCACGTACGATCCCGCGAAAATCTCCTACGCGGATCTGCTTTCCGTCTTCTGGAAAAACATCGACCCCCTCGACGGCGCCGGGCAGTTTTGCGACAAGGGCGAGCAGTACACCGGCGCGGTTTTTTATCTGGACGACGGGCAAAAAAAACAGGCGGAGAAATCCCTGGGCGAGATCAAAAGCCAAATCCGGGAAAAAGGCCGGATCGCGACGGCGATCCTTCCCGCCGCTCCGTTCTATCCGGCGGAGGATTATCATCAGGACTACTACGTGAAAAATCCGCTCCGATACAAATTTTATCGGTATAACTGCGGCAGAGACGGGCGGCTTAAGGCAGTGTGGGGACCATGAAACGCGGGAGACATTGGAATCATCCGCTGTTGAAGGCGGTTGGCGTGCTGGCCGCCGTGATGATCTGGGCAGGCACGGAGAGCTTCGCCGGGGAACAGGCGCGGAAGCCCGTCCCTGAGGCGAAGATCCTCAAAGTTTCCGGCGAGGCGCGGGCGGACGGAAAAACCGTCAAGGCCGGCGATACCCTCCGTGCGGGCGACCGCGTCGAAACCGACCGTTCTGACAACTCCTTTGTGGACATCCAATTTGAAAACGATAGAGTCGTCCGCCTGAAAAACGGCGGGATGGTTCTGGCCGATCTCTCCGACCGGTTCGTCCTGCGCCTCGACCGGGGCAAAATTTTCGCCCATGCGGGCACGCTTGCGGCGCGGCAGTCCTTCAAAATCCAGACTCCGTCGGCGGTCGCCGGCGTTCGCGGCACGAAGTTCATGATGGAAGCCGCCCCGGACAAGACGTACCTTTGCGTGTGCGAAGGCAAAGTCTGGGCGAAGAAAAAAGGCCTGGCGGGCATGATGGGCGGAGAGATCGTCCTCGGCGCGGGCGAAGACGCCCATATCAAACCCAAAGAAAAATTGCCGCCGCCGGTGGAAAGCCCGATGATGGTGAAAATGACGTGGGACGAATTTGCGGACATGGGATTCGCTAAAGATTGAGGGGCACGGTGTTTCACCATTCGCAACGGACGGGGTATTGCCGGATCAATGGGTCGGGGGTGAGAATGACGCATCCCTCGACGATGGCTTGGCAGACGAGCATCCGGTCGAAAGGATCTTTATGAAGCCCTGGCAGGCGGGCCAGCCGGAGCACCGCTTCCTCGGAAATCGCCAGCGCCGATAGTCCATACGCGCGGCGGCGGGCCGGAAGAAAGTCATCCGGCGGTTCGGGAAGGACGAGTTTTTTTGCGCCATGCTTGACCACGATTTCCCACTCGGAAGCGGCGCTCAACCACACTTCATTACCGGCGTCTTGAAAACAATCGCGGGCCGCGGCTGACAAATTTTTATCGTCCGAGGCGATCCACAAAAACGCGCAGGTATCGAGCAGAATCTTCAAGATTCCCCGCCGTTGAAAAGATTGACGAGGTCTGGGGGAAGCGGGTCGTAAAAGGATTTTGGGATCCGGATTTTTCCCTTGTCGAGCCCCACCGGGCGCCGCCGCGCGGGCGGTTGCGGGACCGGCCGGATCTCCGCGATGGGGACGTTTCGGCGGCAGATGAGAATCGTCTCGCCTTTCTGGACCCGCTTCATGTACCGCGACAGATGCGTCTTGGCGGCATGCATATTCAACTTCACCATGACTGTATTGTAGACTAATTAGTGAATCAAGTCAAATGGCCGGCATTTCCATGGACATTTCCAGGGGCTATCCGTACAGGATGCTCTGCATCTGCTCCGAAAAAATCCAGGCGAGGGTCAGCCATTGAAAGGCGAGGGGGGCGGCCGGGTCTGACGTTCGGCGGTGGAGCAGGAGGGACGCGGCCTGCTGGTAGAGCACAAACGCGAACCATCTGGCGCGGGAGGGATTGAAGTCCGGATTCAGCGCCGAAAGACCAATATGGATCAGGGCGTAGAATGCCAGTGTCACCAGACCGCTGTGGACCGCATGTTTCCAGTCCCGGCCCAAAAAGGGGACGAGGAGAAGTTCCCCGGAACAGAAAACGAACGGCAGGATAATGACAGCCGCCGCCAGGAAGGCCAGAGACTGCCGGAAGGCGCCCGCGGCGTTCATCGGGTTGATTTCAGGAAGGAATATCACGAGAAAATAGAGCACGGCCGACAGTCCGGCCGCCATCCGGGTCCGCTTGACGAAACCCCACAATCTTCCGAGAACTTCAGCGCCCCTGAAGAGGGAAACGAGGAGGATGATGACCCCCGTCAGGGAAATCATCAAAGGCAGGGCCGACAGCGTATCGACGTGAATCGGCCGTGCGATAAAGACGGCCGGCAAAACGGAGATGAAGAGGGCGATCCTGCAGGGCGCCGCGCCGGACGCGGGGGCGGCCGGGAACGTCTGAAGCGATCGGCCGAATCCGGACAGAAAAGCAACGAGAAACGGAACAGCCAGGATGGCCAGAGAAACCGCCAAGACATGGGCGCGCGGCCGATATCTGGGGTGCGGGGATTCCTCGAAGAATCCGTAAATATGGTAGGCGGACGGCGCGATTTTAGCGTTGAGATTTTTTTCCATCTCCTCGCGGCACCGCATCCCGAGAAACGCATCGAGAAATCCCCGGAGGCCTAGAAGATTGGCCAAGTGGGAGGTCAGGCCGGACGTCACAATCAGCGCGGATCGGGGGGATGATGAATGAATGAGGCGCGCGTAATGTTTTTGCGACTGGCAGGAAAAAAACCCGAGCAATACCGGGGGAGCGGCGCGGGCTCCCAAGGCGGCGGCCATTTCCGCCGCCAGAGGGCGATGAAGAAAAGTCGTCAAACCCTCCCTGGAAAAAAATCCACGCGGCCTGAACCCGGGCCCCGTCCCATACCGCGAGTGGCCCAGATACAGGACGACATCATCCCGCCTCAAGGCGTCCAAGTACGCCTCCGTCACCGCCCGTGAATGATCTTCCTGCCTCCCGGCCCGCTCCGAGTCATTCTCCCCGATCGAGCTGTTGTAAATGTTCAGGACCACCCGCCCCCTTCGCATACTGAGGGTAACCGGATGGCCAGGCGCCGGGGGATGATCTTCATTTGTTTCTTTGAAACCGCACGCCCGCGACGGCCCGGCGCAGTCCTTTTTCAAGTGATCCACAAGGGCGGACCTGAACGCCCCGTCCATCACGAGATCCGATCCCATCGAATTCATGAATCCGAGGAAAATCGAAAGGGTCAGGGTATCCCGGGCCTGAAGATACCCGTACGCGGCGGCGCATTCCGAATCGAATTCCTGAACCGCCTCAGGCCCGGCCGCGCGGCGGTCAAGTTCAAACGCGACGGCATCCCGGATGGATTTGAAGCTGTCCGGCTCGGCGCCGAGGACGACGGATGGAAGGGACAGCATTGCCGCGGACAGCATGAGAATGCCGGCAAGCTGGTTGAGATACTCGGTGAAGAACCCGTGCGCGCTTGAACGGGGAGCTTCCTCAGACGCTTGAAACTGCAAACTCCGATTCGGAAAATGTGTCCAAAAATTGCTGAATGCTAACAGATCGCGGTCCCACCCGGCCGTTTGAAGGGCGGGGGTGATCAGGGTTCTACAGGTGTCGGCTTCGTTCATTGTTTGTCAGCCTTTGCCGTTCGAGATCGTCGCTCGGCCTGTTTCAGCGCCTTTATTCCGGCGGAAGTGGAACGGTATTTCTGCAGGCGGCTTCTCGGTTTTGTCGGAATAGTCATGGCAAGCCAACCCTTGTCGAGCATGGGCTTGAGATAATTATTCATGAAGTTTTCACGGTGCTTCAGATGCAGCAAATTCTGTATCTCGCCAGCCTTGCGCGGGGACATGCAGAATCGCAGAACTTGTCCGGCGACTTGTCCGGTGACTTGTCCGGTGACTTGTCCGGTGACTTGCGCGGTGACTTGCGCGGTATCACGCGGGGCGACAGACCCTGTCGGCTTTTTTTCCGGCCGGCGAAACCTCACGATAAAGGATGATCCCGTCTCCTCGAATTCCGGGGCAGGGATGCCGGCTTCACGGCAAAGAGAGATGATGTTTTGCGTTCCCTGCCCGAACTTCTCGATGACGCCGGCCAAAAAGAAGGCGGACGCGATCAGTTTATTACGGGGCTTGGATTCATGATTTCGTTTCAGGTCTCGGATCGTGATGCCGTGTGGAAGCAGACCGGGGCTCCAAACCTCCAGAGATTCGTCAAAGATTCGCACCTGGACATTTGACGTTGACGCATAATCGCGGTGACAGATCGCATTGACAACGGCCTCCCGCACGGCGTCCAGCGGGTATTGCCAGACATCCGTCCGGCGCGGGCCGCCGTCCCTCACCTCGACGGCCATTCGAATGTTGCGCTGAACAAACCGGAGCACTTCATCCGCCTGATTCACCACGGTTCCGGCGATCACCTTTAAATCGATGGGTCTCTCGGACGAATCGTATTTGAACCTGGCGCATCGGATTTCGGACTGAATCAGATGGCGCTGAGGATATGAACCGAAGAGAAGTATTGCGGCCACGGTCGGCTTGCCGCTTGAAACAAGTTTCAAAAGCCGGAGTACCTTGATCGGGGCGTCCCGGCCGCTCCACTCGACTTTCCGCTCCCGGCGGGCAGTTGCGATAAATGATCGGACGTTCTTCATGGAAATGTCATCCATGCGGGCGTCGTCGAAAACCGTCTCGTCCCATGTTTGTCCTCGCGATGCCATGTAGATCGCGGCCGACTGATCCGGCGAAAGGCGCTGGTTCGTGCGGCCAGAGCGTTTGAAGGGCCGGCCGAAGGCGTGAATGGGTTTAGATCTCGCCTCCTCGACATCGATGACGAGAATGTCCTTCTTCTGATAGGCCGCCATGCGGACGGAGGGCACGATTCTGGGGTCCGTGTTCTGGACGATCCTGTTGGTGATGTCCTCCATGGACTTGCCGCCATGCTGAACGCCGCGGATTTCGCCTTTCCGATCCACGCCCACGAAAATCCGGCCGCCGCGGTGCGTGGCGAAGGCCGCTACAGTCTCGACGATTTCTTTCCATTCGCCGAGAGATTCTTTCCACTCCGCCGTTTCCGATTCGGGAGGGATGGCCGGTCGTCGGCCGGCGGGTTTCTGTTTGGTTTGCATGCCCATATTTTCTATCCGATCCTCATCTGCGACGCAGGCGCGAGGCCGCCTGGACTACCGGGAGCAGAAGGCACGCCGGAACCCAGACGTACAGAAATTCGCTGGCCATCACCCTCATGCCCCACTCGCCGAAAAACGGGGCGAGGCCGATCGGCGGCGCCTCCAGGGGCCTCCACGGCAGGAAATAGCGGGTCGAATCAAGCGGCGCAAAAAAGGCGACCCCCAGCCCGCCGTTGGTCATGGCGTCGAGCAGGCCGTGCGACGCCGTCACGGCGGAGAAATAAATCCACAGGGGAAATATTTTTCCGGCCCAGCCGAAGCCGGTCCCGGACATCAGCCGGGCGGCGAGGAATCCGAGCGCCGCCGCGAAGATGAGGGAATGCGACAGGCCGCGATGGCCCAGAACGCTTTCGTACGGAATTCCGAGAAAGAATCCGAGCACGTCCGCGTCCGGAATGACGCTGCAGAGGACGGACAGCGCCCAGAACCGGGGCGGCATATTTTCCGGCGCGACGGATTTCCCGATCGACCCGGCCACAAACGCGTGGGTAAATGCAGACGACATCACCGGCCCCCCATGAGAGAAAGCCTACCATATCATCGAGAGATTAAGACTAGATACGAGACGGGGGACGAAAATCAGGCAAAATTCCCTTGACTTTCGCTCATCCCGCGGATACGTTTAAAGGGTTGGCACGGGGTGGTGAGTCCTGCAGGATTCAGAACTCATGAATAGGTTCCATGCGCAGGTGATTGCCTCGGTTGATGAAGATACGTCCGTTGCACGACTCCCGAATCCATCCTGTTTCGGCGCCCCCTTCGTACGCAATTCCGTCCGCAGTGTGATCTGGATCACAATTAATATTTGTAGTTATATAGGAGGTATTCTGTCTAATCTTAAAAACTTGGGGGCCGGCGCGTTCTCTCGCAGGAAAAAGAAATTCTCAATTTTCAAGTCGGGGATGGCCACAAAAAGCACAAAAGCCACAAAACTTGTCCCCGCGCGCTCTAAGCGGGGAAATCATTCTGTGCCTTTTGTGCCTTCTGTGGCGGAATCGGATTTCAAGTTCGGACACTTGAAGTCAACAACTCACGGACTGTCCCTCTTCTCCCCGCACATCGCCCGCACCCCATCCGGCAATCCGGCGCCCTCCGTCCCCTTTTCCCCGATTTATGTTTCCGGAGGCGATGGGGTCGGTTTCAAGAACGTTGCGGCTTTCATGACGCGGAATGGCAAAGGTTTTGACAGCGCGAGGAAATCACGGTTTTCACTGACAAGGCATTGGACTTTGGCGTGTTCGCAATATGCGGCGATCACCGCATCGCCGGATTTGAAGCCGCGATCCCTGTATGATTTGATGATGCCGATGGGTACGATCTCCTCTTCATCTATGGCGCAACCCATATCCCGCCAGAATTTATGGCAGAGTTTGAGGCCGTCGGCGCGCAGATTTCGACCGACTTCGTCGACAACCATCCGTGGCAGGTGCAATCGAAACCCGTGGATTCCGACGGTAAGATGGCGAATGGCTTGTTCACAGTCCGCGGCGGGTTCATCCCCGAAGGCGAAAATGTATATGTTGCTATCCAAACAGATATCCAAATCGCTCCCGCACCAGCTGTTCCCTCGTCTTTTTGATCCGCACCATTATTTCGTCTCTCGTCATGCCCTTGAACTGAGAGCCGTACCTGCGTTTGTGCGCAATGGCCGCGTCGAGCGCCGCCAGCGCGCCCGCCGGATTCGGCTTTCTGCCGTTTCGCCCATTGACTCGATTCCGCCTCGTCTCCGCTCTCATGTCGATACTGTCCTAAATCCGTCCGGGCAAGTCAAGGCGGCCGCATGAGACAGAAACGACCCCGACATCCAGACGGTGCTGTGATGGTCAGGGTGGGGAATGGGGATCAGGGATTAGGGAATAGGGATTAGGGAAAAACATACTATGGAGAACAAAGAAGAGAAACCGGTGGAGAATGAGGAGATTCGGGAATACAAGGATCTCAAGGTCTGGCAGAAGGGGATGGAGCTTTGCGAGCGGGTCTATGAGATCACGCGGTCATTTCCGAAAGAGGAGCGGTTTGGCCTTACGGCCCAGGCGCGGGGAGCGGCGGTGAGTGTGCCCTCGAACATCGCGGAAGGATATGGGAGAAGGACAACCGGCGACTATCATCATTTCTTGAACATTGCCTTTGGATCGCTCTGTGAGCTGGAAACCCAGCTGATGCTTGCGGCGCGCCTTGGATTTCTGCTGGATAAGCCCGCCCATCCGATTTTCGACATCATCCATCAGGAAAAACTGATGTTATCCCGCCTGATCACTCGAATCGGAGAACTCCGCCAATGATCCGCCGCCGCCTCGCTCGTCCCCTAATCCCCGCTCTATTTCTCGCCCTATCCCTAATCCCTAATACCTATTCCCTAATCC
>JACQOF010000036.1 GCA_016202645.1 bacterium
GCCGTGAGAAAAACAAGGGGCAGACGGCAGGCGTGGAGGACGGGGAGGATGGGGCCAAAACTTGAAGTCTCATCCAGCTTGGTGAAGACCACGCCAGCCGGGTCCAAACTGCGGTAACACGCGGCGTAGCGTTCCAGATCGGACTGCTTGGTCGACGCGGAAAGGACCATGAGAATGGCCGGCGCGGGAAGCTTGGCCCCGGAGAGACGCTTCAGATAATCCCGGAAATCGGAAAGGGCCGCTGGAGAACACGGGTTCTTGCCCGGTGTGTCGACCAGAATGAAGTCCTTGTCGGCGTGGCGGACGACGGCCGACGAGAATTCCTCCTCTGAAAGGACCACTTCGATATCGGCCGGCATGAGGTCGGCATAGGTCTTGAGCTGTTCAGCCGCGGCGATGCGGAACGTGTCGAGCGTCACGAGGGCCACCTTCGCCTTTTCCTCCCGAACGGCCAGCATGGCGATCTTGGCGAGCGTCGTGGTTTTGCCGACGCCGGACGGGCCGACCACAAAAAGGATCCGGGGGCGGCGGCTGGAAAAGAGGGTTTCGAGGGCGGCGGTCGGGATCTGCTCGGCCAGGCGCTCCTCGAGGGACTCCAGAATTTTTGCCTCGTCGCAAATGTCCAGGCTCGGGCGGTCGCAAAGGCCGGTCATGAAATCCACCGCCATCTCCCTTGGAATGTCCTGGGAGATCAGTCTGCGGTAGACGTCCGGAAGGGCCCCCGGGAGAATGACGTGCTCGGCGGAAGGCTTCGTGGCGTTCAACTTTTCCGCGAGCGCGCGGACTTCCTTTACCAGAATTTTCAGCGCGGTCCGTTCCAGGTTCGGCGCCGGCTCTGCAGGCCTCGACCCGGACGGCGCCGGACGACGCGGGGCGGCGGGCGCCGGATCGTTCTTGGAAAATTCGGCGAATGGGAGGGCGGGCTCGTCGATGACATGGTCCACGGGATTGCGGACGCGGGATTTGGCCGGGACGGGACTTCCCTGTCCGTCCGGCGGATTCATCGCGATCACCTGCCAGACTTTTTTGCCAAGCATGCCCGACATTCCAGACTGCCGGACCTGGCGGTGCGTCAGGATCTGGGCGTTCGATCCCAGCTCCGTTTTGACTTTCTGGTAGGCCGCCTTCAGCGTTTCCGCCTCGAAGCGTTTATACATTCAGTCCTCCTTCTCCTGTTTAAACCACGCCGGCAAGCGCCGGGCTCTTCACACTGCCTTTCGTCTTGAGAACGATTCCCTGCGCCACTTCGTTGAAGGAAATGACCTTGGCGTTTGGAATGAAGGGCGCCAGAAGATCCCGGACGGCGGCGCGGATCCGGGGCGACGTCAGAATGATCGCCGGGTAGCCTTCGTCGATCAGTTTCTTCAACTCCGCCCGGAACGAATCGATGATGCCGCGCAGATCGGGGGGCGGCAGATTGACGGACGCCTGCTCGGGCTGGAACACCACCTGCTCGTTGATGCGGGCTTCCAGGTCCGGCGCCAGAGTGATGACATGAAGGCTCCCGTCGGGTTCCTTGATGGACTCGCAAATGCTGCGCGCAAGGGCCGCGCGCACGGCCTCGGCGCGGTGAAGCGGGTCGGGGAGCTGTTCGGCGCGGTCCGCGACGGTTTCCAGAATCGTGACCATGTCGCGGACTGAAATGCCCTCGCGCAGAAGCATCTGCAGGACCTTCTGTATCCCGCCAAGCTGGACTTTGCGGATGGACTCATCGACCAGCGCGGGCGCGGTTTCCTTGACGTGATCGAGGATTTTCTGGGTTTCCTGCCGGGTGAGCAGGTCCGCCGCGTGGCGCTTGATGAGTTCCGTCAAATGCGTCGCGATCACAGTCGTCGCGTCCACTACCGTGTACCCGGCGGCCTCGGCGCGCTCGCGGTCTTTCTCATAAATCCACACTGACGGTATGCCGAACGCGGGCTCCCGGACAGACTCGCCGGGGACCGGCTCCTTGATTTTCACGTGGGCCATGCCGAGAAATCGTTCGGGATAAACCGAAAAGGATCCGACGCCCACGCCCCGGATCTTGATGATGTAGTCGTTGGCCTTGAGCTGCATGTTGTCCCGGATCCGGATCGGCGGAACCACGATTCCGAGGTCGATGGCCGACCGGCGGCGGATGTTCGCTATACGGTCCAGCAAATCTCCGCCCTGCTCCCGGTCGACGAGGGGGATGAGGCCGTAGCCGATTTCGAGTTCCATCGCCTCGACCGCCAGAAGCGCCGTCACGTCCTCCGGGCCCTTCGTCGGCGTCTTCTTCCTCGTGGCCTCCTCCTTCACCTTATCCTCCGCCGCTTTCCGGGTCTGGAGTCCCGCCACGGAAAGGAAGGCGGTGACGGCGCCGGCGGTCACGAACGGGAAAAATGGCAGGGGCGTGGCCAGACCCAGGAAGAACAGCGTGCCGGAGGTGATGCCCATCGCCCGCGGGTTGGCGGTGAGCTGGGTGCTGAGGTCCTTGCCAAGGTTGTCGACGTTTGCCGCGCGCGTGACAATGAGGCCCATGGCGGTCGACTGCAGGAGCGCCGGGATCTGCGCGACGAGGCCGTCGCCGATGGTGAGAAGGGTGTAGGTCTGGGCCGCGTCCTGAAAACTTTCGCCTCTCTGCCACATGCCGATGGCCAGCCCGCCGAGGACGTTGATGACCGTGAGGACGATGCCGGCCGTAACGTCTCCCGACACGAATTTCGCGGCGCCGTCCATCGCTCCGTAAAAATCGGCCTCCCGGCGGATCTCAATCCGGCGCTTGTCGGCCTCCTCCCGGGTGATGGTGCCGGCGTTGAGATCGGCGTCGATCGACATTTGTTTGCCGGGCATGGCGTCGAGCGTGAAGCGGGCGGCGACTTCCGCGACACGCGTGGCGCCCTTGACGATCACGATGAGCTGGATCATCACCAAGGCGAGAAAGATGACAACGCCGACGATGTAATTGCCCCCGACGACAAAATCCCCGAAGGCGGTGATGATGCCCTCCACGCCGGCGCGGCCCTCCAGCAGGATGAGGCGCGTGGAGGAGATGTTGAGGGACAGCCGGAAAAGCGTGGTGACGAGGATCAAGGACGGAAAGACGGCGAAATCAACCGCCTTGTCCAGATAGACCACCGTGAGGAGCACGACGAGCGCGAGCGTGATATTGGCCGCGAGCAGGAGATTGAGGAAGATCGTCGGGATCGGGATGATCATCATCATGATGATGACCACCACGAGGACCGCAAGCGCGATATCGGCGTTCTTGATGATTTTTTCCATCGCGAGGGGGCCCTGGATCGGAGGCATGATCAGACGCCCGCGGCTTCTTTTTCCCGCAGGCGATACACAAACGCGAGAACTTCGGCGACCGACTCGTAGAACTGCGAGGGGATCTCCTCGCCGATTTCGACCGCGTCGTAGAGAGCGCGGGCGAGAAAACGGTCCTCGTAAACGGGTACGCCGGCCTTTTCCGCGAGGGCACGGATCCGCAGGGCCACGTAGTCCCGGCCCTTGGCCAGACAGTAGGGCGCGGGGCGGTCCTCCTGGTCGTACTTCAGGGCGACGGCATAGTGCGTGGGATTGGTGATGACGACGTCCGCCTTCGGGACTTTCTCCATCATCCGCCGGCTGAAAAGGTCCGCCATGCGCTTGCGCTGTTCACCCTTGATCAGAGGATCGCCCTCCATCTGCTTGTGCTCGTCCTTCACCGACTCTTTTGTCATTTTCAGTTTGTCGGTGTGCTGGTAGCGCTGATAAAAATAGTCCGGGATGGCGAAGCAGATCAAGAGGAGCGTGGTCCAAAAAACGACGTCGAAAGTCACTTGCCCGACCCGGATCAGGCCGTCCACGAGGCCCATCCGGATGGTCTCGACCAGGGCCCCGTAATTGGCCCAGACAATGCCGAAGCCGACGCCGCCCGCGATCAGGATCTTCCCGATGCTCTTGCCCAGTTCGATCAGGGTCTCGCGTTTCGGCAGAAATTTTTGGAACACCCGCGAGAGATCGGGCTTGAGAGCGGAGAAATTGAACTTGATGAAATTCGGATTGAAATGAAAACCGACCTGGACGATCTCGGCGATGATGATGATGAGGGCGGCCAGGAGCATGACCGGGAGGGAAACCCAGATGACGTGCTTGAGGGCGACGACCGACATGTGCGACAGGTCCCGGACGCCGGGGTCCGCGGGAAGGATCTCTCCGGAGAGGAACATCACCGTGAACTTCATCAGGGAATCGATGAGTTCCGGCAAATATCCCTGCAAAAAAACACAGCAGAACAGGATCGCCGCCGGCGCCCCCAGATCCCGGGTCCTTGGAAAACTGCCCTTCCCCTCCGCTTTCTGCCTCTGCCGCGCCGTCGGATCCTCGGTACGGCCCTCCTCCTCGGCGGTGGCGAAGAACTGAATGTCCATCGGGTATTGCGGATTGCGGATTGCGAATTGCGGATTTTCAAACGCGTTTAATTCCGAAATCCGAAATCCGAAATCCGAAATCACAACAGGTGCACCAGAAACAGATCGATTTCCCGGAACATGGTTTCGAAGATTTCCGGGATCATGTTTTCGAAATAATCGAGCAGAAGAATAAACGTGAAGAGGCCGACTCCGATGTTGATGGGGAACCCCAGGATCATGACATTGAGCTGCGGGCTGGCCTTGGAGAGAATCCCGAGGACCACGTGGGACAAAAACAATACGCCCAAAATCGGCATGACGAAGACGAAGGATATGTAGAAGATTTTTGAAAAAAGGCCGAAGATCGCGTGGGCGAGGGCGAGGGACGTCGGTTGAAAATGCGGCGCGACCAGAAAACTTTTCTGGACCGCGAACAACATCCACTGCGGGCCGTCGACGGCGATGAAGAGGAGCAGCGATATGAAACTCTGGAACTGGCCCATGATCGAGACTTCAACGGCGTGAAAGGGGTCGAAGACGTTGATGATGCCGAGGCCCATCTGCGTGCTGTAGAAGCGGCCGGAGGCGTCGAAGAGCACGAAAAACATGGCTGAGATGAAGCCGATGATCATGCCGATCACCGCCTGCTCGGCCACCGCGCCCGCGAACTGCCAGGGCGATGCGAACGTCACCGGCAGAACCCCGCGGGCCGCGATATCGGGAAAAATCCCGATCGCAACCGCCAGCGCCAGCGCCACCTTGATTTTCATCGGAGCGCCCTCGCCGGACCAGAACGGCGCGGTTGAAAACATGCCGACGATGCGCACCAGAACGAGGAGAAAGGTGAGCCACTGCCCGACAAAGAGATCGATCATCAGCGGTCAGTGCGGCGCGATGTCCGGCAGCTGAGACCACAGGTTCCAGATGTAATCGGTGAAGGACTCGATCATCCAGGGACCGAACAAAATGGCGGCGGCCAGAAGCGCGAAAATTTTGGGGACGAAGGTCAGGGTCTGCTCGTGGATCTGGGTTGTGGTCTGAAGAATGCTGATAAAAAGCCCCACCATCACCGACAGCATCAGCGAAGGCGCGGAGATGATGATCGTGAACCACAGGGAATTTCGGATCAGATCGATCGCCTGGGATTTATCCATGGCATTTCGGATCGCGGATTGCGGATTGCGGATTTAAATCCGAAATTCCCAATCCACAATCCGCAATTTTCATGTGAGGTGGTAACTCTTCACGATCGAATACATCAGCAGGTCCCAGCCGTTCACCAGGACGAAAATGAGGACCTTGATCGGCAGAGAGATCATCACCGGCGGGACCATGATCATGCCCATCGACATGAGAATCGACGCGACGACCATGTCGATCACGATGAAGGGAACATAAATGAGAATGCCCATGGTGAAAGCGGTTTTGAGTTCCGACAGGACGAAGGCGGGAACCAGGATGTGGGTCGGGACTCCGCCGCGATTCGAGGGCGAGGGCGTGCTGGACAGGCGGAAAAAAAGCCCGATGTCTTTCTCGTGGGTCTGGCTGAACATGAACTTCCGCAATTCATGCATGGTCGTGCCGTAGGCCTGCTTGGCCGGGATGTCCTGGTTGTAAAACGGCTCCGCCGCCCCGTGGTATATCTTCGTGAACGTCGGCGCCATGATGTAGAACGTGAGAAACATCGCCATGCCCGCCAGGATCTGTCGCGGCGGCATCTGTTGAAGTCCCAGGGCGCGCTCGACGAAAGAAAGAACAATAAAGACGCGGAGGTAGGCGGTCATGAGCATGACGAGGGAGGGCGCAAGGGACAGGATCGTGAAGATGACGAGGAGCTGGATGGTGAGCGCCACGTCTTTGGCGTTCTTGGCCTGCGTGATTTGAAGATCGACCTTCGGAATCGGAATATCAGCCGCCCATGCGCCGCCGATGAGACACATAAGCCACAGACCGACACAGACAGAATATTTCAACTACTCTCTGTCCTTTTCCGATGGGTTCAGGCGGCGGACGCGTTCGAGCGCGTCCCGGAGAAGCGATTCGCGGACGTCCCGCGGGACTTCCTTGCGCGGCGGGCTTGCAGGTTTCGGCCGGAGAAAAAATTTCTCGAGGGCGGCCTTGAACGGGACCGGCGGAATGGATATCCCCGCGGACTCCGCGGCGACCCGGGACCTGATCTCGCTGACCTTCTCGTTGGCTGTGATCTCTCCGAGGACCGTCTGGCCGGCGCGGCTCATCGAAACGACATAGAGGACGCCCGCCACGTCGATGATCTGAACCAGCACCCCCTGGGCCACCGGCGCCGAGGCCAGCACGCGGATCAGATCCGACCCTCCCTCACGGCGGCGGCGCTGCCAGGCGTAAACCAGCGCGCCGAAAAAGACGAACCCCATGAAGAGCGTCCAGAGCACCGGGCGCACGAAGGCCAGCGGCGATGGATCGGCCCGCTTTCCGGCGGACTTCGCCTCCATGAAACTTACGACATCGGTATCGGGATAAACAGCAAATACGGGTTGGACCGCGAAACTGAAGAGCATCGCCGCCGTCAAAAAAATCCGGGCGGCCCCATGGCCCTTCACCCCATTCTCCCCTCTCCTTCGCCCGCCCCTCAACGGACGATCAAAACTTTGTAACTCCTACACTACCTCGGGGAAAAATGCAAGGAAAAAATGCAGAATTTTGTGAAGTTAGAGTTTCCGGAAAAGACCGACGACTTTGCCCAGAATTTCCGCGTCGTCCGCGGGGATCGGGTCATAGGAGGGATTTTCGGGTTTGAGGTGATACCGGTCGCGAGATTTAACGAGACGCTTGACCGTCGCGTCATCGCCGATCCGCGCCACCACAATGTCGCCGGGATCGGCCGCGGCCTGGACGCGGACGATGACGATGTCGTTTTCCAAAATGCCCGCCTCGATCATCGAGTCCCCGCGGACCTGCAGTCCGAAAACCTGGCCGGACGGAAGACACGCGGGATCAAGCGTGATCGAATCCTCCGACAATTCAAACGCCTGCGCCAGCGGACCCGCCGGCACGCGGCCCAAAATCGGGATACGGCGGCCCGGACTTCGGGTTCGCAAGATCAACCGGCGAGCCAGCGGCCGCGCCGCGCCAGTCGGACGGTTCAGGAGCAGTCCCTTGCGCCTGAGCCCCTCGACATGGGTCTGCGCGCTGCCCACGGAAACTCCCAGATGGTCCGCGATTTCCCGGTACGTCGGGGGCGCTCCGTCCGCCTCCGATTTGGTTTCGATGAATTTTAAAACCTTGCGCTGCTTGGTCGTCAACGTGTCCATCGGCGCGCACTATACCTACGCAGGTAGGTTTGTCAAGTTTTTTATCGAAATATCCGCGGCAAGCTGGCCGATAAGCATAGAAACGATGAAACGCCTGACCTGGTTGTATGTGCCGACCCTCTATTTCGCGGAGAGCCTTCCCTACTTCATGGTGAACTCCGTCTCCATATTTATGTACAAGAGCATGGGCGTGTCGAACACGGTGATCGGCCTGACGAGCTACCTGTACCTGCCGTGGGTCATCAAGATGTTCTGGGGCCCGGCGGTTGACCTCTACGCGACCAAGCGCGGCTGGATCCGGAGCATGCAGATTCTGATGGCGCTGGCGTTCGGGGTCCTTGCCGTCGCTCTCTTCTCCCCGGCCTACCTGACCCTGTCTCTCATCATCTTCACGGTTGTCGCCTTTCTTTCGGCGACCCACGACATCGCCACGGACGGATTTTACATGCTGGCGCTGTCGAAGGATGACCAGGCGTTTTACGTCGGGATCCGGTCCCTCTTCTACAGGCTCGGCGCGATCTTCACGACCAGCGGCATCGTCATTTGGGCGGGACGGATCGAGACCTCGACGGGGAATATTCCCTACGCCTGGTCGGTGGCCGCCTGGATGGCGGCGGGAACGCTTCTGGCGCTGTTTGTCTTTCACACCTTCTTCCTTCCCCGACCGCCGGAAGACGTGAAGGGCCTGCATGCGGAATCGGAGGAGGGGACATATCTCAACGTGTTCAAAACCTATTTTCAACAGCCGGGGATCCTTCCGGTTGTCCTGTTCATTCTTCTCTATCGCCTTGGCGAGGCGATGCTGGTGAAGATGCTCGTGCCGTTTTTGCGGGATCCGCGAGAGGCCGGCGGGCTGGGCATTGACACCGCGCAGGTCGGATTCATCTACGGGACGGTCGGGATCGTGAGCCTGGTGGCGGGGGGACTCTTGGGCGGCTGGGTGATCTCCCGGTTCGGGCTTAAAAAATGCATCTGGCCGATGGCGATCGCGCTGAACCTGCCCGACGCGGGCTACGTCTATCTCGCCAAGACCGCCGAACCGGCGATGACGGCGGTCTACGCGGCGGTCGGGATCGAGCAGTTCGGCTACGGCCTCGGATTCACGGCCTTCATGGTTTTTCTGATGGAAACGTCCAAAGGCGCCTACAAAACCGCCCACTTCGCCATCTCAACCGGCCTCATGGCCCTCGGCATGATGGTCCCCGGGATGATCAGCGGAAAACTGCAGGAACTCCTCGGCTACGGAGATTTTTTCATCCTGGTCCTGGCCCTCACACTACCCGGCATGCTCATCATCCCGTTTTTACCCATCGAGGAGACGAACCGGAAATCAGAGTAAGAGGCCGCCGCCTTATACGTGTTGATCTAGATACTCGGATTCCCATGTGTGTAACCCCCCGATAAACGGCGGAAACAAAGACCACGGACAGACACACGGACAAAAACCGGTTTCTCTATGAAACGTCCCCTACTTCTTCTCCTATATCTGCTGCGTTGCACGGCATTGTGGATAAGCTGTGCAACCCCAAAACTTACCTCTTCTTCCTGAAACAACCCGCATTTGATTCCCACATTTGGCGCAAATCACGACATTTCCATTGAATGCGTCCTTCAAGTCTTTGAGGTTGACGTTTAAGGAAACGGAATGTTGCTTGCTGCAAGTTAGACTTATTGGACCATTGGGCCAGCTAAAAACAACTCGGTCTGCACATTCCCGACAAATGGCTTCGATGGTGATTTTATCGCTCTCTTGGGGGAAAACCGTGGACAATAGTTCCCCAAGCCTATCGATGCCGATTAATTCGACGTTGTGACCTCGCGCGCACTCTATCGCAGTAGCCGTGAAACGAGACGTTGTAACAAAGAAGCCGCCATCAGCCTTGTCTCCGAGCATGGCACCAAGAAATTTTTGGATTTCCGGCCGGCCAACTCTTTGATCTTCCGCGTAACGTTTGCATTCGATTAAGAACTTTTTACCGCCCTTGAGAGCGATGGCATCGCGCCCTTGGTCATTTGTGTATGGTGTTTGTGTTACGCTGTAACCCAACTTCTTAAACATATCCGCAATCAGATCCTCGAAGTTCTGCGGTGAGAGCATTCGTACATTCTCGACCCTTTGGAAATAAACTCTTGCAGCCCGTTCTAATGCGTTTCGCCTTGTTTCTCGTGCAAGTTTATAAATCTCCATCTTCCTTTTTTGGAGCGCTTCCATCTCTAAAAATCGCCGTCTATCTGACCTACACGCTCTGCACTTGCCTCTTATTTCGCCACCGAAGACCCGATGCGGACAAGGATAAAAAGACTCATACCACCTTTGGGCTACAGTTACGGGCGTCATGAGTAGCGCGTTTACTTTGAATAGACCGAATAGACCGACAACCAGAACAATTGACTCGGCGGGCCCCTTGGCTTCTGCGAGAACGTGCACAAGAAAGAAGATATACAAGACAGAAGCCACTACTCGAACAGACCACCCAATGATGGTTAGGGTGCGTTGGCCAAGTCGAAAGATGCGAAGTTTATCCATTGCGACGCCATACTCCCCACGTCCATCTGGTCTTGTCCCTGTATATCCGTGCTGTTGGTACCGACACGCGTGCCGGATGCATCGACCCATTGCTTGTTACCGCGAATATCACTGTGTAGATCATGGACGGAAAATCAATCGGCTACGCGGCCACCTTTCGGCGGCCCGGATATTTGTCCAGATATTCCTCGATTCGGCGCATGTCCGCCATCGTGTAAAACTGTTCCCTACACGCATCACATTCCCAATAGGTCGCCCGTGGAATTCGCACCTCTCTCCCGCCGCGGCCGTGAGTAATGCCGCCCCTCTTGTGTCGAATTTTTTTTGATTCACACGCCGGGCATTCGTCGAACTCCAATTCTTCCATCGCTTTCACCTCCTTCCATTCAATCCGCATCGGTCGAACGCTTGGCTGAAATCAAAACATAAAACACCGGCTTGTCTTTCTTCTTTCGAAGGACGCCTTTTGTATAAATCCGTATGCCCGCGTCCGTCGGCGCAACAATGATCCAAACCTTCTCTCGTGCCTGCTTGCGAAAGGGACTGCGTGACCGTTTCGACCGCACCGCCCGTGCGTTCATCAAGGATTGGTACACGTCCACGTCCATCAAATTATCCGCGCCCATCTCCTGCCGGGCTTTCAGTGTAAACGCCACATTTCCCGTGAGGACAGCCAGCCGAATCTCTCTTAGAATATCTTCCACTGTCGAAAGATTACCCCGACTCCCCGGAAGTGTCAAACCGGAAATCAGAGCAGGAGTTTTTCGATTTCCTCCGCCAGGACTTCCGCGTGCGCGTGGTCGCCCCGGGCCACGGCGGATCGGGCTTCCTCTATTTTTTCCTTTACGCGGCGGGCGCGGTCGTCGAGTTTCGCCTCGAAGCGGCCGAAGCGCGCCGGCCAGTCCGGGGCGGCCATGAGCTGTTCGATGGCGACGGTCTGGGCTTCGTAGATGACGTCAAGCCGGATCCGGTAAAGCGTCACGGGGGCGTCCTTGCCCTTGAGGCGGGTCGGGCCGATCCATTCGACCGCGTCGTTTTTGGACTGCATTTCCCGGTGGACGGCCTCCGTCAAACAGATGCACATGGGCCTCGCGACGGCCTCGACCCGCGCGGCCGTGTTGACGGTGTCGCCGAAGATGTCATCGCGGTCGATGAGGACGTCTCCCACATGGATCCCGGCGCGGAACCGCACGCGGTCGTCCTCCTGGAGGATCTGATTTTTTTTGGCGAGGTACAGAAGAATCTCGAGGCAGGATCCGACGGCGGCCGAGCTGGTTTCGTAGGCGACGAGGAATCCGTCACCGAGGCGTTTGACGAGACGGCCGGCGTGCTTTTTCACGAAGGGCATGATTTCGTCCTCCACCTGCACGAGGAACATCCCGAGCTCGATGACCGTCATCCGCGCGGCGCGGGGGGTAAAGCCGGCGATGTCGAGAAATGCGATCGCCATCCGCCGCAGGGATTTCGATATCTGGAAATCGGCCTGGGCCTTTGCCGCCGGGCGCCGACGCAGGAGTGTCTTCAAGTCCTCCGCGGCGTCTGCGCGCTGGCGGCGGGGTTTCAGAAAATCCGAAAAGCGGCGGCCGGCCATGACGGCCTTGAAGGCGGACACGACGGCATCTTCTTCCTCACGCATCCGGCCGATCCGGGAAAGGAGGGCCTGAAAGAGCGCATGACGGCTGTCGTCGGGCAGGTCTTCCTCACAGAGATCTTCCACGAGGCGGTAGGCGCCGACCGGAATGGAACTCTCGGATCCGATCAGACCCGCGACCAGGTCCACCCGGTTGGGATCCTTCAGCCGGGTCAAAAGTCCCACCGCGGCGGCCTGGACCATGGAACTTTTGTGGTCCTTGAGGTCGTACAGCTGGGGACTGACGGCGTCGGGCGGGAGGTCGGCGTTGGCGTCTAGAAGTTTTTCGAGGCCGAGGAGCGCCGCGAGTTTACGGTCTTCCTCCGGCGCCCGCATTTCCTTGAGGAAGACCGGCAGATGCACGCGGTCGCCCATCCGGCCGATGGCCTGGATCACGACGAATCGAAGCGCGCCCCGGAGGTCCGGCAGGCGCTTCATCAGAAGATTCGACACGGCCGCGTCCGGTTTGGCGGTCAGAAGTTCCACCGCCGCGCGGAACGGTTCCGCGCGGGTGGAGCGCTCGATCACGTGCAGGAGCGTCTGCCGCACCTTCGGGACTTCGGTGTCGTGCGTCAGCCCGCGGATCCATGCCGACACGTCCGCCGAATCGCCCTTCCGGATCGCCTCGCAAACCGCCGCCTGGGATATCCCCTCGCCGCAGCCGGCCAGATGGATGACGGCCTGCCACTCAAGTTCTCCGTCCGAATGGGCCTTCGCCATGTCCCGGACGTGGCGGAGCGGCACGACGAGGCTCTGCTCCCGGATCGGCGGGAGAATTTTGAGCAGGCGCTTGATCGGAATAAACGCGCCGGCTGGAATCAGACGGACTTCCGTCGCGATGCGCTTGCGGATGCGCTCGTCCTCCACCGCGAGGATTTCCTCCATGACGGGGCCGAGTTCCCGTTCGGACGGAAAAGACCGGCATCGCGTCCGGACCGCGCGCAGAAAGTCCTCCCGTGGAAGTTTTCCGGAGAGGACGTTCAGGAGAGCGGCCGAGAGGTCCGTCGATCCGCTCCGGAAAATCGCCCGACGCAGCTGCGCCAGCGTGCGGTCCATTTCGCCCACCATCGAGCCGGGCGACGGCTTGAATTTGTCGAGCACGCCGGTCTGGCGGCGCAGAAGACTCAGGACCGCCTGGATGACGACGAGGCGGCCGGTCTTGTCCGTCACCCAGCGGCCGAGCATGCGCGTCAGACGGTCGTCGGTCACAACAGGCTCCTCTTTTCCGTGAATAAATGCGGCAGGACCCGCGCAGTATATCCTGAGGACGTCCCGGATGACAGACGTCGGCAGGGCAACCGACAAAACTCGCTGTGCGGCGGCGCCCTGAACCTCGGATGAATCGGACTTGAGCGCGTCTTCGAGAACGCCGGTTGGGACGGCGGGCGACGACCGGATGAGTCCGGTACGAACGCCGGCGTCGGCGGCGCGGTATTCCGGGAGTTCGAATACCCGTTCGCCCATCACCCTGGACAATGCGTCCACCGCGGCGGCCCGGACCGGCTGATCCGGATCCATGAGAAGTTGCCGAAGAGGGGCAAGGACATTTCCCGGAGGATCCGTCGGCCGGGCGATGAGCCTGCCGAAAAGCGAGACGGCCGGCGCGCGGAGGTCGGGATAAGGCGTGTCCACGCGCATGAGGCCTCGAAAGAACCCGTCGATGACGTCCGACCCCGCGCCGTGCGCGGCGATCACATACAGCGCCGCGGGTTTCAGGCCGTCGGCCAACTGTTCGAACCGCCGGCAGATATCCTCCGCGACGGGGGTGTCGCCGATCGATTCGAGCGCGTCGAGAACGGCGACGGTGAAGTTCCGCTCCTCATCCGTGGGCTGACGGCCATACATTTTTTGGAGATGCTCCAGAATGTTCGGCAGAAATTCCTTGAGGCCCAGTTCCCCGATGAGCCGAACCGCGCCCGCGCGAATGTCCTGGTCCGTGTCCCCGAGATCGGCCTGGACCAGCCGGAAGGACTCTTTGTCATCGAGCTGGGCGATCAGGCGCTGAAGTCCAAGCCGAAACCGCCGGTCGACAAGCGAGACCGTCATCGGACCCTTTGAGGAAGGTTGTCGATCAGATGGGTGCCGTCGATCCTGGCCGACACCAGAATCCGATAGGGGACGCCCCGCCGGAGCCGGCCCCGGGGCACGGTGAAGTCCCGCTCGTCTATCAAAGCGGCGTAAAGGGGACGGATGCCGCCGCGCCGGAGCGCTCGGGAGATTTCCGCGACCACGGCGCGGGGATTTCGGTTCTTCGCGCCGCGGGCGAGAGCGAGCGACCGGTACAGCCCGGCGGCGTGGCGGCGGCCTGCGGGAGTCAGCCGGGCGTTCCGTGATGAGAGCGCGAGACCCTGCTCATTGCGCGCGGTCGGAACCGGCACGATCCGGACGCCCGGAAACAAAGTTTCGGAAAGGCGCCGCACCAGCCAGAGCTGTTGGAAATCTTTTTCGCCGAAAAAGGCGTGCGTCGGCCGGACCTGCGAAAACAGGACGGCGACGATGGTGAGAACGCCTTCGAAATGGCCCGGACGGACGGCGCCTTCATACAGCCGCGACACCCGCTCCTCGCGGACCCGAACGCCGGTTTCCGGAAGGACGGCGGAACGCGCCGGACAGTAGACGACGTCAGCGCCCCAGCGGCGCAACAGGGAAAGATCGGACTTGAGAGCGCGGGGATACCGGCGATAAGCCGTGGACGATTCGAACTGGAGCGGATTCACAAAAATACTGACGACGGTCGCGCCGCACGTCCGCCGGCTCCGGCGCACCAGACGCTTGTGCCCGGCGTGAAGCGCGCCCATCGTCGCGACGAAACCGATCGGACGGCCGCCGCGCCGGAACGAAGCCAGCGCCCGGGACAATGCCTTCGGATGACGGACGATCAGCATCCTAAGGATTGTTGTGGAAAACGTTCTCCTCGGACGGGAATTTTCCGGAGGAGACGTCTGCCAGGAATTGTTTGACTGCGGACGTCGCGTCCTCTCCCAGTTCCGCGTAGCGTTTGAGAAAATTCGGGGCGAAGGACGTGTTGAGGCCGACGAGGTCGTGGAACACCAGGATTTGCGCGTCGACCTTGCGGCCCGCGCCGATCCCGATCGTCGGGACGCCGACGGTCTTCGTCACTCGCGCCGCCGTTTCCTCGGTCACCAGCTCCAGAACGATCCCGAACACACCCGCTTTCTCCAGGGCCTTCGCGTCCGCCACCAGACGCTTGGCGCCCGGCTCGCCGCGGCCCTGCACGCGATAGCCGCCGATCCTGAGATAATGCTGGGGCGTCATGCCGATGTGGCCGAGAACGGGGATGCCGCGCTCGACAAGACGGGAAACGACGCCGGCGATTTCGGCGCCGCCCTCGACTTTCACGGCGTGCGCGCCGGCCTCGGACAGAAACCGGCCGGCGTTCCGGACCGCATCTGTTTCGTCTACGCCGTAGGATAAAAACGGCATGTCGGCGATCACAAAGGACCGGACCGCCGAGCGCGTGACGGCTTTTGTGTGATAGACCATGTCGTCCATCGTCACCGAGAGCGTCGTTTCATGGCCCTGGATCGACGTGGCGAGACTGTCGCCGACCAGGAGAATCCGGACTCCCGCTTCTTCCGCGATCCGCGCCGACCAGGCCTCATACAGGGACAGGACCGTGAAGGCCTCGCCTTTTTTCTTGGCCTCCCGGAACCAGGGGACGTTGACCGCGCGGGCGGGCATCAGATTTTTTTGAGCACGCCGGTTTCTTTGTTGAAGTCCCGGATCTGCCGGTCCCATTTCGGGCCCT
The DNA here is from genome assembly GCA_016202645.1 of bacterium. Classification (GTDB taxonomy): domain Bacteria; phylum Lindowbacteria; class 2-12-FULL-62-27; order 2-12-FULL-62-27; family 2-12-FULL-62-27; genus JACQOF01. The sequence continues at coordinate 15,575 of JACQOF010000036.1, forward strand.
GTTGGAAAACATCCGTCCAGAAGGCCGGGTCCCAGAGCCGGTTCAGGTCTTCGCTCGATTTGCCCTGCTGTTCGACCCAGGTGAAATATTTCAGATTGTGAATGCGCTTCTGGCCGTAGTAACCGAGTTCCTGCACGTGATCGATCCCCGCGCCGTCCAAATAACGCGCCCGGTCGTAGAGCGCGTGCTTCCTCTCGTAGGCGCCGCTCTCATGCCGCAGTTCCTCCAGGCGGGACTTGTAGAGATCGGAGGAGTCGGTGAAGATCGTGAAGACCACGTCCTTTTCGCCGAGCTCGAAAAATTTGGCGAGCTTGACGGCGCTGAGCATGTTCGAAATGCCGGAGATCCCCAGAAGCGGCAGGCGGTCGAGAAACGCCGGCGGGAGGCCGTCCTCCTTGAGTTGTTGGAGGCCCGCCGGTTCGTTGAACAGGCGCAAGAGACGCATGCAGGCTTCGTCGTCGATGCCGATCACCGCGTCGGTGTTCCGCGCGTTGTGGATCCACGGCACGTGTTTGTCCCCGATCCCCTCGATCCGGTGGGCGCCGAAGCCGTTGTAGAGAAGCGTCGGGCACTGGAGAGCCTCCGAGGCGGCGACTTTGACGTGCGGGAATTTGGTCCGGAGGTAATCCCCCGCGGCGATGGTGCCCGCCGAGCCGGTCGCCGAGACGTAACCGGCCAGGCGCAGGCCCGAACCGGCGTCCGCGAACGCCTCTTCGATGGCCGGGCCCGTCACTTCGTAATGCCAGACGGGATTGCCGAACTCGTCGAACTGGTTGAAGATCACGCATTCGGGCCGCGTCCGGCGGATTTCCCAGCACTTGTCGTATATTTCTTTCACGTTCGATTCCGTCCCCGGCGTCGCGATCACTTCCGCGCCGATCTCCTTCAGCCACTCGAAGCGCTCGCGGCTCATGCCTTCCGGCAAAATCGCCACGGGCGTGCAGTCGAGCAGCGCCGAGTCGAAGGCGCCGCCGCGGCAGTAGTTGCCGGTCGACGGCCAGACCGCTTTCTGGGTCGTCGGATCGAATTCGCCGTTCACCAGACGCGGCGCGAGACACCCGAAGGCCGCGCCGACTTTGTGGGCGCCGGTCGGAAAAAATTTCCCGACCAACCCGATCACCCGGGCGCGGACGCCCGTGAGGGACGGGGGGATTTCCAAAGTGTTGACCCTGCCGAAGAGTCCGGTCTTTACGTCATTTTTCCAGGTGATCCGGAACAGGTTCAGCGGATCGACGTCCCAGAGGCCGATTTTCGGAAGGCGCTTCTGGATGGCCGCCGCAATCTTGCCGGGACTGCGCATCTCTTCAAACGTCGGAATGACCACCTTCCGCTCCCGGCACCGGGCGATGGTCTTCTTGAGCACTGCTGGTCGGGACATGGATCCGTATTCCTCCTGGTCGCGTCTCAATTCATCCGGCCGCCAGGCCGGGGGGGCACTCTATCATGAGTCCGGATTGCGTCAATGGACGAACAACGCACGGGAGGGTCAGGCTGTACCGATCAACTCGATTTTCATCGTCAGACGGACTTCGCTCGCCGGCTTGACCTCCAGGCGGTCCCTGGACCGAAAGATCGAGCCGAGACTTGCCGCCCAGGGCTCCACGCAAAGATAGTCCGGCCGGTCGGACCAGACCACGAGGCGGGAATGCTGACGGAGAAATTCGCCGCCCGGCGTCATCCGCACCCGGCCCAGGTCGGGGATGTCAAGATCCACCCTCTGCGGCATGAAAAATAGAGAATCGTCCAGCCGGTAATTTTGCAGCTCAAATCCCATGATGTTGGTCCGAACCTCCGCGCGGCGGCCGGCGGGAATGGCGAAGTACGGATGAAGACCGGGGGCTGTCGGGATCGGGACCGCGGAGGGATTCTGGATCGTCCAGAAATAGGCTAGGGAGGTCGCGCCGAGGTCGATCTGCACCCGCAGATCAAAATCAAACGGATACTTCAGGCGGGTTTCCCGGCTGACGCTCAGCCGGAATTGAGCTGACGTCCGGTCCGGCGCGACGGATACGGTCTCCCACCGCATGTCACGCGCGAATCCATGCTGGGGCAGATTAAACTCGGGCTGGGTCTCATCCAGTTTTCCGGCATTCGGAAAGAGAACGGGAATGCCCCCGCGGCGCTTCTCCTTGCCGTTCACATCGATCATGCCTTCGGGATAGAGGACGTTCTTTCCGCCGACCGAAAAGGCCGCGACGGACATCCCCTCTTCAGGTTTGATCGTCGCTGCGGCCGCGCCCGCTTTTAACTGAACCGCACCACCGGGGTTCTCAGACATCGGGGCCGACTCTAACTGATTTTTTCATTGCCTTCCACCCCGCGTCTGATATAGTCCACGGCATGGGCGTCAATTTGCTGAAGGATAAAGTGGTCATCATCACCGGGGCGTCGGGCGGGATCGGCGCGGCCCTCGCGCGGGAGCTGGCCGGCCGCAAGGCCAGCCTGATTCTGGTGGCGCGGCGCGAGGGACAGCTGACGGCCCTCAAGGTGGATCTTCTCCGGAACAACGGCAACGCGAGCGTTTCCTTCTACCCCATGGACATCACCGACCCGGCCGCTGTCGACAGCATGATCGCGGACGTCCACCGCCGGTTTTTCCGAATCGACATTCTCATCAACAACGCCGCCTACGGCATCAACGGGCGGTTTGAGAACGTGCCGATGGAGGAGGAACGGCGGATTTTCGACACCAACCTCTTCGCGGCTGTTCACCTCATGAAAAAAGTTCTTCCCATCATGTGCCAACAGGGGGGCGGAAAAATCATGAATATCGGGTCCGTGGTCGGCCACCGCGCCATGCCCCTCATGTCGTCCTACAGCGCGACCAAGTTCGCCCTCAAGGCTTACACCGAGGCGATCCGGATCGAGTACGCGAAAAAAGGCGTTGAGATCATGTACGCCAGCCCGGGATACACGCAGTCCAATTTTCTCGAACATGAAAAAAAATTCGGCGAGGAGCGGCGGCGCGGGGTCAAGCACGCGCCCATGCCCGGCTCCGTCTGCGCGCGGAAACTGGTCGATGCCCTCCTCAAAAACAACCGCGACACCATCCTTACCACCTTTGGAAAAACCAGCCTGATCATCAACCGCTTCATGCCCGGGCTTGTCGACCGCGTCCTGCTCTCTCGGGTTTAAAAAAAATATTCATATTTGAAGCCGCGCCGCACTGCGATATAATACGGGCATGAGGCGGAGCTCGGGGGCGGGCCTGTTCGGCACGATTCATCAGAAAATCCAGCTGAGCGTCATGTTGCTCATTCTGCTCTTGACCATTTCCGTCACATGGGCCGCGGTATGGGTCATCCGCAGAAACACCTTTGATTCGGTCTCCAAAAGCGTCCGCCAAGACGCGCGGGCGCTTCAACTCGTCCACGCCCACCGGGAACATGAACTGCGGGCCCGCACGCGATTTCTGGCCGCCGAACCCAAAATCATCGCGGCCCTCGGCACTCCGGACATAGATCGGCCCACCCTCCAGCACTTGATCGACGAACTTCGGACCGAGGTCGATTTGGATCTGTTGATGATCGTCGGGCTTGACCCGGACGCATCGGCGGCGTCAGTCCGGGAAGGGCCCGCGCCGGGCAGGCCGGACTGGCTGATCACCGGGGCCGGGCGCGCCGAGAGCGGCTACCTCGACGCGGGTCCCCGCGTCGTGCGGGCGGTGGCGGCGCCGGTCGAAATCGGCGGGATGACGCTCGGATCGGTTGTGATCGGCGAATTCATCGACCGGTCATATCTCGAGTCCGTCCGGCCCCTCATCGCCTCCGATATTCTGCTGTGCCGGGATGAAACCGGTGAGAAAAGCCGGCCCCTGGCAAGCACGATCCGGCGCCTGGATCCCGAAATGATTCTGAGCGCCGTTTCAGGTCCGGCGCGGGCGGAGGCACAGAAGATCCGGCTGTCCATCGGGCCCGACGAGGAGGATTTTCTTGTCGAGTCGGTATCCCTCGACCCGCATCTGACCGGATTCTTTCTGAAATCTCTCGCGGACGCCGAATCCGCCTCATGGCAATTCCTCCGGTGGGCCGTGCTCATCGCCGCCGCGTTTTTAATCCTCGCCGGGATCGGCGTAAGCCGCCTCGCCGGAGCGATCACCCGGCCGATCCTCCAGCTGATGCGGGGAACCGAGTCGATCGCGGAGGGCAGGCTGGACGCGCGGACCGATATTCCCGGGCCGGATGAACTGCGCCGACTCAGCCAGTCCTTCAACGCCATGGCCGAACGGATCGCGCATCTGCTGAAATCCGAGGAGGAGGCCAGGACGCGACTCGAGGAACGCGTGAAAGACCGGACCGCGGAACTGGTGGAGGCCAACCAGATGCTGGTCCAGGCCCACCAACAGCTCAAGGAACAGACCTCGCGGATGATCCGCTACGAAAAACTCGCCAGCGTCGGAACCCTCGCCGCCGGGCTGGCGCACGAACTGAACAATCCCCTGACGGTCATCCTCGGGCGCGCACAGGTGTTCGCCGATACGCGGACGAATGCCCACGACCGGATCCTGGCGCTGGCGATGGCGCGGGAGGCCAAACGCTGCGCGGAAATCGTCGAAAGCATGCTGAGGTTCGCCAGCCGGGAAAGTCTCAGGCGCATTTCGTCCGACCTGAACGTGACCATCGACCTGGCGCTGAGTCTGTTGAAACTGGATACGCAGTTTCAAAATATTCAGATCGTCAAATTCTACGACGAGCGCCTCCCGCGCACTCTGATCGACGAGACCCTCATGGAGCGGGTCGTCGTGAACGTCGCCCTGAACGCCCTGCAGGCCATGCGGGACGACCGGGGGTCGGGGACCCTGACGGTCCGGACGGGGACGGAGGGCGGAATGATCTGGATGAAGTTTACCGACGACGGCCCCGGGATACCGCCCGAAATCTCAGAGAAAGTATTTGATCCGTTCTTCACCACGAAGGAAGTCGGAAAGGGGCGCGGACTCGGGCTCAGCGTCGCGCACGGAATCGTGGAACAGCACGGCGGCCGGATATTCGTGGAACGGTCCGGACCGGACGGAACGACCGTCGCCGTCGAACTGCCGGTCCTGAGCGCGACGGCACTGGAAAGAAAGTAAGCCCATCACGCCGCCTTCTGCCGCAGCACGGCGGCGACGAGCAGCGCCGCCCCCTGTAGAACGATGATCATGGGCCCGGACGGGCGGTCATAGGAAAGCCATAGTCCCGCGACGCTCAAGAGAACGCTCAACGCCCAGCCGAACAGGAGGCGGGTCCGGAATACGTTGGTGAAGAGCGAAGAGATCAGCGACGGCACGATGAGAAACGTAAAGACCAGCAGCACGCCCGCGAGCTGGACCGACGACGTGACCACAACGCCGAACGTCACGTAAAAAAGAAAATCCCACCAGCGGACCCGAAGACCCGACCGTTCCGCCTCGTCGGGCGTGAACGTGATCGCGAAGAACGGTTTTCGAAAGAAAAAGTGGATCGCGCCGACCGCGGCGTAGATCATCGCGATCGCGGCGACTTCATCGGCCCTCACCCAGACGATACTGCCCTCGAGCAGGTCTTTCAAATGTTCCGCCCCATGCGGCGACTTGTCGAGCACGAGAATGGCGGCGGCGCTGGAGACGACAAAAATCACGCCGATAAAAGCCTCCTGGGGCTGCTTGCTCTTTTTGAGGCGGGACAGCGCGAAGAGCGCCGCGCCGGCGACGGTGAATCCGAGCGAGCAGAGATAGGCGGGCGTTGTGTGCGGGTCGTATCCATACAAAAACGCTGCGGCGTAGCCGAGGGCCGAAATCTGCGCCAGGGCCAGATCGACAAAGATGACTTTGCGCTCCAGCACGTGAATGCCCAGATAGGCGTGGATGCCGGCAAGGATAAAACAGGCGAGGGCCGGAAGGAGCATGTACTGAATCGGAGTGATCGCCGCCGATTCCATCAAATGCCGGCCAGAATCTCGTCAAAGAGCGAAAAGAAATCCGCTGCGCCGGCGGCGCCATTCACGTTCGCCGGAACAACAACCGTTCTCGCGCCCGACATCGACGCGACACGGCCGGAAATGGTGTTGACTTCGAACGGCGCCAGAATGATGACGCGGACGCCTTCTGATTTCATCTGAGCCAATAGTCTGTCCCGGTGGGCCGCCGACGGCTGTATGCCGGGCTTTTCCTCAATGGTGTTTCGAACGTCCAGCCCGAACGTCTGCGACAGATAACTCCATGCCTTGTGATACGAGACCACACGCAGTCCGCGCAGAGCCGCGCTCTCCTTCATCCAGCCGCCGAGCAGGTCTCCGGCTTTTTTGGAGGCCAGAAAGGAATGGAATGTCCCGCGGCGGACTTCGCCGGCGAGAAACTCTCCGCCGAATTTTTCGACCAGCGCCTTCCCGAACATCCGGTCGTAGACTTTGCCGGAAAACGCCTCCAGGTTTCGATCGTAGTCTGCGGCGCGCTCCGGGTCCACCCGCTTGAGCCCGGCGGCGATGTTGGCCGCCAGGATCGGTCCGTTCAGCGGGCTCAACCAGACGTGCGGATTTCCGGACGGATGGATGTCGCCTTCGGCGCGCGTGAGTTTTTCCGGAACTTCGAGCACCGGCACGCCGGCCGACGCGTAGACGTGACCCGCGGCGCCGGGATTCACGGCGCTGTTGCCGGCGCTTTCCAAAACCCGCTCGGTCCACAATTCAAGCTGCAATCCCATTTCGACAAACAAATCCGCGCGCGACACCGTTGCGATCAGACTCGGACGCGGAATCACGTAGTGCGGGTCCTCCGTGCCCTTCGCCAGCGTCTGCACGACAACGTGCTGTCCGCCAACCTGCCGGACAATGTCTCCCAACACCGGCAATGTCGCCGCCACGCGGACTTCCGCAAGCGCCGCCGGGGACGAGAGCGCCATCCATGCGGTTAGAATCGAAATGAAAAGCCGCGACAAGGCTGCGATTGTCCATTGTCCCATGATGGTTCCCCCTTATTTGCTGAACCAGTACGGTTCAGCCGGATGTGACCCGAACACAAACGTGATCTGGGCGTAAACGGTGGAAAGATCCGCGCCGGGCAGGCCGCCGATCTCCGGGCCGGAGACATTCTGGTATTCATAGCCAAGGCGCAGACGCAAAAATTCGGTCGTGTAATAGGAGATGAAGCCGCCGACTTTTCGTTCCACCCGGTCCCTGTTGTCGAGGACCTGGGCCATGTCGTACCGGCCGCCGACGAACCAACGCTGATAGGGCTGGACTTGGGCAAGGCCGTAAGCGCCCCATGCGGTGCGGCGGTCGAGCTGGGCCGTCGGATCCTCCCGGTTCATGTAGAAGTATTCTCCCTGAACCACCATCGACCACAATCCTTTCGGCTGAGGGGGCCGCCATTTGTAGAGAAAATCTCCGCCCAGAATTTCGTTTGTGTGATGGACGTTGTTCGTCACACGCTTGCCGACCATGTAACTCGTTCCCAATTCAAGAAAACTTTCGTCATCCAATTCCATGAAGTACTTCCCGCGGCCCAGAAACGCCGGGTCGCGGGAATTGTCCCCGCCAAACTGCGTCGTATTCTCCCCGTTGAACGCTTCGGCCGTCAGCGTAAGCGCGCGGCCCAGAGATCCCAGCGGCGTCACGTAATCGAAGGAGACGCCCATCTCGGTCATCCCTTCCTCACCCAAAAATTGCTGGATTGGCAAAGGCAGGGTGGGCTGGGGAAGGTCGTGCAGATGCAGGCGGTTCAAAATCCCGAAGGAGGTTTTGAACTTTCCGGCTTTCGCGGTCATCCCGCGCGGCAGCCTGGTGAATGTGATGTAGCCCTCCTCGACGGCAATCGTCGTCGGTTGGGTAGGAAGATCCTCCTGGCCGATCGCGACGATGAACACGCCCTTGGCGTATGGGTCGACGTCCGCCCGAAGATCAAGCTCGACTTCCCGCAGGTTGAACCGGTCGGAGAGTTCTCTCGTCCCGTCGTCGTTCAAAACGGGCCGGTTGTCGATGCGGCCGACAAAGTCTCCAAAAGCGGTGAGACGGGGATTCAGTTCATTTCCGCGAAACGCCGGGGCTTTTGAGGCCTGCCGCTCGAGGTCCGTCAGCCGCTTCTGCAGGGCTTGAATTTCCTCTCGGGAAACATCGTCCGCGCCGAAGACCGGCCCGGACGAACAGCAAACTATGGCGGACATGAGTATCCGCCGGATGAAACCATTCATGATAACACCTCCCACATTTTCCGGCCCGCATGAGGCGGGCGGTCAGAAAAAATTAAACGTGGAAGGAAAGAGGCGGGGCGCGGATGGGGCCGGAGGAATGGCGGCCGGGGGCGCGGCAAAAAACATCGGCGGATGGGGACGCAGGCCGGCCGTCAAGAGAAAGCGACAGCGACGAAGCGGACGCCGGAATCGAGTCCACGCCCGATCTGGCAAGCTGACACAAGAGACACTGATGATTCAACCCCGGAGCAAAAATCGCGGGGGCGAGGGGGTGGACGCCGAAGGACGGAGAAGTCCCGGCGATGGCGTGATGATGCAGGGGCATCATCAGGCACGTGAAAATGAAATACGCGGCCAATCCCGCAAGCGCGATCGATCGTGAACCCATCCGCCGTCGCGCACTCCATACGTTCACGCCCGGGATGCTACAACACCCTGAAGGAAAATGAAAGCGCGGCCGTCCATGTCTTCTCGCTCAGTGGCCGTGGCCCATGGGGCCGGGTATTGACATTATTGACATTTGTCGAAAGTGTCAAAGTGTCAGAATGACCCCATCGACCCATCGACTGGATCCCATCGACTGACCCATCGACATCTGTCAGTCATATCCGCCGTTCAGACGATAGACCCGGGCGGCGTTATCGCGGCCGATTTTTTGGGCGAGGTCATCCGGGAGCTGGTCCATGAGCGACCATGTCTCCTCGAAGGATTGGGGAAATTTGGGCGCGCGGGCGCTCTTGCCCGCGATAAATTCGTCCCCGCCGATCATGAACCGGTCCGGAAACTCGCGGAAGAAGTCCAACCACTCCGGCTTGAGCCGCCAGTCTTCATCCACGATCCGGTTCGGCATCGGCCCGCCATCGCCCACCTGATTCAAACGTTCTTCCGCCCGAAGCGCCAGAAACAAGTTCGGATGCAGGTTCAACAGATTTCGGAGGAGGCCGACCGTCATGTAGCCTGTATTGTCCCAGCCGATGTGCTGCCAGACGATCCGGGCGGTTTGGTTATGCGACAGCAGGCGTTCCAGAGCCGGGATGGTTGCCGGAAGCGTGCCAGGATTCGCCGAGCAGGCGCGCCGGAGATTTTCGGGCGTTGGAATATTCTCCGGGACCGCCTCGGTGTGGAGGTCAATCGGGACGTCATATTTCGCGGCAAGGTCCGCCAGCAACAGATAGAGCGGATGGTCCGGCGCCGCGAATTGGTAGGAATGTCGTTCCGACATGCAGATGTGAAGGCCCAGCATTTCGCCGAAGCCCGTCGCGCCCATCCGCATGATCTCTTCGGCTTTTTTTCTGAATTCATTCCGAATCCGGGACGTTACCTCGTTGGCATCCGTACCCTGCAGAACCGGATTGAGGTGCGACCCGCCGCCCATGAAATAGAGCCGGCCGGGATGGCGTTTCGATGCGTCGACGGCCGACTGCAGTTCCGCGTCGCCGTCACCGCCGGCATGACCGGGCACCACCACGATCAGAGACTTGGCGACGTCATATTCGTCCATGAGACGTACCATCTCGTCCGCAGCTGGTTGAACTCCCGTCTCCCCGCTCGATGGACGACCGCCCCTATCTCCCTCGCCGCGCCGCAACCCCGGCGGGCCCCGCCGACGCATGGGCCGGTCCGAACCACCAGCCGGCCGCGCAGTTTTCACGGCTTGAAGATGCATGTGGGTATCGATATACCCGCCCCGCCGTTCGGCAACCCCGACGGATGCGCAGACCACGGCACCGACGAGGGCGACGACGACGACCCCCGGCCTATTCCTCGATCTTGTAGGTTTCAATCTTGTTGTAGAGGCGGGTTCTGGAAATGCCCAGGATGCGGGCGGCGTGGGATTTGTTGCCGGTGGCGGCTTTGAGGGCGCGTTCGATCAGGACTTTTTCGGATTCGACAAGTCTCGGGACTTCGCCCGCGTGGGCGGCCGTGGAGACGCGGATGGTCGCGGGAAGGTCTTTGACGTCGATGCGCTGGTCGACGCCCATCGCAAAACAGCCTTCGATCACGTTTTCAAGCTGTCGGACGTTGCCGGGCCAGGGATGGGCTTGGACGATGTCCATCGCTTCCGGCGAAAGTCCCGCCACCGCGCGCCCGAACACCGTGTTGAAGCGTTCGATAAAATGCCCAACGAGAATCGGGATGTCGTCGCGGCGGTCGCGCAGGGCTGGGATCTGGACCGTGATCACCGACAGGCGGTAGTAGAGGTCCTCCCGGATGATTTTGGCCTCAATGGCCTGTTCGATGTTCTGGTTCGTCGCCGCGAGGATTCGCGCGTCGACCGGCCGTTCCTTTGTGTCGCCGACCGGCCGGATGGTTTTTTCCTGAAGAGCCCGGAGGAGTTTGACCTGCGCCGGCGGGGCCATTTCGCCGATCTCGTCGAGAAAGAGGGTTCCCTTTTCGGCCGCAACGAACATGCCGTCGTGGTCCGACACGGCGGACGTGAAGGAACCTTTTTTATGCCCGAAGAGTTCGCTTTCGATGAGTTCTTTCGGGAGGGCGCCGCAGTTGACGGCGAGAAACGGGTGTTTCGCGCGCGCGCTCTGGGCGTGGATGGCCCGCGCCACCATCTCCTTGCCGGTGCCGCTTTCCCCCAGAATCAGCACCGGGCTGTCAACCCGGGCGGCCGCCGCGATCTTGTCGTAGACCTCGCGCATGAGGAAAGACTTCCCGATCAGACCCCCGACCGCGCCGCTTTTTCGGATGTGTTGTCGCAGTCTGCTGACGTCGGATTCGAGTTTCTGTTTTTCGCTGAATCGTCCGATGCAGGCAAGGAGTTCCTCTTTCGCGAACGGTTTGGTGATGTAGTCCGAAGCGCCGAGTTTCATCGCATCGACCGCCGACTTGACCGACCCGTACCCGGTCATCAGGACGACCGGCAGGCCCGGCTTGTTGCGGGTGATCCACTTGAGAAGGCCAAGCCCGTCCGGCCGGCCGGGCATCCGGAGGTCCGTCAGGACGAGGTCGGGTTTGTCCTCGATTTCCCGGATCGCCGCCTCGCCGGACGGCGCGATCAGCGTGGCGTGTCCGGCGCGTTTGAGAAGCCGCGCGCAGGACGAGAGCATGTCAGGATCATCCTCAACGATTAAGATCTTCATGACGCGTGCGCCATTGCGACGGGCCGGGCCGGCAGGGAAATCGTGAACGTCGTGCCCCCGCCAACCTGCGACTTGACCCGGATGGCGCCGCCGTGGTCCTCGGCGATGCGGCGGGCGATGGCAAGTCCCAGCCCGGTGCCCCGTTCGGAGGATTTGGTGGTGTAGAACGGCTCAAAAATATGTTCGAGCACGTCCGGCGGAATGCCGGGCCCCCCGTCGGAGACCTGGATGTTCAACGTCCCGTCGCCCGGGACTACGGTTTTAATGTCGATGCGACCGCCCCGGGGCTGGGCGTCGACGGCGTTTTGCATGAGGTTGAAAATGAGCTGTTCCATGAGATTGCCGTTGCAGATCATCGCGCATTCCCTGCAGTCGACCGCCATTTCCATTTTGATCCCGCGTTTTTTAAGTTCATCATCGAAGAGCGCCACCGCCCGGCGGATGATGAAACAGACGCTCTCCTCCTTGAACTCCTCCCTGCGGGGTCTGGCATAGAGCAGGAGATTCCGGACGACGCCCTTGCAGTAATTGGCGTTCCGGAATATTTTTTGGATTTCCTCCTTCATCTCCGGGTTCCCGTTGACCTCCTCCTCGAGCATCTCGGCGGTGAGCATGATGGACCCGAGGGGGGTATTCAGCTGGTGGGCGACGCCGGCGGCGATCTGTCCGATCGAAGCCATTTTTTCGGCCTGGGCCATGCGGCGGTCGAACTGCTCCTCCTTCTCGGCAACCTGTTCCTCCAGTTGCCGGCGATTTCGGAGAATGAAAAATGCCGCCCAAGCGGCCAGGAGCACGGCGCAGACCAGGCCGTGGCTGACGAAGAGCGCGTGGACTTCCTGGATGGCGAACTCCCGGAAATAATTCGACGCCACGAGCTGAAAAACGCCCCAGACGAGAACCGAAAGCGTCAGCGCTGACAGGACAACCAGGCTCCGGGATGAAGGCCTCATGCCGGGAGCCGGAGCAGTTTTATCGTCATTCATGAATAACCCCGTCCATTCCGGAAAATCAGACCGGGCGGTCCACCGCCCGAAACGCAGGCGGAACGTAAAGACACGCCGGCTCTTCTTCGAGCGGGTCGCCCGTAAGGGCCCAGGCCCTGGCGCGGTTGCCGCCGCAGACGATGCGATACTCGCACACGCCGCATTTGCCTTTGAGCTTGGCCGGATCGCGAAGGTCCCGGAAGATAAAACTGTTCCGGTAAATGTCGACAACGCTTTGCTCCCTCACATTCCCCGCCCGGATCGGCAGAAATCCACTCGGATAAACGTCGCCCGTGTGCGAGATGAACACGAGACCCTTGCCGTCATTGACGCCCTGTGTCGGCCGCTGGATTCCGTCGGCATACCGAAAACCGGCGCCGGCAACCTCACGGTAGCATCCATACTCGTCTTTTTCCAGATCGGCGCCGTCCCGGCGCGCCCGGGTGATCGCCACGCGCCGGTAATGCTGGGCGGCGGTGGCCTTGATGTCGAACGGCACTTTCCGGGTCAGGCCGTAGAGCCAGTGAAAAATCCGCTCGTGCTGGCTTGCCGAAATCATGTCGGTCTTTTTGCCGCGGCCGGTCGGCACGAGAAAAAATACGCTCCACTGGACCGCGCCGAATCCCTCGACAAGTTTGGCGATTCGGGGAAGGTCCGCGGAGTTTTGCCGGGCGACGGTGGTGTTGATCTGAAGAGGCATGTCGAGGTCCTTCAGATCCCGGATGATCTCCATCGTCCGGTCGTAACAGCCCTGCTCGCCGCGAAATCCGTCGTGAACAGCGGCGGTCGGGCCGTCGAGGGAAAGCGCGATGCGGGCGATGCCGCAGTTTCGGATTTCCCGGAGACGGGACCTGGTCACCAAGGGCGTGGCGGACGGCGTGAGGGACGTCCGAAGCCCCCGCTCCTTCGCCGCATAGCAGATCATGTCCTCCAAGTCCGGCCGTTTCATCGGGTCGCCGCCGGTGATGACGAAAATGGGGCGGAAGTCTTTCCCTCCGAATTCGGCGATGTCATTGATGAGGCGGTATCCCTCCGCGCTTGTCAGCTCGCGCGGGTCGCGGGGTTTTTGCGCGGCCGCGCGGCAGTGGACACAGCACAGATCGCAGGCCCGCGTGATTTCCCAGATGGCCGTATAGGGGGCAAGATTGAAATCAACAGACGTCACAGGGCGCTCCTGCCAAGCCAGCCGCGCGCCCTGGGGCGCGGACGCGCCGGGGGTCACTCGGCGATCTCCGCGGCCGTCAGGAGACACGACGGGTCCGGCGCCCATGGATCGCCTGTGGCGGCTTCGGCGCGGGACCGCAGGCCGCCTCCGCACATCGGGAGAAACCGGCAGGAAACACAGCGGCCATTCAGGTGGGACAGCCGGTCGCGAAGCTGGACATGATGGGGATCCTCGGGGTTGCTCCAGATTTCAGAGAAGGGTTTGAGACGAATGTTTCCGAACACGCGCTGAAACGAAAACTGGTCCGCATGCACACGGCCCTCCCAGTCAATCTCCGCGAGGCCAACGCCGGAACTGGTCCGGGCGCCGCCATGACGTTCGAGGCGTTCGCGGACGGCGGCGGCGCGGACGCGGTTTTCCGCCAGAAGTTTCAGATAGATGTAGGGTCCGTCGGAATGGTTGTCGACGGTGAGGATTTCCTTGTCGAGGTCCATTTCAAAAAACCGTTTCGCGGCGGCGCAGAGCTTGTCGATCGCCGCGCGGCGCTTATCAACCGGCAGATCGTCCGGATGGAGTTCGGCGCCACGGCCGGAATAGGCGAGATGGTAAAAACAGGCGCGGCTGATCGGCTCTTCTTCGACGAAGCGGAGGACATTGTCGAGATCGTCGACGGTGTGACGGGTCAGGGTAAGCCGGAGACCCACCCGCACGCCAACCGGTTTCAGGTGATGCATCCCGCGTTTGGCCTGCTCGAACGCGCCGGGCGCGCCCCGGAAGAAATCGTTGACACTGCCCAGTCCGTCAAAGGAAATCCCAACGTAGGAAAACCCCGCCTCGGCGATTTTCTGCGCGACTTTTGGCGTGATCAGCGTGCCGTTCGTCGACAGCGTCACCCGCAGACCCTGCCGTGCCGCATGGGCCGCCAGCGTGAAAATATCCGGGCGGGTCAGAGGTTCACCGCCCGAAAAAAGGACGAACTTGACGCCGTAGTTGGCCAGATCGTCCAGGAGCGCGCGGACTTCATCCGTCGACAGTTCGGCGGGCGCCCGCCGGCCGTCCGAATCGGAATAACAGTGCAAACACCTCAGATTGCACCGGCGAGTGAGGTTCAGAACGACAATGGGCCGGATGTCCCGCGGGTCCGTTGGTTTATTATACCGGACGGCATCCGACGCATTTTCCTGGCCTGTGTAGAGGCTCGAAATGTTGATCATGCTTGGATATACAGGCAATAACCGCGCCGACGGGCGGGGGGACCGGAAATTCGATGCAGTTAGAAGTTAATCAACTCGTTATGCGGTTTGTCGGAAATGCGGGACTTTCAACTTACGGACGGAAACTGTCCTATTTCATGACACGGGGCTCGAAC
>JACQOF010000037.1 GCA_016202645.1 bacterium
AAGAAAAAGAAGCCGCTCATGTTCAAGATCCTTCTGTTCTCCTCCCTGGCGGTTGTGCTCATCGGCATTGTCGTGCTGGTGGCTTACAAGGTGACCTCCATCCAGATGGACCCGTACGCCACGGACAAGCCCGAGAAGAAGGCGGAGGAGCGCAAGTACGTTCCGATCCTGGACTCGGTCCTGCTCGGCACGAAGGAGACGCCGGATTTCAAGCTGGTCATCATCGACCGCGGCGAGCAGCACAACGTGAAGTGCATCATTTATCTCGGATATTCGAAGGAATACGCCGAAAAGGGCCCTCAATTTTTTGATGAGCTGAAATCCCGGACCCCGATGCTTCGCGAAATCGTCTACCGGGTCATGGGCACGAAATCCTTTGAGGAACTACAGTACAAAAACCTCGATCGGATCGAGGAGGAACTTGTGTCCAAAATGAACGAGACCCTGGAGCACGGCTCCATCGTCGACATCCAGTTCAACGAGTACATCGTCCAGTAATGACTGAGGTACTGTCCCAGGACGAGATCGACCAGCTCTTATCGGCGATTTCCAGTCCGGCGGAGGCGATGTCGCCCGCCGCCGCGCCTTCCGCCGCCGCTCCGGCGGCCGCGCCATCCGCCGCGTCGCCGTCCGCGCCGGCGCCGTCCTATTCGTTCGGCGCCGCGCCCGCGCCGGCCCGCCATGACGTGAGCGGCGAGCCGAGAGTTTTTTCCCTGAAGAAGCGTGCCAAACCCAAGATCAAGCCATACGATTTCAAGCGCCCGGACAAGTTTTCCAAGGACCAGATCCGGACCCTTCAGATGATCCACGAAACCTTCGCGCGCTTCGTCACCACCTCCCTCTCCGCCCAGCTCCGCGCGCTTGTCCACGTCCACGTCGCAAGCGTCGACCAGCTGACGTACGAGGAGTTTGTGAAGTCCCTGCCCAACCCCTCGACCCTCGCGATCGTCGAGATGCAGCCTTTGGAGGGCTCAAGCGTGTTTGAAATCGACCCGAGTATTGTCTTCACGATCATCGACCGCATTCTCGGCGGCAAGGGCTACTCGACGAACCTTTCCCGGGAATTGACCGACATCGAAATTTCCGTGATGGAACGGATCGTCCAAAAAATACTGGCCTCCCTCCGCGAGTCATGGTCGAACGTGGTGGACCTGAAACCCAAACTCGAAAAAATCGAAGCCAACCCCCAGTTCGTCCAGATCGTCCCGCCGAACGACATGGTGGTGCTTGTGACGCTGGAGACGAAAGTCTCGGAAGTCGAGGGGATGATCAATCTCTGCATTCCCTATATTGTCCTCGAGCCGATCGTCAACAAGCTCTCCGCCCAGTTCTGGTATTCTTCGATCCGCAAGCGGTCGACGGAGGAGCAGGTGGAGAACCTCAAGGCCCGGATCGGCGAGATCTACGTCCCCGTCAACGTCGAGGTCGGCCGCACGATCCTGACCGTCGGCGAGCTCCTCAATCTCCGGCGCGGAGACGTCGTCAAGCTCGACGCACACGCCGACCGGCCCTTCATCATGAAAATCCGGGACAAGCTCAAGTATTTCTGCATCCCGGGCGTCCACAAGATGAAACTGTCGACGAAGATCACCAGCAAGATCGAGGACATGGACAAGATCCGCGAGCAGGGGGACATGGCCGATGCCTGAGAAAGGACTGAATCATGGCTGATGAGACATTATCCCAGGGCGACATAGACGCCCTTCTTCAAGGCCTCGACGCGGCCCCGCCAACGCCCCCCGCTCCGCCGACGGCGGCGCCACCCGCCGCGCCCGCGCCAGAGCCGGGCGGACCGTCATCAAAGATTGACCGCGCGGCCCTGGCCGCCTCGGAGACCGCGACCGCCGATCTGGGACGCAAAGTCGAGTTGAAAAATGTGTCGGCCGAAAGAATGCCGGGCGGCGCCGTCTCCGCCCGGGTCACCTTCCCGGCCGTCGTGTTCCACGCGACCACGCCGTCCGGAAGTTTTGCCTGGGTTGTATCGAAGGATTTGGGCGGCCGGCTCAGCGACATCAAGATGGGCGGAGACGGATCCAAGCCGCCCGATACATTCAGCGATCTGTATTTATCCGCCATCAGCGAATTCGCGAATTTGATCTTCGGCAGTTTTCTGAAGGGCATGAAAGTGGCGGCGGCCCTCGGAGAGTCGAAAGTTTTGGTGGTCGAATCGAAGGAGGAGCTGGAAACTCTTCCCGCGATGCAGGAGGCCGGCTGTTCGGTGATCACCGCGACAGCGGCCGTTGAAAATTTGACGGAAGGAGAATGGATCATGGTTATGAGCGAACAGCCGGCGGCAGCGCCGGCCGCGCCTTCCCCCGCGCATCAGCCGTCGCCGGTCATGCCCGCGGAAGCGGCGCGGCCCGTGCAGAAAGTGGAGTTCGGCTCCTTTGAGGAGTCCCGAACGCAGGAGATGCCCGCCAATCTGAGCCTGCTTCTCGATGTCCCGATGAACGTCACGGTCGAACTCGGACGGACGAAGATGACCGTCCAGGACGTGCTGAACCTCGGGTCCGGATCGATCGTCGAGCTGGACAAGCTGGCGGGCGAGCCGGTCGATTTTATGGTCAACGGCAAGCTGATCGCGAAGGGCGAAGTCGTCGTCATCGACGAGAATTTCGGTCTTCGGATCACCGACATCGTCTCCCCGATGGAGCGATTCCGGGGAATGAGCATCTGACCCTCCGCCCCGCGCGCGCTTCCCGGGTTTGACCCGTTTCCGCTTCTGCCATATAATGGGGCGGAGGTGATGATCATGGACTTCGGGCCAGATCCCGTCGGAGATCTCCAGATGGGATTTCGGGACGCGATCAACAAGAAATTCGAATGGAACTGGACCATGGAAGACACCCTGATTCTGTCCGTGGTGGTCCTGTTTTTCATCGCGATCTTCATGACCAATGAACTCTTCGCCCGCTACCGGTTCTTTATCCGCGCACGCAGGCGGGAAAAGAAGAAACGGGCGTTCTTGAAGCGACTCATCCTCCATCCCCAAAGCCCCGCCCCCGGCGAGGTCGATCTTCTCAGGCGTCTCACCCACTACTACTGCGAATTGGACGATGTCGGCAGGACTCTGCCCGTGACCCAAGCTCAGATGTTGACCTTCGCCGAGTCTCTCTTCCGGATGATGCGCCGCCTGGAGTTCGACCGGAAGGGTCGTCTGGTGATCCCGAAATTCGAGGAGCGCCTTCTGGAGGCGGCGCGGCCCCCGAAGTCCGAGCCCGTCGCCGAATTTCCCGCCGCCGTGCGGAGGGCGATCCGGGATTCGGAGAAGTCCCTGAGCAGGCCCGCCCAGGTCGCTCTCAACCTGATCCGGCTGAGAAAAACGTCTCCCTGATCCCGCGCGTTTACCCTTGATTTCCGGCCGAAAAGTCGTCGTGGTCCTGCCTGCATACAACGCGCAGGGAACGCTTGAGCGTACCTACCGCGACATCCCGATGGACGTGGTCGACGACGTCGTCCTCGTGGACGACGCGAGCTCGGACGCCACGGTGGACGTGGCCCGGCGGCTCGGGATCCGGCATGTCATCCGGCACGAGAAAAACCGCGGCTACGGCGGGAACCAGAAAACCTGCTACACGAAAGCCCTCGACCTCGGCGCCGACATCGTGATCATGCTTCACCCCGATTATCAGTACACCCCCAAACTTATTCCGGCCATGGTCAGCATCATCGCGCAGGGCGTCTATCCGGTGGTGCTCGGTTCCCGGATCCTGGGAGGCGGCACGCTGAAGGGCGGGATGCCGGTCTACAAATACGTTGCGAACCGCGCGCTGACCTTCATCCAGAACATCCTGCTGGATCAGAAACTCTCTGAATACCACACGGGCTTCCGGGCCTACGCCCGGCATGTCCTCGATAGCATCCCGTTCGAGTCCAATTCCGAGGGATTTCTCTTCGACAACCAGGTCCTCTCCCAGATCTTCCATCGCGGATACGAAATGGCGGAAATCACCTGCCCAACCCGATATTTTCCGGAAGCATCCTCCATCAATTTCAAAAACAGCGTGATCTATGGCCTCGGCGTTCTATGGATTTCGTTCTGCCATTTCCTCCAACGCCGCGGCCTGGCAAGGTTCAAGATGTACGAACCAGCTGGCCCCCGCCGGCTTTATTGAATTCAGTGCTCCAAATTTCATCCTCCCCCCTTGCGGGGGAGGCTGGGAGGGGGGTACATTCCTGTACTCGGGCGCTTAGCTCAGCTGGTTAGAGTACCTCCTTGACATGGAGGGGGTCAGAGGTTCAAGTCCTCTAGCGCCCATACAGGGATGTATAG
>JACQOF010000042.1 GCA_016202645.1 bacterium
AGGTCACGGCCGTCAAGCTGCGCAACGTGAAGACCGGGGCGCTGGCCGAGCGGCGGGTCGACGGCCTCTTCGTCGCCATCGGCCACCAGCCCAACACGCAGCTCTTTCGAGGCCAGATCGAGCTGCTGCCCAACGACTACATCAAGGTCAAGCCCGGCACGACCCAGACCTCGGTGCCCGGCGTCTTCGCCGCCGGCGACGTCCAGGACTTCGCGTACCGCCAGGCCGTCACCGCCGCGGGGTCAGGATGCATGGCCGCGCTGGAGGCCGAGCGCTACCTGGAGGCCACCCAGCCCCACTGAGCTGAAGGAACACATCCGGAAACCTCCGCCACTTCCGGCGGGTCCCCGGGAGCTGGCCGGGGCGTCACTGCGATGTCAGCCATGCGGGGTGATACAGATGGCCCGCATGTCGCACGAGCCGTAGCGGGCGATTCTGGAAGAAGAGATTCGTGCTAATCTGAATTCGCCTGGTGTTGCTCAGCAAGGAGGCAGCTTATGAAGTGGAACGAACGAATCGTGATTGACCCGGCGGTGCTTACCGGAAAGCCGGTTATCCGCGGCACGCGCCTCGCGGTGGACTTCATCGTCGGCTTGCTTGCCCAGGGCTGGACGCAAGCGGACATCCTTCGCAACTACCCCGGCGTTACCCACGACGATATTGCCGCCTGCCTCCAATACGCCAGCGAAACATTGCAAGCTGAAAAGGTTTATCCGCTTACGCCCGCTGGCGCCGGCTGACGGTGCGCTTTCTCGCGAACGAGAATTTCCCCGGCGATGCCGTTACAGCCCTTCGGGCCGCCGGACACGATCTGGCTTGGGTCCGGACCGATGCGCCAGGCAGTCCTGATCCCGACGTGTTGGCACGAGCCGTCCGCGAGAATCGCGTTCTCCTGACCTTCGATAAGGACTTCGGCGAACTTGCCTGGCGCGCCGGACTGCCGGCAACCGCCGGCATCGTCCTGTTTCGTCTTCCGATGCCGTCGCCTGCTGGCGTGGGGTCGGCCATTGCGAGCATCATCGGCAGTCGCGAGGACTGGGCCGGACAGTTCTCGGTCGTCGAGCCCGGCCGCATTCGCATGAGATCCCTGCCTTCAAGATCCTGAGCCCGCGTTTCCGTCGGTAGAAGCTGATGCCTACGCCCTACGACGCGATCGTGGCACGGGCCCCTTGCAGCGGGCACACTCCAACAGCTCGACTTCGTACACCTTGTGAATCAGCTTTGGGCAGGACAAATGGGGTGACAGGACCGGCGTTATCGGCAGGGGTGGCGAAAGCGGGCCGGGGCGTCACCGGGACGTCAGTCATGCTGGGATGATAGGGTCCATAATTTTTCGGTATGCGGCCCACCAGACCGGCCGTGCCGGGCCTGTGCGCATCGCTGAGACCTGAATTTGCCGAGGCCGCCGGCGCGCGCCAGTGTCGCTCGACGAACCTGTCAAGCGGAAACTTCGCGCGGCATCGCGCCGGTGCGGACGTGAGCGAAGGAAACATAAACGGCCATTCCCGGAAGCCCCGTTTCCCCGGGAGCTATCGTGACCCTCCGCCCCCCAGGGACAGTGCGGACGAGAATCGTGAGATAGCAGGCGGCGTAGGTCAAACCTCTCGTGGCTACGGCATGGCCGAGAGAATTTCTCGAAGTCTCTGCGCTGAATAGACGATACACGTACCGTCATCTTCGTTTCGCCCTACCAAGTATCCGACCACCTGGCCGATCGCATCGAAGACTGGGCTACCACTCGCGCCCGGCTCACACTCGGAGCTGGTGCGAACAAGGAAGGTCCGTGCCCAGCTGGCGACGTTTGGAGGTTCGAGGTCCGACAACTTCCTGCGCCCGATGCGGTCGTGCCAAGCCACACGGATCACCTCCCCAGGCAAAGTGCGAGGAAGATCAGCGGCAAGGTTGCTCTCGCTGAAGCCAACAATAGACACGCGATCTCCCGGCCGCGGTTCGGACACCGAAAGTCGTGTACCTTCGAACGGGATCCCGGTACCGAGTAGGGCAACATCGTAGATTCTGTCCATAGCACTTAGCGTGGCAGGGTTGTCATTCAGGGGTGGGGTAAAGCGGACGTACAGTTGAGCGGCAGGACCATGTTTTTGCAGGGCCTTCTCGATGACATGAGCGTTCGTTACTGCGAGGGCCTTCCTATTCCTCGAAACGAGGAACCCAGAGCCCATGAACTCAAGCCTGTCACCAACACGAACGAGAACTCGAACCGTGAAAGTTGTCGCCGTCGCCGCCATTTGAGCTGGGGCGACACAAGACACAGCTGCTTGCACTAGCGCAGTGACGACCGCTACCGAGTAGACATAGCCAATTATGGGTTTCACGCAGTCGGGCATCTCCAAGCAACCTCTAGAACACTGTCTGCCGTATTGGTTCTGATGGGACGGGCCGATTCCTCCGCCGCGCCATCACGCCGCCTCGTGGAGCACAACGACAGTCCCCTGTCCAACGGGCTCGGCCCAGATCGATGGAGGTGGGATCAGCAGCATCACGCATCCGCTTTTCCACCGTGCCGGTCGAGGCGTCGCTTGAGCCAATCCCGCATGTCGACGACGTTTCCGGCCTCGCGTCTCCTCTCCTCGCGGGCGAGCTGTCGATCAATCTTCTTCATTTGAAGAAAGGTCGAATGAGCTGCAGTGCGAAGCCGAGGGCGAGGAGCGCCAAAGCTGTCTTGGTAAGAGATCCTTGATGCCATCGTCCGATCCAAGCGTCCAGATCATGAAGCTGCCCAACCGGGATCAAGCGGAGCACTGTTGCTTCGCCAGCCGGAGAAAGCGCTACATACAGGGGGCGAAAAGCCTCGAGCTTGTTGTTTCCAACGGGTAAGGAGAGCGCCGCATAACCGACACCTACCGCGGAGCCCCACTCGACGTCCTTAGCAAGCGGCGAATTCTCCCGAATCATCTCAACCAGAACTCGGTAGGTCTCGAAATCGGTCCCGACCTGCATGCCGGCTGTCTCAGGAACGACGGCGACACCCTGTGGCATCGGCCCCAGGACATTTCGTTTTGCCTTTAGAACCTCGATTGCGCGGGCGCGAGCCTTGTGCGATGGAAGAAAATCGCGCGGAGCAATGTCGACTATCAAGACGAGCGCGCTCAGAAAGAGCAAGAGATTCGCCAAGAATTCGATGGCACCTGGACGGATCATCCCAGTTCGCTCCTCAGCCCCTACGGGCCCATCCTCACGTCCCCTCTAGGAACGAGCGCCGCGGACACCGGGGCCCGGCGTTCCGCACGAGGATTGTGCAGCAGCACCGCGGGCAGCGCCAGGGCGTCGGCGGGCGCCACGACCATGGCGACGGGCGCGAGTCGGCGTGCCACTTGTTCGTGTGCATCATCGTCGGTCGAGCCATCCGTCGTGGCTAACAACGCGACGGGCGGCGGGGGCCAGAGCGCAGGAGACACTAACGGTCATTCTCGGAAGCCCCGTTTCGCCGGGAGCTATCGGGACCTCTCCGCCCCCCAGGCACAGCCGCGTACGACGCCCAGCACCGCACCCGCGTCATTCGCCGCTTGCGTCAGCGCGCCGCCAATCTCGGTTTCGCACTCGTCAATCGCGACACCGGCGAGCGGCTCGAGGGCGCAGTTTCTTAGGAGAAGGAAGGACAAAGGGGGTGACAGAATCGCCGTTCTCGGCAGTGGTGGCGGAAGCTGGCCGGGGCGTCACCGCGACGTCAGCCATGCGGGGGTGATACAGCGCGGACAATGGGGCTGTCAAGGGCGCGGCGGCCGCGGCGGCGCGGCTTCACGCCGCATTCGTGGCCACACGATGGCGGACGGCGGC
>JACQOF010000040.1 GCA_016202645.1 bacterium
ACGGCTGGCCCAGCTCATTGCCATCGTGGGCAGGCCAAAGGCGAAGCCATTCTCAAAACAGCAAAAAGCAATTATGCAAGCCTGACCCCCCTTGTGCCCCTTGTGTTTGCAAGCCTGACCCCCTGACCCCCACTCCTTTTCATCAAGTATTCCTCTAGGCTCTCGGCCAGAGCTGGGGAGCTTGCGAAGAGTATTAGAAACGTGATGGTAAGAGCAGTTTCCTTTACTTAGCATTTTCTATCTCCTTGGCTGCCTACATTCGGCGTCAGCTATATGCCATAGTTGAACTGAGCCGTCACTGTTGGAGACCTTCCTGACGGAGTTCAGCCTTGGACCCAAGGAATGCCCTCCAGCGCTCGAGTGTGCGTGCGGACGGGTCGTGAACGACGACTCGGGCGGCGCCGGAGTTGAGACGGAGGATGAGCGGCAGTAGGAGCGTGCGGGCGGCATAGTCGCTTGCGGGAAGGCTGTAGCCTATGATCTCCACAAAGTTCGCGCGCCATAGGTGCGCGGATGCCAGCGTCTAGATGTCGGCAAGCATAGGATGTGCAAAATGTTTTAAGAAGGAGGGGTACACCATGACGAGGTCGCTAGGCGAATAGTCCGTCGGTTCATGAGCGTCTCGGAGAGGAGTCGAGACATCGAGAAGTGGGAATGTGAACCCGGCGAGATACTCTGGTCCATCAAAAAAGAAGCGATCATTCAATCTCCGCCAACCGTATGAGCCGTGGAGCTTTAGTACAACAACCTCAGATGGTGGCGCTGAGCGCGCCGGTATTGAGTGTTTGATGCCGTTCTCGGAATCGTGAACCAGCTGGCGCGGGAATCCGTAGCCGTCAGCCGGGTACCAGCGCCCATCTTCCGCAAGGGTTCTCTCCACCAAGGTATCCCAGTTGAAAGTGATTACGGCATCGCCGCGAGCCAACGTGCTGAGGTGCCTGCGTAGGTAATCCCGTTCGGTTCGGGTTCTATTGCTGTCGTCGTGATGGCGAAAGGAGAAGAACCAGTCCAGACACTCGACAAGGTGGGCCCTGGCGGCCCGCGCCTC
The DNA here is from genome assembly GCA_016202645.1 of bacterium. Classification (GTDB taxonomy): domain Bacteria; phylum Lindowbacteria; class 2-12-FULL-62-27; order 2-12-FULL-62-27; family 2-12-FULL-62-27; genus JACQOF01. The sequence continues at coordinate 1,049 of JACQOF010000040.1, forward strand.
GCTCAGGATCGCGCGGCCCGCGGAGGAGAAGTACGCCTGAATGCCTTCGACAGTCGACTCTCCGGTGTTCTGGTGATGGCGGATGGCTCCGACGGTCCGAAATTCGTCCTCGAACTCCGCGGCGGCATCGAACAGGTCTGGTAGGGAAAGGACGATCTCAGGATTCGAGCAAGAGCAAACAACCTCCAGTGCCGTGGGGAAGGCGCCCAGGAACGTCTCCCACCGTTTCCATGCTTCTTGAAACTGAACGGACGCAGATCTGGACGCCTCCTCCCTCATCCGCGGCAGCAGTTCTTGAGCAGCCGGATACCCGGCTGGGCAGGAGGCACCTGCTCCTAAGATCAAGACGCTGGTCATTCTTGTGTCTCCGGCCTAACGCTCCCGTTCACCAGCCGCGAGCGAGTCGGACTGGTGGACCGGGAAGTTATGCGGCCGGTCTTCATGGTCGGCGGTGAATTGCCGCATGCTCGTCCGCTTCTCGCGTGCCGGCTCATTCCTCGAACGGTTGCCACTCATGAACTTCGTATTGTGTCCCGTCGTCCAGTCGGCGCTTCAAAGTGATGAGCATCCATGTGTCGCCGATGTCGGTGTCAATGAGAAAGGTGTGTCGCGCTGCTATCCCGGACGTGAATATCTGGAAGCGCGGGCGAGACGGGTTTGGGATCGATGGCCGGTCAAAGACGCGAAGCTCTTCCCACGAAACACCATCATCTTTGGTCTTGACCAAGAGCGCGACACGACCGGAAAAGCGGTCGAGGCGGAAAGTCCACTTCGCCGCGAGTTGGGACTGCACGATCTCGAACCGGCCGTCCGGCGGAGCAGCGGACCATTGGTGGACGCCGGTAGGCGTCTGCTGCGCGGTGGCGGGTGCGGCAAAGCACGCGACCACGAGCCACAGACCAACCACGCTTGGAAGCTGGCCTCTCGTCTCCCCGTTCAACGTGATCCTCGCGACCGGCTCTCAGTGCTCGGTTCAGTGCGAACTACTGTCGGAGCCTGCATCATCGATCGGCCGCAGCCGCAATGGCTCAAAGTGAACTCATATCAACCAGTCGTCATATTCACCGGGCAGTTTACCCAGCAGGAGCGCCGGGCGCAGCTTCCCTCCCTCCAAATCGATCTGGGGAAACCGAAACAGAACGACCTGGCCGGCTTGTTTCATGAGAATATTGCCTTCAAGTCCGAAACGGTGTAGGTCGGAGTATCTTCCTCTTCCATCCCGCGCATGGCATAGGTCAGTGACAAATCCGACCAGGTCCGCTCTTCCTGAAGAAGAGTGTTGCCTTCCACCTTGGCCAGAAGATACTCGACAAAGTCAAGCACTTCGGCCTGCAAGGCAGCGGGTAGCCTTTGAACGTATTGTTGAATTTTCTCGGCAATCACCATCGTACCCTCCCGTAGTGACCCATTGTCCGGGTTGTCTTCTATTCTACCTCAAAAGGTACTGAGCTGTGCACCCGGAGTGAGGGCGGAAGCTGGTTCTGAGTGGAGAAACTGCACAGGGACCATTTGGAAAGCTGCAGAGGGACAGGAGGAAAATCCTTGATCCATGCTCGGTTCTCTGGCAGTGAGGCTTGGTATCAAATGTAGGTCTACCGGTTCCGACTTCGAATATTTTAATCGCTCATCATCCGGCGGCACAAGGAGTTTTTCGGCCTCCAGAACAGCTCCCAAGCCCCCCGAGCCTTGTTGCTGTCTGTCTCGCGTCAGGCCGCCTTTGCCGGCCGGCCTCCCATCTACTTGCCGAACAGCATCCGGACAACCGAGAGGGAACTTGTCTTGTGGTCGCGGGCTTTGTACGGACCAAGGGCTGACGCCAAACGAGGTTACCTATGCAAGGGGCTCAGCTACGGGAGCCTGGGCATCTCCGGCGGGGTCTCTTTTGCCGGCAGCGTGAAGCGGAATACGGCGCCGCCGCCCGGGCGATTCTCGGCCCAGATCTTGCCGCCGTGGGCCTCGACGATCGCCCGGCAGATGGCGAGGCCCAAGCCCACCCCTCGACTGTCGCTAGTCTGGCCCCGATAGAACTTGTCGAATATGCGCTGCGCCTCGCCGGGTCCGAACCCCGGCCCCCGGTCGGCCACCTCCACCAGCACGGCGGCGTCGGTCAGGGACGCGGAGATGTCGATTCCACTCCTCACCGGGGTGTACTTGAGGCCATTATCCAGAAGGTTGATGAAGACCTGCTCGATCAGGGTGCCGTCGATCCGGACGAGCGGCAGATCGGCGGGCACGTGGATGTTTATCGGATGATCGCGGAACCGCTTCCCCATCCGGGCCAGGGCCGTGCCTACGACTTCCTCCAGCGGATGCCAGTCCTTCTTTACCGGGAGCGCGCCGGCCTCGATCCGGGTCATGTCGAGGAGGTTGCTGACGAGGCGGTTCAGCCGTTCCGCCTCGTCGACAATGGACTGCAGCAGGTCTTGCCAGGTTCCGCGCTGGAAGTGTGTCCCGTTCTCCAGCAGGCTGCCGGCGGCTCCCATGATCGTGGTCAGGGGCGTCCGGAGGTCGTGGGAAATCGAGCTGAACAACGCGTTCCGCAGCCGTTCCGCCTCGGCCCTGACCTGGGCCTGCTGCGCCGCCTCCGCGAGCTGGGCGCGTTCGATGGCCAGAGCGGCCTGGTTTGCAAACGTCTCCAACAGGTGCAACTGCTCGGGATCGGCAAACGCGTGCGGGTTCGAGGGCTTTATCCCGAGGACGCCGACAATCCCCTGCGAGGCGATCAGGGGGATATAGAGCGCCTGGGCGCCCGGGAGAGTCTCCGTTTCCAGGCCGGCTATCTGCCGATGCTCGAACACCCATTGGCCGACCGCGCCCTCGTCCGCGTCGATTTCGAACGGAGCCGGGTGCGCGGCTCCCTGGACGAGGCCGCCTTCCGTCCTGGGGAGCAGGATAACGACCTGACCGGCGAACACCTCGTGGATGTGCCGGGCGGCGGTCCGCATCAGGGTTTCGGCGCCTCGCGTGCCGGCCAATTCCCGGCTCAGGTCATACAGGGCCGCCGTCCGCCGCTCGCGATGCCGCGCGGCGTCGGCCTGCCGGCGGATGCGCACCGTGAGGCTGCTCACCACGATCGCCACCACAAGCATCACGGCGAAGGTGACAAAGTATCGCACGTCGCTGACCGCGAAGGTGAAGCGCGGCGGCACGAAGAAGAGGTCGAAGGCCGCGACGCTGAGGATTGACGTCAGGATGGTGAAGGGGCGGCTGAGCCGTGGGGCGACCAGCACCGTACCCAGCAGGTACACCATGATGATGTTCGATATTTCGGAATACGGGAACATCACCCACGCCAGGGCCGTACACAGTCCCACCGTCCCTGCCGCCCACCCGAGCTGCCGCCAGTGGGTCGGTCGGGTGGGCCGACCGGCGCGCCGAGGCGAGGGCTCGCCTTCTTCGCCGCGGATGACGTACACGTCGATGCCGCCGCTGCGCCGGATCAGCTCGTCAACCGCCGAGCCGGAGAGGATCTCTCTCCAGCGGGGCCCCGCTGGTTTGCCCACGATGATCTTGCTGACGTTCCGCGCCTGGGCGTACGCCAGGATCTCCTCGGTGACGCTCTGGCCGCTGAGCGTAACCGTCTGCCCGCCCAACTGCTCGGCGAGGCGGAGCGTTCTTGCCAGACCCTCGCGGTCCGTCTCAGACAGGCGCACGTGATCCGGCGTCTCGACGTAAACGGTCATCCATTCGGCATGCAGGCGGGCCGCCATCCGGCGGGCGGCGCGCACCAGCTTCACCCCCAGCGGTCCGGCCCGGACGCAGACCAGGAGCCGTTCCGCGGCGGGCCACGTCCGGTCGATGGCGTGATCCCGCATGTAGGCCTGCATCTGCTCGTCCACGCGATCGGCCGTCCGCCGGAGAGCCAGCTCGCGCAGCGCGATCAGATTCCCCTTGCGGAAGAAGTTGCGAATGGCCTCCCGGGCCTGCTCCGGCACGTAGACCTTGCCTTCCTTGAGGCGCTGGAGGAGTTCTTCCGGAGGCAGGTCAACCAGCTCCACCTCGTCCGCCCGTTCGAGAACGGAGTCGGGGACCGTCTCGTGCACCCGGACTCCCGTGATCTGGGCGACCACGTCGTTGAGACTCTCCAGGTGCTGGACGTTGAGGGTGGTATAGACATTGATCCCGGCCTCGATGATCTCCTGGACGTCCTGCCACCGCTTCGTGTGGCGGGAGCCGGGGGCGTTGGTGTGGGCAAGCTCATCCACCAGGATCAGAGCCGGACGCCGCGCCAGGGCTGCGTCCAGGTCGAATTCCTTGAGGATTGTGCCGCGGTACTCGAGGGGGCGGCGGGCGAGGATCTCGATCCCCTCGAGGAGCGCCTCGGTCTCCGCCCGCCCGTGGGTATCCACCCAGCCCGCCACGACGTCCATGCCCTCGGCTCGACGCGCGTGGGCGGCTTCGAGCATGGCGTACGTCTTGCCCACGCCCGCGGCGGCCCCCAGGAAGACCTTCAGCTTGCCGCGGGTCTGCCTGGCCTCCTCCTCCTTGACGCGGGCGAGGAGGGCATCGGGATCGGGGCGGTGCTCGTTGCGTGCCGAATTTCCAGGTGAGGACATGCTACCCCTTGAGGGCATCCAGGGCGAGGTTGAGCTTCAAGACGTTCACCCTTGGCTCGCCCAGAATTCCAAACTGACGGCCTTCCACGTGCCGCTCCACGAGACGGCGAACGGCCTCCTCGGCAAGGCCCCGCGCCTTGGCCACGCGCCGGACTTGATAGAGAGCGGCGGCCGGGCTGATATCGGGATCGAGACCGCTTCCGGACGCCGTGACCAGGTCCACCGGGATGGGCGCGGTGTTTCCGGGATCCGCAGCCCGCAGGGCATCAATACGACCTTGTACCGCCTTTTGCAGGTCCGGGTTCGTGGGTCCCAGGTTCGAGCCCGTGGAAGCGCCGGCGTTATTGGGGAACGGCGAGGTGGCCGAGGGGCGGCCCCAGAAGTACTTGGGGTCGTCGAAGGGCTGTCCGATGAGAGCCGATCCCACGGGCCTCCCGTCCTTCAGGATCAGGCTGCCGTTGGCCTGCCGGGGGAAGAGCACTTGAACGATCCCGGTCACCACCGCCGGGTAGATCAAACCCGTCAAGACCGATAACAAAATCAGGGAAACGATTGCCGGTCGAAGAACCTTGAGCATTGTCGCACTCCTTACACGAATCTCAGCGCCACCAGGATCATGTCAATCACCTTGATCCCGACGAAAGGGATGATGATGCCACCGACCCCATAGATCCACAGGTGACGGCGGAGCACCAGCGCCGCCCCCAGGGCCCGGTAGCGCACGCCGCGCAGGGCGAGCGGAACGAGCGCGATGATGATCAAGGCGTTGAAAATGACCGCCGACAGAATGGCGCTTTGCGGCGTGGCCAGGTGCATGATGTTCAGCGCGTTGAGGGCCGGATAGGTGGAGGCAAAAGCCGCCGGGATGATCGCGAAGTACTTGGCGACGTCGTTGGAGACGCTGAACGTCGTGAGCGCCCCGCGCGTCATCAAGAGCTGCTTGCCGACCTCGACCACCTGCATCAGCTTGGTGGGATTCGAATCCAGGTCCACCATGTTCCCGGCTTCCTTGGCGGCCTGGGTGCCGGTGTTCATCGCCACCGCGACGTCCGCCTGGGCCAGGGCCGGGGCGTCGTTCGTGCCGTCCCCGGTCATCGCCACCAGGCGGCCTTCCGCCTGAATCCCGCGGATGAGCTTGAGCTTGTCCTCGGGCGTCGCCTGGGCCAGGAAATCGTCCACGCCCGCCTCGGCGGCGATGGCCGCCGCGGTCAACGGGTTGTCGCCGGTGATCATGACGGTCTTGATGCCCATGCGGCGCAACTCGGCAAACCGTTCCTTGATCCCCCCCTTGACGATGTCCTTGAGCTGGATCACGCCCAGGGTCTTCGCACCCTCCGCCACCACCAGCGGCGTGCCACCCTCCTTGGCAATCCGATCAACGACGGTCCGGGCATCCCGCGGGAATTCACCTCCCAGGCCCTTGACATACGTCTCGATGGCATCCGCCGCCCCCTTGCGAATCTGGCGGCCGTCCAGGTTGACGCCGCTCATGCGCGTCTGGGCGGAGAACGGGACGAAGGTGGCACCCAGCTTCTCGAGGTCGCGTTCTCGGATTTTGTACTTCTCCTTGGCCAGCACGACGATGGAGCGGCCCTCCGGGGTCTCATCCGAAAGGGAGGCGAGCTGGGCGGCGTCGGCCAGCGCGGATTCCGCCACGCCGTCGATCGGTATGAAGGCCGCCGCCTGGCGGTTCCCGAGGGTGATGGTGCCGGTCTTGTCCAGCAGAAGCACGTCCACGTCACCGGCGGCCTCCACGGCGCGTCCGGACATGGCGATCACGTTGGCCTGGATCATCCGGTCCATGCCCGCGATTCCGATCGCGGAGAGCAGGCCCCCGATGGTGGTCGGGATCAGGCACACCAGCAGGGCGACCAGCACGGTGACCGTGATGGGGGTTCCCTGACCCGCGGCCTTGACACTGTAGAATGAGTAGGGCAACAGCGTGGCGCAGGCCAGGAGAAATACGATCGTCAGGCCGGCCAGGAGGACGTCGAGGGCGATCTCGTTGGGGGTCTTCTGGCGCTTGGCGCCCTCGACGAGGGCGATCATGCGATCGAGGAACGCCTCGCCGGGGTTCGCCGTCACCCGGACGATCAGCCAGTCGGAGAGGACCTGGGTGCCCCCGGTGACCGAGCTGCGGTCGCCGCCGCTCTCGCGGATCACAGGCGCGCTTTCGCCGGTGATGGCGGCCTCGTTCACGGAGGCGATGCCCTCGATGACCTCGCCGTCGGCCGGGATGAAATCCCCGGCCTCGACCAGCACAAGATCGCCCTTGTGTAGCGTCGTACCGGGAACCACGGTGAATGCCGCCCCGCGCTCGGGCCGGGGGAGGCGCTTGGCCTGAACGTCCCGGCGGGCCTTCCGCAGGGAGGCCGCCTGGGCTTTGCCGCGGCCCTCGGCCATCGCCTCGGCGAAGTTGGCGAAGAGCACGGTGAACCAGAGCCACACCGACACGGCCAGGATGAATCCCGCCGGCGCCTCGCCCTTACCGATGAGCGCTTGGAAGAACAGGAGGGTCGTGAGGATGGACCCCACGTACACCACGAACATGACCGGGTTGCGGACCTGGCGCTTCGGCGTCAGCTTCCGGAACGAATCAATGATCGCCTGCCGCACGATCGCCGGATCGAACAGTGGGCGTGCTTTCGCTTGACTACTCATTGGAGTTTGTCCTCACTTACTTCATGGCAAGCATCTGAAGATGCTCGACGATGGGGCCGAGGGCCAGCGCCGGGAAGAACGTGAGCGCCCCGACGAGGATCACCGTGCCGATCAGCAGGACCACGAACAGGGGCGTGTGCGTGGGGAGCGTCCCCGCGCTCGCCGGGACGATCTTCTTTTGCGCCAGGGACCCGGCAATGGCCAGGGTCGGAATCGCCAGCCAGTACCGGGCGAACAGCATCGCGAACCCCAAAGCCGTGTTGTAAAAGGGAGTGTTCGCTCCCAGGCCGGCAAAGGCGCTGCCGTTGTTGTTGCCCGCCGAGGAGAAGGCGTACAGCACCTCGCTGAACCCGTGGGCCCCGGGATTGAAGATGGTGGCTTTGCCGCCGACGGCCACGACCGCGATCGCAGTTCCGATCAGCACGACCGCGGGAGGGATCAGGATGACGAGCGCGGACATCTTCATCTCGTACGCCTCGATCTTCTTGCCGAGATATTCGGGGGTGCGGCCCACCATCAGGCCCGCGATGAACACGGCAATGATGGCGAAGACCAGCATGCCGTAGAGCCCCGACCCCACGCCTCCATAGATCACCTCGCCCAACTGCATGAGCCACATGGGCACCAGGCCGCCGAGGGGTGTGAAGGAGTCGTGCATGGAGTTGACCGAGCCGTTGGAGGCGGAGGTCGTCGCCGTGGCCCACAGGGCCGAGTTGGCGATGCCGAACCGCACCTCCTTGCCTTCCATGTTGCCGCCGGAGTGCAGCCCGGACGCTTGCTGGTCGATGCCCAGCTTGGCCAGGATTGGATTCCCGGCCTGCTCAGAGACGGCAGCAACGCCGAGGAGGGCCACGAAGACGATGGTCATCGCCGCCAGCACGGCCCATCCTTGGCGGGTGTCCTTGACCATCACACCAAAGGTGTAGCAGAGGGCCGCGGAGATCACGAGGATGGCGAGCAGCTCCAGGAAGTTTGACAGCGGCGTCGCGTTCTCGAAGGGATGAGCCGAGTTCACGTTGAAGAAGCCGCCGCCGTTGGTCCCCAGCTGCTTGATGGCGATCTGGGAGGCGGCGGGCCCCACCGCCAGAACTTGCTCGGTGAGCGCGGACTTCTTGGTCTGCGGCCGGCCCTTTTCATCGAGCACGGGTTTCCCGTCCGGAGTCGTGACGGGCTCGTCGTAGCTGGTCTGCTGGACGACGTTGACTTTCGCATAGGCGCCGAAGATCTGCACCACGCCCTGGGAGACCAGCACGACGGCCAGGATGAGCGCCAGGGGCCCCAGGATGTAGAGGGTCGTGCGGGTGAGATCCACCCAGAAGTTGCCGATGGTCTGGGCCGATCGGCGCGCCAACCCGCGGATAAACGCCACGAGCGTGGCCATACCGGCGGCGGCCGAGACGAAGTTCTGCACCGTGAGGGCCAGCATCTGGGTCAGGTAGCTCATCGTGGTCTCGCCGCCGTACCCCTGCCAGTTGGTGTTGGTCGCGAAACTCGCGGCGGTGTTGAAGGATGAATCCGGAGAGACGGCGCCCAGCCCCTGCGGATTCAGCGGCAGCACGTGCTGCAGTCTCTGGAGGCCGTAAACGACCAGCAGTCCGGCGAAATTGAAGAGCAGCATGGCGATGGCGTACGTCTTCCAGCTCATTTCCTGGTCGGGGCGGACGCCGGAGAGCCGATAGATGAGGCGCTCCAGCGGCCCGAGGACCCGGTCCAGGCCGAACGGCCGGCCTTCGTACACGCGGGCCATGTAGGCGCCCAGCGGCTTGGCCAGGGCGAGGAGAACCACCACATACAGGACGAGTTGCAGGATACCGTTCGCGGTCATGAAAGAACCTCCGGCTTGAGGAGCGCGATCACCAGATAGATCAGCAGCCCGATCGCGACAATTCCGCCGAGGATGTACAATCCCGTCATTGCCGCCTCCTACACGCGCTCGCAGAGCTTGACGAACGCCCAGGACAGAGCAAAAAAGACCAGGACCAACCCCAGATACATCACGTCCATCGTCGAACACCTCCGTGCGGTTTGCGCACTCTCAACGGGCAATTCCTCCTTCCCGCCCCTTCCCGCAATCAACGTAAGCTGCGATCGAATCGGGGTCAAATCAGGAAGGCGTCAAAATCGGGGAGATGGGCATCAAGAACCCGTCAAGATAGGGTCGGAGGGAGTGGTCAGGGGCGGCCCTCTATGCGGCGGAGGATACGGGTCAGGATGGCGTCTATGAGGCGCGGGGACAGGGCGTTCAGGATGATGCTCAGGCGCAGCCAGGCAAACGGGAGAACTTCAGCACGGGGACGCCGGGCGCAGCGCACGATCGCTTCGGCGACCCGGGTGGCTGGTTGAATGGGTCCCAGGCCGGTATAAGGTCTCTCCATTTTGTTCACGAGGACAGCAAAAAATTCGGTTTGCGTGCGCACCGGGAAAACCGTGCTCACCTGGATTCCGCTGCCCGCCAGCTCGACGCGCAGGGACTCCGATAATCCGACGAGAGCGTACTTGCTGGCGCTGTAAGCTCCGGCGAATGGTATAGCTCGCCGTCCTACGGAAGAAGCCACGTTGATGATGTGACCGTACCCGGCGCGTCGCATGAGGGGGATCACTTCCCGCATGGCGTGAAACGCTGCAAAGGCGTTGACGGCGAAGATATGCTCCATCTCCTGCGGGGTGGTCTTCTCCAGGGGGGCGGCCAGGCCGAAGCCGGCGTTGTTGATCAGGATCTCCAGTCTTCCGAAGTGCTGGTGGACTTTGTGGATCATGTTCCGCACCTGAACCGGGTCCGCAATGTCCGCCGGCACGCATAGAGTCTCACAGCCCAGATGATCAAGTTCGGAGGCAAGCTCCTCCAGGAGGTGTCGGCGGCGGGCCGCCAGAGCAAGGCGGGCTCCGTGGCGGGCAAAAGCCACGGCCGTCTCCCGGCCGATGCCGCTGGAAGCACCGGTGATCAGGACAACCTTCCCTTGCAGGGAGCGGGGGGAGCGCCGGAACCAAAGGCTCATCGGGGCTTGAAGTGGTGGAAGCGGGATTTTCGCAGCAACACGTAGACTGCTCCACTCCCGCCGTCGCAGGGCCTGGCCGTGGCGAAGGCGAGTACGTGGCGGGCCAAACGGCCACGGCTGAGCCACAGTTTGACCTGCTCTTTGAGGACCGGCCTGCCGTCGGGAGAATTGAGCCCGCGGCCGTGGACGAGGAGAAGACAGCGGTCTCCGCAGCGGACCGCCTCGTCGAACAGGGTCAGCACGGCTTTGTGAGCCTCTTCGACTGTGAGCCCGTGCAGATCCAGGTGCCTTTGCACCGAGTAGTCCCCGCCGTGAAGCCGTTGGGCCAGGCGCGGGTCAACGCCGGGGGCGATCCCTTCCATGTACTCCGGTGTGTCCTTGAGCCGGAACTCCCCTTTGCCCGCCACCAGATCCGATAGTGTCGCAAGGACCTCGGATTCCTCGGAATTGGCGCGGGGGGAGGGCAGGAGTGGGGGAGGGCTTTTCTCGACGCGCTCCGGTCCTCGGGAAGTGATGGGTTTCACGTCGGCCATGGCCCTCTGGAAGAAAAGGGAGTCCTCTTCTTCGGGCTCTGGAGGCTTCCTGGAGGAGGGTGGCTGGGGAGATGGACGCGTCCGGCTTTCCCGGGACTGCTTTTTGCGGAGCTTGCCGAGAGCCTCAAAGGGGGAGGAAAAAGGATCCTGCTCCGGCCTCTGCCTTTTGGAACTCATCGCTGCCCCCCTTCCTTCCCGCACTGGAGCTGAGATGATAGCAAATCACCTCCTTTCCTGGCAAATAGGTTCGGCCCGGGCGCGAGGATCTAGGAAGTCGCTCGTTTTCGCGGAAAGTCTTGAGGAGAAATGGTGGAAGGCCGGAACAGAGTGAGCCGGAGGCCAAAAAAGAAGAGGGGAGGGAAAGTGTTTTCCCTCCCCTCTGGAGCGTTTAGTTGGCTTGTTCTGAAAATTCAGCGCGCCGGTTTTTGGACCAGATCGCCTCAGTGTGCCCCTCGACCAGGGGGCGCTCTTCACCATAGCTGATCGTATAGATGCGGGAGGGATCCACGCCCAGAGACATGACGAAGTCCCGGGTGGCCAGAGCCCGCTGCTCGCCCAGGGAGAGATTATACTCCATCGTTCCGCGCTCGTCCGCGTGCCCTTCGATGCGGATCACGAGCTTAGGATTTTGTTTGAGCCAATCCGCATTTTTCCTGAGGACTTCTTTGGACTCTTCCGTCAGTTGGGCTTTGTCGTATTCAAAGTAGATCCTCTGCAAGGATCCGCTTTCCACAAAAACGAGGCCGCGGCCGCCTCCCATTGTGCGGCTGCCGTCGGATTCGAAACTCCTGCCGCTGCCGTCGGATTCGAGACTCCTGCCGCTGCCCCACGAGTCCTGATCCCCCATAGTGCCGCCGCGCTTTGCCTGAATCGAGGTGCTGCTGCAGCCCGCAGCCAGGACCAGGACTCCCACGATTGCCATCAACCAAAACATTCTTCTCTTCATCTCTACCTCCTCCTATGTTGAGTTTCGGACTTGTTTGTTTCTTAACGACTCGCCGCCATTCCTCCTTTCCGGTCGCTAGGTTTGTCCGGGACGCCCTTTAGGGCATGCTCGCTGGAAACGGCCCGCGGAGACCAGACCGGGCTTGTCGCCCTACGCGTGTAGGTCAAGCGCCGGATTCCGGAGCCGTCCATGTGCATTACATAGATGTCTGGACCACCCGATCTGGTGGAGCTGAAGACGATGTGGCGTCCATCGGGCGACCAGCTCGGGTGCTCGTTGTTCCCTGCTCTGGAGGTAAGTTGGAAAAGCTCCCCGCTTTTCATATCCAGGACAAAGATGTCAAAGAACCCTTGCTTGCGCATGGAAAGGGC
>JACQOF010000041.1 GCA_016202645.1 bacterium
GACCTGAAGCGCCGCCAGGAGGGCTACGGGCGCTCGCCGCGGCAGCAGCTCGAGCAGGACCGGGTGGAAGTCCTCGCCGGGCTGCGGCACGGACGGACGCTCGGCACCCCGCTCGCGCTCGTCGTGCGCAACCTCGACCACCGAAACTGGGCGTGGGGGATGAGCCCGTGGTCGCCCGAGGGCGAGCCGCCGACAGGCTGTGATCCGATCACGCTGGCGCGGCCGGGCCACGCCGACCTCGCCGGCGTTCAGAAATTCGGGCACACCGACATCCGCAACGTCATTGAGCGATCAAGCGCCCGCGAGACCGCCGCGCGGACCGCCGCGGGCGCGCTCTGCAAGGAACTGCTCCGGCCGTTCGACATTTCATGGCTGTCGCATGTCACGAACCTCGGACCCGTTGCCGCGCCGCGCCGCGAGTGGATCGAACCGGCCGCGCCACCGAAGTTTGTCCGGGCCGTCGAGGCGTCGCCCGTCCGGTGCGCATCGGCATCCGCCGGCCGGAAAATGGTGGCCTCAATCGATGCGGCGAAAAAACACGGCGACACCCTGGGCGGAATCTACGAAGTCGTTTTTTTCAACCTGCCGCCTGGCATCGGCAGCTGCATGCAATGGGACCGTAAACTCGACGCGCGGCTGGCCTTCGGGATCCTGTCCATCCACGCCCAGAAAGCGGTGGAGATCGGCGACGGCTTCGCGGGCGCGCTTCTGCCGGGATCCAAAGTCCACGACGAGATTTTTTATTCGAAGACCCGCGGATTTTACCGCCGCACGAACCGCGCCGGCGGCATCGAAGGCGGCATGACGAACGGCAGTCCCGTGGTCATCCGGGGCGCGATGAAGCCGATCTCGACGCTTCTTAAGCCCCTCCGGAGCGTCGATCTGAAAACCCGGCGCGCGACCATCAGCCGTTACGAGCGTTCGGACGTCTGCGCCCTACCCGCGGCCAGCGTGGTCGCCGAAGGCGTGACCGCTTTCGTTCTGGCCGGCGCCTTTCTCGAAAAGTTCGCCGGCGATTCTCTCGACGATATCCGGGCCGCTGTACAACACGTTCTCCGAAGGATACGGTAGCGCCATGGCTGAATCCCCAAAACCGCGCGTCCTCGTCGTTCACGGGCCGAACCTTGACCGGCTCGGCTCCCGCGAAAAAGAAATCTACGGCGACATGTCCCTGGCGGACCTCAACGAGGAAATCCGCGCCGTCGCCGCCAAGCTGGGCCTCGACTGCGACATTTTCCAGAGCAACGCCGAGGGCGATCTGGTCTCGAAAATCAACTCGTCAGGGGACGCTTTCGATTTTCTCGTCATCAACCCCGGCGCCTACACCCACACGTCCCATGCCCTGCAGGACGCGATCCGCGCGTCCTCTCTGCCGGCCATCGAAGTCCACCTGTCAAACATCGGCGCCCGCGAGCCATTCCGCCGCCACAGCGTGATTGCCCCCGCGTGTCTCGGATCGATCGCGGGCTTCGGCACTTTTTCCTATCTCATGGCCCTCGAGATGGCCCTGTCCCTTCTGGAAGTCCGGGAAGAATGAGTTCCGCCGTTTTTCGCAAGTCCAGCGAGGCCGCCCTCTTTTCCGACCCCACGAGCCTGCGCTATCTCACCGGCGCGCGCTTCACCTCCGGCACGGCGCTCGTAAGTCCCACCCGGAAAATTCTCCTCGTGGACGGCCGGTACCTCTTCAAGGCGCGGCGTATCCTCGGGAGAAAATGGCATGTCCTGAAAACCCCGCGGGACCAGTCCGCGGTCCCCGCGCAGATCAAGTCTCTCGGGATCCGGCGCCTCTACATCGACACCGAAATGATCACCGCCGCGCGGTACCGGTCGCTTCTTGAGTCGATGAACAACGGCATCCAGCTTTTCGAAGCCCGCGGCCTCGCCGACCGGATCCGCAGTGTCAAGCGCCCGGAGGAACTCGCCGCGATCCGTGAAGCGGTCCGGCGGACGGACGTGATCTGGGCGCGCCTCCACCTGCACCTGCGCATCGGCATGACGGAACGGGACATTCTCAATTACATCAAGCAGGAAGCGCACCGGCTCGGCGCGGAAGAGATGTCCTTCGAGCCGATCGTCGCCAGCGGCCCCGAGACAGCCGAGCCGCACGCGGAAGCCTCGGACAAAAAAATACGCGGGGACGAGCCGTTGATGGTGGACATGGGCATTCGCCTGGGCGGTTACTGCTCGGATTTCACGCGAACGGTTTTTCTCCTCCGGCGGCGACGCCGCCCGCCCGCATGGTTTACGGCCTTCTGGCGCGAAGTCCTCGCCATCCAGAACCTCGCCTACGGGCTTCTTTCCCGAGGGGAGCGCGAGCCGAAGGTCATCGCGCGCAAGATTGCCATCCGGATCCGCCGCAAGCGGCTCGGACGCTATTATCTTCACGGCCTCGGCCACGGCGTCGGCCTCAACATTCACGAGGAGCCTTACATGACCGAAAAAGGACCCCGGCTGAAAAACGGCATGGTCTTCACCGTCGAGCCCGGCCTTTACCGGGCCGGCCGCGGGGGCGTCCGGATCGAGGACATGGCCTGCATCAACCGGGACCGTCTGGAGATCCTGACCCAAAGTCCCAAAGAACTCATCTGGAGGATTTGACATGGCACTGATCGGACCGAACGAATTCAAGAACGGCATCACGATCCAGGTCGAGCACCGGCTCTGCACGATCCTGGAATTCCAGCACGTCAAAATGCAGATGCGCGCGCCGACCATCAAAACGCGCCTGCGCGACATCCGGACCGGCCAGGTCCTTGAAATGAATTTTCGTCAGGGCGACAAGTTCGAGCAGGCCTACATGGAAACCCGCAAAATGCAGTTCATGTACGCCGACGGCGACGTTCTCGTGTTTCTCGATCTCAAGGACTACGACGAGAGACGCATCTCGAAAGCCATCGCCGGAGACACGGTCCGGTTTATCCCCGAGAACGCCGAAGTCCCCGTCAATTTCCTCGAAGGCGAGCCGATGAGCGTCGATCTTCCCCTGGCCATGACCCTGGCCGTTCGCGACACGGAGGCGGGCATCAAGGGCGACCGGGTGAGCGGCGCGACCAAGAAGGCGACGCTTGAAACAGGCCACGAAGTCCAGGTCCCGCTGTTCATCAACGCCGGCGACCGTCTTCGCATTGATACGCGCAGCGGCGCGTATATAGGGAAAGAATGATCCGGCTCGACCGGTTCCAGGAGTTACTCTCCACCGCCCTTGCCATTCTCGGCGACAACGCCGGGCGGGTCGAACTTTCCGACGGACGGCGGCGCGTGCGGGTGGGGCGGCTGCTTGGCCAGGTTGAAACCGACACCGCCGCGCCTGTGTCGCACGAGTCCGTGGACCTTTCGGCCGGCGACGCGGTCGAGGCTCTGCTGGTCCGGGTGCCGGGCGTCGGCGCCGTCAGTTTCCGGGACAACCGGACGGGCCGGCCCCTCGTCGAGGTCGGCCAGCGCATCCGGGCCGGCCAGACTCTCGCCTTCATCACCGCCATGGACGTCACCACCAAAGTCACCGCGCCGCGGGACGGCGTAGTCGAGGAGGTCTTCGTCGAGGACGGTGACGGCGTCGAATACAACGCTCCCCTGCTCAAACTGATTCCGATCTCCTGAATGTTCAAAAAAATCCTGATCGCCAACCGCGGCGAAGTCGCGCTCCGGGTGATCCGCGCCTGCCAGGAAATGGGCATAGCGACCGTCGCCGTCCATTCGACCGCCGATGCCGACACCGTCCCCGTCACCGTCGCGGACGAGAGTATTTGCATCGGGCCCGCGCCCGTGACGAAAAGTTATCTGAACATGCACGCCATTCTGACCGCCGCGAAGATGACCGGCGCGGAAGCGGTACACCCTGGGTATGGATTTCTCTCGGAGAATGAGACCTTCGCACGGCTCGTCCAGAAATCCGGCCTCGTGTTCATCGGCCCCTCGCCCGATCACCTGGCGAAAATGGGCCAGAAAGCCGAGGCCCGCAAAACCATGCAGGCGGCCGGCATGCCGATTCTGCCGGGAAGCGCCGACGTCCTGCCGGACGCCGCCGCCGCAAAAAGTATTGCGGCCGAGATCGGCTATCCGGTTTTGCTCAAGGCCGCCTTCGGGGGCGGCGGCCGGGGCATGCGCGTGGTCCGCGCCGAATCGGAATTGGAGCCCGCGTTTTTGCAGGCCGGTTCCGAGGCGCAGATCGCCTTCGGGGACGGCAGCATGTACCTTGAAAAATTTATTGAAAAACCCCATCACATCGAAATCCAGATTCTGGGAGACCGGCAGGGCAGCGTGGTGCATCTGGGCGAGCGGGAATGTTCAATCCAGCGCCGCCACCAGAAGTTGATCGAGGAGTCGCCTTCGCCGTTTCTCAATTCCGACCAGCGCGCGAAGATGACCGAAATGGCGAGGCAGGCCGTCGCCCGGATCGGCTACGAGGGCGCCGGCACCATCGAACTCATCGTCGATGAAAGCGGCCGGTTTTATTTCATGGAAATGAACACCCGACTTCAAGTCGAGCATCCCGTGTCCGAGGAGATCACGGGGATCGACATCGTCAAAGAGCAGATCCGGATCGCGGCCGGCCAGGCCCTGCGCTGGCGCCAATCCGACGTGACCTTCCGCGGACATTCCATCGAGTGCCGGATCCTCGCGGAGGACGCCTCCCATGATTTCCGCCCCTCCACCGGCGTCATCGAAAACCTGCATTTTGGTCTTGGCCCCGGCATCCGGATCGAAACCCACATCTACTCCGGCTATCAAATCCCCGCGACGTACGATTCGCTTCTCGCCAAAATGGTTTCGTGGGGACTCACGCGCCACGAAGCGATCGTTCGCATGCGCCGGGCGATCCGCGAAACCGTCATCGAAGGCGTCCCGACAACCCTGGACTGGCACACGCGGGTTTTGGACGAGGAGGATTTCGTGCGGGGCCGCTACACGACCCACTACGTTCAGGAGCACCGCTTTTCGGGCTGAAAATCCCTTGACAATCCCCCCAACAGTGGGCAGACTCTAACCGTTACATATCGGCTCCAACTGCGGGCGTTTGACGGGGTAGCGGCCGGCAAGTTGGACTCATGGATTCGTACCAGAACGCGGACGGGCCGATCTTAATCTGCAAAGAAATGCTCCCGACTCGACTCGCAAAACACGCGTGGCCGAGAGGATTAGGTCTCTGTTCACGTCCCCAACCTGTGACGCCGAACACCGGAACTTTGAGAAACCTTCACACTTTTTTTCAATTTCATCACATACTATTGGACTATATACACCATCGGTCTTCATATAGTATTTATTCGTTATTCTTTTCTCCTCTTTCTCCCGTTTTTCCGATCGTGAGAGACTGGGGAGTCTGAAAATGCGCCTCTGGAATTATTGGGTTGTATCTTTCCCTATATATCTACATAAGTATTTACTCTCAGAACCCATGACAAACCATACACCATGCTGTGGGGTATTGTGGGGATTGCTGTGCGCTGTGATTAAGGGGAGGATTCGGTTAGTATTCGATGAATTCCTCTGGGTAGTGGGTGAGATCAAGCTTTTCTTCGTCGGGCTTGTATCCGTTCCCTTTAACGTGAACGTAAACGTGCCCACGGCGTGCCGCCTGCCCGATCCGCCGGATGTTACAATGTTACGGAATGACCCCTTTTCCTTGACGTCATGAGCCAATACAGATACGGTCGGCGAGAATCAATTGAGAAAGGGGGTGATTCTAATGGCAGTTGCTCCGGAAATGATGATCGCGAAACCGCATGGCAATCCGGCCACGTTGCAGGGCAACACGCCCACGAAGTTCGTGGCTGTGATGACTTCGGCCCCGGCGGATGCCGACTCGATGGCGTACGTCGTGACGGACGTCAACGGCACGGTACTTACGGGCGCACAAAATCCGATGGGTGCGGCCGCGCAACGAGGGAACAGCGTGGAGGCCGCGTTCGATGCGCCCAACAAAAACATCAACTATATTGTGATCGCGTCGGGCAAATCATCGGGCGTCAAGTACGAGACCTCGACCAACGTGGAGGTTCGAGTCTAGTTTCACCGAATTCCCGCCGATGGATCGCGCCGGCGGGATTCTTTTTTGTCGTTGCTCTTTTCACGGCTCTCATCACCGCGCCGGCCTGTGCGATCACATGGTCCCCCACAGCGAACATGGACATTCCGCGCCGCGCACCCATGGTGGGGGTTAGCGTCGATACAGTCTACGTCATCGGCGGGCGGCATACGGACGGCGTCTTGCCGGGCAAGCTCTCGGATACGATGGAGGCGTACAACGTCCGGACGGGCGCATGGACGTCGGGATTTGCGAACATCCCGCAGGTCACGGAGCTCCAAAACTCCGGCTACGCCACCCTCGGAGACACGATCTACATCATCGGCGGCAACGGCGGCACGGGCGGCGCCGGGACGAACTTCGACACGGTTTGGGCCTATCACATTCCGACGAATGCCTGGTCGATCTTCGCGAACTATCCAACCACCATCAACGGCATCCCGACGATCGCGGCGGGAGACACGATCTACGCCTTCGGAGGCAGCAACCCCGGCGGAGCGAGCCTGAAGTGCTATGCGCTGAACGTCAAATCGAAACTGTGGACGACGCTGCCCGACATTCCATTCGGCGGCCTCAGTAACATTGGTATCGGTATCTACGGCGATACGATCTTTCTTTTCGGCGGGGAGGACACGGTCACGGGGAACGCAAGCGACACCGTCTTTGCCTTCAACACAAAGACGTTGACGTTTGACGTGACGACTTCTTATGCGCTGCTTCCTGCCAAGCGCGAGGCGCTTCCCAAGTCGAACCCGACGATCGGCGACTCGATCTATCTCATCGGCGGCATGGGAGGACCTGCGGCGGCGGAAGATCCGGTGCGGTCAGTCTTCATCTATCACGTTCCGACAAACACATGGACGAATGACGCCACGTTGATTTCCGACTCGCTGTACAGCCACGTCACAGCCGCGGTCGATAGCGGAGGAGTGTTCCATCTCGTCTACTTCGGCGGCGACACGGATCAGGTCAACATGCAGCTGCGAACGGGCGCGGTCTCCGTCACCGCCTTCCCCGTCCCTCCCGCCGACACCCCCGCCGCCCCTTCGATCACGTATCCTTCCGACCTGTCCGGCACCACCGTGCTGACGATCAACGTGCGCGGGACTTCGCAGGCGAGTTCTTCGGAGGATACGGTGCGGCTGTACCGCAACGGCGTCAACGTCGACACGACGACGGTTTCGGCTTCCGACACTTGGGCGTTTTTCAATGTCAGCCTCACGTCCAACGACACCACGTCCTTTGTCGTCCGCCAGACGAATGATTCCGGCAGTACGTCCGACTCGTCATCGGCGGTGCGCGTCATTGCCGATACGATTGCGCCGCTGGCGCCGGCGCTGGTGTCGCCCATCAACAATACGACCCTTACCGCTCTTTCGGCCACGTTCGACTGGACTGACGCGGCTGATTCGCCGTCCGGGATTGCGGACTACTACATTCAGATCGATACCGACGCGGCGTTTGCGTCGCCGTTCGTGTTTCAGGCGTTTCGCGGGTCGAAGACGTCCGACAGCGTGATCGGGGGGCTGACGGCCGGGCTGACGCACTACTGGCGGGTGTACGCGAAGGACAACGCGGGGAACACGTCGGCGTATTCGGGAACTGAAACGTTCGTCGTGCCGAGCGTCGGGACGGATACGGACATTCTCATCAATGAAGTTCTCTTCAAACCGGGCGGGACGATCGATTGGAACAACGACGGCTCGGCGAACGCGATCACGGACGAGTTTGTGGAACTGTGGAACAGCGGCGACGGGTTGGTGAACATCGCGGGCTGGCGGATCGACGAATCGGACAGCGCGCCGCCGGGGATGAAGATCCCGGCGAGCCCGTCTTATTATCTTGCCCCGAAGGAATTTTTCGTCGCGTACGGCAGTCTCGCCGGATTCCACTATGACAAGGACGGGACGCTCCTCGATACCGTGACGCTGAACGGCGCATGGAACGGGCTTGACCCCGGCGGCGGCCCGGCGACGTCCCTGGCCGATTCGGTCGGCATCTGGAACGCGTCGGGCCAGCTCAAGGCGCATTTGAGCTGGCTCAACGGCGAGGACGACGGCGCCAACGACAAATCGGCGGCGTACTTCATCGACGGCTGGGGCACCCGATATAAAAACGGCGCGGGGGATTACGAAGGCGCGGCGACGCCCGGCAAAGCCAATTCGTCCGACGCCGACACTGGGCCGTCGAACGGCTATCTCGACATCATCTTCAACACGACCGGCGACGACACGGCGCGGGTGACGGTTGCGGTGAGGGACTTAAACGGTGCGATCATGGCGGATTTTGGCGACACGGCCGGCTACGACGCGGTCTATCTCACGATCGGCGGTGTGTCCGCCACGCCCGATTCCATCGTCTACGCCTCCACTGACAACGGCACGAAAACCATCACGCTCACGGGATGCACGGTGGGGGCGACGCTCACGGCGCGGTACAAGACGACGACAAAGGACGCCGAGGCCATCCCGGCGCCGCCGTGGACGGGGCCGAAATGGTACGTGAACGACACGTCGACTGTCGGAGACTCCTACACGTACAACACGGGTCGGGACACGGTCGCGGGGAACGGGAACGTCAAATATCCGTGGCGGACGATTTCGCAGGCGATGACGAAAGTCGCGGCGGGGGAGACGATCTACATCGACGCCGGCATTTACAGCGAAACGGTCGTCATTTCCACCGATTCAGTGTCGCTGATCGGCAAGGACTCAAGCGCGAGTGGGACGATCCTCGACAGGGCGGACAGCTCCAGCAGCGCGGACGCGGCGATTTACGCCGACACCCAAACAGGCTTGCTTATTAAAAACATTCGGACATACAACTACGAATACGGCATCGACTGGGTCAACGTCGATCTATCCCGCATAGAAGATGTATGGACCCAGCGGTCCGCCAATTTTGGCATCTGGTTGAGAAACGGCTCGGAAACAAATACCGTTCAGTACAACACCTGTACAGGCCATGCCCACAGAGGAATTAGTTTGACCACCTACAGCCACAATGACACGCTGGCCAACAATGTCGTCTACGGCAGTTACGGCGTGGTTACCGGATACGGAATTTATCTGGACGGCGCCGGCGCAGCGCTCCGGCAAACCACGATCAGCGACAATATCGTGTCGAACTGCATACAGTATGGCATAGATATATCTTCCGCCAACGCCAACACGATCAGCAACAACACGGTGGAAGGCAACAGCGATTACGGCATAATACTGCAAGGCACCAGCGGCAACAATGTCTTGACGGGGAACACCATCCGGGACAACCAGAAGACCGGGGTCTACATCACCTCCATCGTCTCCAACTGCACGATTACCCTGAATACCAACACGAACAACCGAGGGGACGGATTCTACGACAACGGGGGCGCGAACGTCTATACCCGGAACATCAGCACAAACAACCGGGGATCCGGCTTCTATTTTGATCTGACTTCCCAGCCCCTCCGCGCCAGCCACAACCTGAGTTCCAACAATGATACGTACGGATTTTATGTTAAGGGGAGCAATGTAAATTTCCAACAAAACAGCGCCGACTCAAATGCCTCATATCAGATCTACATTGCCGGCGCATCGTCCTCCGACACATTCCAGAAAAACAACATCCGGTCCAGCCCGACCAACCCCGACAGCGGCGTGTACAACGGCTCGACGAATGCGACCAACAAATTCACCTTCAGCCGGAACTGGTGGGGCGACACGGACGAGGCGAAGATCAAAGCGAAAATTTATCAGGCGTCGAACGGGGATTCGGTGATCTGGTCGCCGTACCGGTTCGGCGAGGTCGACACGGCGGCAGGGGCGGACACGACGGCGCCGCAGGTTCCGGCGGGGTCGATCACGCTCGATACGGGGACCGAGGGGCAGATTACGGTGACGTGGGCTTTGCCGAACATCAACGAGGAGACGAACGGCGGGAACGTGGCGTTCAATGGGGTCAAGGTGTACCGCCTGCGGAACACGCCCGACACGACCCACTGGGCGAACGCGCTGGTGTGGACGGCGGGGGCGGCGGACACGTCGTGGGTCGATACGAGCGTCGTGTGGAACGACACCTACTACTACCGCCTGACCGCGCGCGACACGCACACGTTCGTCAACGAGTCGTTCTTCACCGACACGCGCACGACGCGGACGATCCGGAATGTCTGGTACGTGAACGACTCGGCGACGGCCGCGGACTCGTACACGTACGCGGGCGGGTCGGACACGGCGTATGGGGAGGGGTCGAAGACGAAGCCGTTCCGGACGATCCCGATGGCGATGTCGAAGGCGGCGTCGGGGGATACGATCTACGTGGACGCGGGGCGGTACGATTCATACGTGACGGTGAACGGCACGGAGACGGCGGGTGTCAACATCGACAAGGATTCGATCGCGCTGATCGGCAAGGACTCGGGCGCGACGGTGATCGACCCGCCCGGCTCGGGCCAGCCCGGCGGCCTTTACGGAATTTATGCCGACACACAAACAGGACTTCTTGTCAAAAACCTCGGCGTGATCGGCGGCGCTCAGAACGGCATTTATTTTGTCAATGTCGACCTGTCGACCATCTCCGGGGACAGCGTCAGCACGCATTCCAACGGAATTCTTTTCGAGGCGGGATCGGACAGCAATACCGTCACCGGCAACTGGTCGAACAGTAATGCGGACGGGATATCGATCAACTCCGTCAGCAGTACCCCATCGACCAACAACCGCATTTCAGGAAACATTTTCTCGTCCAACACCAACAACGGCATCCGCCTCGGATCCTGGTCGGGCGCTTCGACCGTGATCGAGAACAACTCCATCCATTCCAACGGGCAGAGCGGCATCCTTTCCGTGTCAACCAGAGCCACCGTCATCCGGAACAATGAAATCAGGTTCAACCTCCTCGACGGCATACTTCTCAGCGCAGCCCGGGCCCACACCTTCATTCAGAACACGCTCGATTCGAACGCCGAGTACCAGATTGACATTTCGTCAACCGCGTCGTCCGACACGTTTCAGAAGAACAACATCAGGACCTCGCCGACGAATCCCGACAGCGGCGTCGCCGTCACGGGAGGCGTGGCGACCAACCTGTTCACATTCACGCGCAATTACTGGACCGCAACGGATTCGAGCCGGATCCGGCAGATGATCTATCAGGCCTCGAACGGCGATTCCGTGATCTGGCAGCCGTTCCGGCTGGGCGCGGTCGACACGGCGGCCGGCGCGGACACGGTGGCGCCGAAAGCGCCGGACACGGTGGCGGCGGTGTCGATCGGCGGCGTGAACATCCGCGTGACGTGGCGGGCGACGGACACGCATGAGGAGCAGATGGGCGGTGCGTGGGCGTCGTCGGAACTCGGCGGCTACCGGGTGTGGCGGTCGGCGGTGGCGGACACGTCGTCCTGGATTTTGGTGGACACGGTGAGCGCGGCGACGACGAGCTACGACGTCGGCGGGCTGGCCGGGTCGACGACCTACTACTTCCGCGTGACGGCGTATGACACGGCGACGCCGTTTGAAAATCAGTCATTCTATTCGGATTCCCAGCCGAGCGCGGGCACGGCGTCGTCTCCCAAGACGTGGTACGTGAACGACACGTCGGCGGCGGGGGACTCGTACACGTACGGGCTTGGGTCGGACACGAACGCGGGGGATTCGCCGTCCTTGCCGGTGCGGACGCTGATTCGCGCGATGGCGCTGGCCAAACAGTACGACACGGTCCTCGTCGACGCGGGCCTCTACGACTCGTACACGGTCGTGAACTCGACGGAGACGGCCGGAATCCACATCGACACGGACGACCTCACGATCATGGGCAAAGACTCCGCGACGACGATCATCGACCCGGTGGGCGGGACGACGGGCCAGGTCTACGGCATTTACGCCGACACGCAGACGAAACTGCTCATCAAAAATTTCGGGATCATCGGGTCGAATTACGGGATCTATCTTGTCAATGTGGATCAGTCGACGATCAGTTCCGACAGCGCCGCGTCGATGGGCAACAATTTGGTGCGGCTGGAGAGCGGGTCGGAGTCGAACACGATCTCGCACTGTTTCGCGCGAAACGGGGCGGAGGGGATTTATCTTGGCGAAAACTGCGACGGCAACAGCATCACGAACAATGTAATCGCATCCGGTTCGGGCGGGATTTCGCTTTCCGCGTCCACGAACGAACCGAACGGCAACACGGTGAGCGGCAACATCATCACGTCGGCCAACCTGTCCGGGATTTATCTGTTGCGGGCGTCGGGCAACACGATCAAGGACAACATCGTGACGAGCGCCGTCCGGCGCGGGATTGAGATTTCGACGAACTCGCGGTCGAACGTGGTCCGCAACAATCGGGTGATCGCCGGCGGGTGGACGGGGATTGAGCTTGGCAGTGGCGCCGACACGAACGTCATCGCGCAAAACGATATCGCGGGCGCCGACAGCGGCGTCGTCATCAACGCCAACGTCCGGGCGACGACGCTGGCCAAGAACAACATCACGGCCATCGACATCAATTTCATCCTCCACACGGGAGGCGTCGCGCAGACGGACATGACCCGCAACTGGTTCGGGTCGGCCGACTCGGCGGCGATTTCGGCGAAGATCAGCGACACGTCGGCCGACTGGGACCCGTGGCGGCTTGCCGTCGTGGACACAACGGCGGGCGCGGACACGACGGCGCCGGACGGGCCGGACAGCGTGGCGGTAATCGGATCGCCGTCGGACACGTCGGTGATATTGGAGTGGAGCGCGGTGACGGCGAACGAGGAGGTGGCGGCGGGCGCCGTGGCGCTGTCCGGCTATCGCGTGTACCGCAGTACGGTCAAGGACACGTCGTCGTGGATCAAGGTCACGCAGGTCGGGTCGGGGACGATCCGGTATCAGGATACGGATGTCGTTCTCGGGGGCGTCTACTACTACCGGGTGACGGCGTTTGACACGGCGGCGCCGTTTGAGAACGAGTCGTTCTTTTCGGATTCACAGCCGTCCGACACGGTGGCCTTCACGTCGCGGATCAACTGGTACGTGAACGACACGGCGAGCGCGGCGGACTCATACACGTACGCGGGCGGGTCGGACACGTCCTACGGCGACGGGACGGCGTCGAAGCCGTTTAGGACGATCCCGATGGCGATGCGCTTCGCGACGGCGGGGGACACGATCTGGGTCGACGCGGGGTTCTACGATTCGTACGTGAATATATCGGCGACGGAGACGGCGGGGGTGAATATCACGGCCGACAGCATCAGCCTCATCGGCAGGGATTCGGGCGCGACGGTAATCGACCCGCCGGGGGATTCCAGCCTGGCCAACCTCTACGGCATCTACGCCGACACGCAGACGGGTCTAACGATCAAAAATATGGGGGTAACAGGCGCGAACTACGGAATTTATTTCTACAACGTGGACAGCTCAACCATCGATGGCGACAGCGCCGGGTACTGCGGAAAATACGGAATTTTCCTATCCGTCTATTCCGACACCAACACCCTCAAAAACAACATCGCCAATTGGAATGGGGACCGCGGCATCCACCTGGATTCGAGTTCGAATAACCTGGTGACGGGCAACACCGCGAGTTCGAACAAGAACTACGGAATCTTTCTGCTTTATGCGTCGGACAGCAACACGGTGACGAACAACACCGCCAACTCAAATGTGACCGGCATCTGGCTGTCCGCAAGTTCAAGCAACACGGTGACAGGCAACACTGTCAATTCGAATTCGTTCTACGGCATGCTGATTTCTGGGAATTCGAATAACAACACGGTGGCGGGCAACACCGCCAATTCAAATGTGTTCTACGGCATCAATCTGACCGGGAGTTCACGCAACATGCTGACGGGTAACACCGTCAATGCGAATTTGTCTCGCGGCATCTTTCTCTCCGCGGGTTCGAACGGCAACACGGTTGTTCAAAACGACGTGCGGCAGAACACGCAATATCAAATTTACATAGACGGCGCGTCCAGCTCGGATACTGTCCAAAAGAACAACATCGCCACCTCGTCGACCAACCCTGACAGCGGCGTGTATAACGCCTCGACCGTCACGACCAACAAATTCACGTTCACACGAAACTACTGGAACTCAACCGACACCGGGCGGATCAAGCAGATGATCTATCAGGCGTCGAACGGCGATTCCGTGATCTGGCAGCCGTTCCGGCTGGGGCAGGTCGACACGGCGGCGGGAGCGGATACGACGGCGCCGGATGGGCCGGATACGGTGGCGGTGATCGGATCGCCGAGCGACACGTCGGTGATACTGGAGTGGAGCGCGGTGACGGCGAACGAGGAGACGATGGGCGGCGGCGTGGCGCTGTCGGGGTATCGGGTGTATCGGAGCGCGGTGAAAGACACGTCGTCGTGGGTCAAGGTTGCGGAGAGGCCGGCAGGGACGATCCGGTATCAGGACACGGACGTGACGCTTCTCACAACCTACTACTACCGCGTGACGGCGTTCGACACGGCGGCGTTCGAGAACGAGTCGTTCTTCTCGGACAGCCAGCCATCCGATTCGGCCCAGCTCTTCACAACCGTCAACTGGTACGTCAACGACACGTGGACCGCCGACGACTCCTACACCTACGCGGGCGGGTCGGACACGCAGACCGGGTCGAACATCGGGACGGCCAGCAAGCCGTTTAGGACGATCCCGATGGCGATGCGGTTCGCGACGGCGGGGGACACAATTTGGGTGGACGCGGGATTGTACGACTCGTACGTCCACATCAACGGATTGAACACGGAAACTGCTGGGGTGAACATCGATAAGGACTCGATCACGCTGATCGGCAAGGACTCAGGCGCAACGGTGATCAACCCGCCGGGAGACAGCGGGACAGCGGGGATCTACGGGGTGTATGCCGACACGCAGACCGGCCTGCGGATCCGGAACCTCGGCGTGACCGGCGTGCGCGAGGGCATCTATCTTTACAACGTCGATTCATCCTTCGTTGAAAACGACAGCGCGAGCTTCTGCGGCCAGCGCGGGATCTATCTGGTAGTCCGGTCCGAAACCAATGTCATCCGGAACAATTCCACGAACTGGAACGGGGCGACGGGCATTCTCCTGGACGGAAGTCCCGGCAACTCGCTCATTGGAAACGCGGCGCACTCAAACGCAACCTTCGGACTCGACCTGACAAACAACTCCAGCAACTGCGCCGTCACCGGAAACGCGGCCGACTCGAACACCTACGGCATCGCGCTGGACTTGAACACGGACAATACGCTCCAAGCCAACACCGTCTCCGGCAACGTCACGGCGGGCATTCTGGTGAACGCCAGCGACAACAACATCATCAGCGCCAACGCGGCCGTGACCAATACGGCCGACGGTATCGTCCTGCAGAATACATCCAGAAACAACACCCTGACCGGCAACACCATCATTTCGAACTCCCAGCACGGCCTTGCCGTGAGCGGCTGTCAGAACAACAGGATTGTTCAGAACGAAATCCGGCAAAACACGCAATATCAAATCTACATCGACGGCGCCTCATCCTCCGACACCACGCAAAAGAACAACATCAAACCCTCGGCGGCCAATCCCGACAGCGGCGTGTTCAACGGCTCAACCAATATCACGAACAAATTCACCTTCACGCGGAATTACTGGAACACTACGGACGACACCAAAATCCGAAACCAAATCTATCAGGCGTCGAACGGCGATTCGGTGATCTACAGCCCGTTCCGGCTCGGACAGGTCGACACCGCCGCGGGCGCGGATACGACGGCGCCGGGGGTTCCGGGGAATTTCACGGTGGCGGACACAACGTCGACCACGGTGAAACTGCAGTGGACCGTGCCGACCGTGACCGAGGAGACCAACGGCGGGTCGGTGGGGTACGCGGGGTTCAAAATCTACAGGATGGTCAACACCGTCGACACGACGCATTGGGCGAACACGCTGTATTACACCAGCTCAAGCACGACCGACACCCAGTACACCGACACGGGGGTGTCGGCGGGGAACAGCTACTACTACCGCATCACGTCTCGGGACACGGCGACGTTTGTGAACGAGTCGTTCTTCGCCGACACGCAGGCGGCGACGGTGACGTACATCGGGCCGGTCTGGTACTTGAATGACACGTATCTTTCGACTGACTCCTTCACATACGCGGGCGGGTCGGACACGGGCGGAGACGGGTCGAAGACGAAACCGTACCGGACGTTCGGCCAGGTGCTGGCGAACGCGGCGTTCGGGGCCGGAGACACGATTTACGTCGATTCCGGGACGTACGCTGAGACCTTTGTCATCGATACGGACTATATCCGGATCGAAGGCGTTGACTCGATTTCCTCGGTGATGGATTTCGGCGACAGCGGGACTCCGACCTGGGCGGTCGGCATCTTCGCGGATACACAGACTGGCCTGTTCATCCGCAACATTCGCCTTCGCACCTACTATAAAGGCATCGAATGGAGGGGCGTGACCCAATCGACAATTGAAAATGTGTATCTCTATCAATGCGGCCTCTACGGCGTCTACCTGGATGACGCATCGAACACGAACACGCTCGACCGGTTGATGGCGGACGAAGTGGACGGCAACCCGCACACGGTCATTTCATACGGCATTTTCATCCAGACATCGACCGGAAACACTGTGACCAACAGTGTCTCGCGAAACACAAAGGGCTGGACGGCCGGATACGGATTCGGGCTGGACAACGCGGACGGCAACATCCTTACGGGCAACCGCGCCGAGGGGAACGAGTCCGACGGATTCTCGCTGTTCACCGGCGCCGCGGACAACCGGCTGACCGGAAACAGCGCGATCAACAACGCCCAGGGATTCCGGCTGTCGACGTCCCACAGCAACATCTTCCTCCGCAACGTCACGGCGAACAACACGAACTACGGCGTCGACATATCCGCCTCGAACTTCAACGTCTTCGCGCAGAATTCGTTCGGCTCGGACAGCGACTACAGCGTGCGGATCACCGGCAGTTCAACCGGCGACACGTTCGAGAAGAACAATTTCGACACCGGCATTCTCAATTCCTCGACCAACGCCGCCGCCCGATTCTCCTTCGTCCGCAATTACTGGAAGACAACCGACTCGCTCGCAATCGACGCGGTGATCGTCCAGTCCTCCAACGGCGATTCCGTGATCTGGCAGCCGTTCCGGCTGGGCGCGGTGGACACGGCGGCGGGGGCGGACACGACGGCGCCGGACGCGCCGGATACGGTGGCGGTCGTCGACGCGGATACGAGCGTCGTATTGGAGTGGTCGGCGGTGACGGGGCTTGAGGAGGCCAATGGCGGCGCGGTGGCGCTGTCGGGGTACCGGGTGTACCGGAGCCGGATCAAGGACACATCGTCGTGGATCAAGATCGCGCAGGTGGGGTCGGGGGTCATCCGGTTTGAGGATACGGACGTCGGCCAGGACACGACCTACTACTACCGCGTGACGGCGTTTGACACGGCAGGCTTCACGAACGAGAGCTTCTTCTCCGACTCCCAGCCCGAGGCCGTGCCGTGGATCGGGTCAAACTGGTACGTGAACGACACGTATACCGTGGCCGACTCCTACACCTACGCGGGCGGGTCGGACACGGCGGGCGGCGTCGGCTCGCCGTCGCGGCCGTTCCGGACGATCCCAATGGCGATGGCAAAGGCGGCCGCCGGGGATACGATCTGGATCGACGCGGGGATATTTGACTCCTACGTCACGGTCAATGCGACCGAGACGGCCGGGGTGAACATCGACAAGGATTCCATGACGCTCATCGGCAAGGATTCAACGGCGACCATCATCGACCCGCCCGGATCGAAAAATCTGGCCGCGCTCTATGGCATATACGCCGACACCCAGACAGCCCTGACCGTCAAAAATCTGGCCGTCACAGGCGCCAACGACGGCATCCGCTTCTACAATGTCGACCGGTCTGTGATCACCGGAGACAGTGTCAGTTCCGTCGGAGAGTATGCCGTCTATCTCTGGACGGGCTCGGACACAAACACGGTCAGCAACAACACCTTCACGTCGTATTCCAGCGACGGCATACTCGTGAGGGCGAATTCGCGCTTCAATACGATCCGCGAAAACCTGGTCGAGGTCGGCGGAATCCGCGGGATATATCTGTTGTCCGGCGCGGATTACAACACAGTGACCTCAAACACCCTCCGCTCGAACACGACCGGCATGGAACTCACGTCCAGTCTGAACAATACCATCCTCAACAACACAGCCAGATCCAATTCAAGCGGCTTTGAACTCTCGACCAGTTCCAACAACAACGTCCTGAGCGGAAACGTGTCGGACTCAAACACGACCTACGGGTTCTATTTCCAGACGACCTCCAACAACAACACCTGCAGCGGCAACACGGCGACGGCCAACGTCTCGCATGGAATTTACATCGACGAGGCCTCGAACAACCGCTTCGTCCGCAATCTCATCCAATCGAACAAACAGAACGGGATTCGGATCACGGGAACGGTGGTTGCCAGTACGAACAATGTCTTTATTCAGAATACGCTGGACTCCAACGTCGAATAC
This sequence comes from bacterium, assembly GCA_016202645.1. Lineage (GTDB taxonomy): Bacteria > Lindowbacteria > 2-12-FULL-62-27 > 2-12-FULL-62-27 > 2-12-FULL-62-27 > JACQOF01. The sequence continues at coordinate 18,520 of JACQOF010000041.1, forward strand.
CAGATTTATCTCATGCGGCAGGCGCTGTCGGACACGTTCCAGAAAAACAACTTCCGCGCCTCGCCCACCAATTCCGACAGCGTGGTGTACAACAGCACGAACAACACCTTCGATTTCACCCGAAACTGGTGGAACACGACGGACGAGGTGGCCATCGACCGGGCTATTTTTGACACGGCGGCCACCAAGCTCATCACATTTGGCGCCTATCGTCTCGGCATCGTTGACACCACCACGGGTGGCGACACGACGGCGCCGGGTCTGCCGGCGAGCATCACGCTGGACACAAGCGTGGTCGACCAGATCACGGTGACGTGGACGATCCCGACGGTGAACGAGGAGACGAACGGCGGGTCGGTGGGGTACAGCGGCGCGCGGGTGTACCGGCTGACGAACCTGGTTGACACGACTCAATGGGCCAACTCCGCCAACCTCGTGAGGATCGCAAGCTCGACGGAAACGACGTGGGCGGACACGGGCGCGACGGGCGGCAAGACCTACTACTACCGGCTGACCTCGCGGGACGCGGCGACGTTCGTGAACGAAAGCTTCTTCACCGACACCAAATTCGCGACATCCCTGCGGCGGACGAACTGGTACGTGAACGACACGTACACCGGCGCCGACTCGTTCACCTACGCGGGCGGGTCGGACACGTCCTACGGGGACGGGTCGGCCTCGAAGCCGTACCGAAGCGTTGCGAAGGCGATGCAGGTGGTGCAGGCCGGGGACACGGTGTGGGTGGACGCGGGGCTGTATACGGACACGTTCGTGTGGGTGACGGCGACGGAGACGGCTGCGTTTGAGATCGACACCGACAACGTGGCGGTGATCGGCAAGGACTCGACGGCGACGATTTTCAACCCGCCGGACGCCAAGACTCTCACGACCGCCTACGGCATCTACGCGGACTCGCAGATCGGGATATCGATTCGAAATCTCTGCGTGCAGGACGCCTACATCGGGATATACTTCCTCAATGTGGATCAATCGTCCATCTCGGGCGACAGCCTGTCGTCCATGGGTTTTGACGGCCTGTACCTGCGGAATTCCGAAACGAACAGCATTAAAAACTGTCAGATGGACGACAATGCGACGGACGGGCTAGCGATGATTCAGGGAAGCCACGGCAACACGGTGACTTCAAACTCGATCAGCGCCAACAACGATGACGGCCTGGTGCTGTCGGACTCGTCCTCCGGCAATACGATCTCGTCGAACACGATCTACGACAACGCCGGAAACGGCGTGGAGCTGGTCAGCGGGCCAAGCTCGAACACCTTTACGTCCAACACGATCGACTCGAACCTCAACGGCGTCAACTTCTTCACGGGCGGCGGATTCAAATTCAACGTCTTTCGCGGCAACTCGGCAAGCGGCAACGCCAGCTACGGATTTTCCCTGTCGATCACCGACTCGGGCACGTTCACGGGCAACCGCGTGAACTCGAACGTCGTCGCCGGATTCAATCTCTCGGCATCGCAGATGAACGTCTTCGTCCAGAACGACGTGAACGCCAACGACACCGGCATCTTCATCCAGACGGGATTCTGCTTGAGCAACGTCATCGACAAGAACAATTTCGGCCAGAACGACGTCAATCACATCTACAACAAAGGCGGCCTCATTCAGTCCTCCGGCCGCAACTGGTTCGGCTCGGCCGACAGCGTCACCATCAAGGCCGATATTTCCGACACGGCATCCGACTGGGATCCGTGGCGGCTGGGCGCGGTGGACACTGCATCGGGCGCGGACACGACGGCGCCGAAAGCGCCGGACACGGCGGCGGTGATCGACACGACCGGCGGGAACATCAAGCTCGAGTGGTCGGCGGTGACGGCGAATGAGGAGGCGGCAAGCGGCGGAGTGGCGCTGTCGGGATATCGCGTGTACCGCTCGCGCGTCAAGGACACATCGTCGTGGACGCGGATCGGGTCGACGGGGTCGGCGACGACGCAGTGGACGGACACGCAGACGTCGAACCTCGGGTACTACTACCGCGTGACGGCGTTCGACACGGCGACGCCGTTTGAGAATGAGTCGTTCTTTTCGGATTCACAGCCGCTGGATACGGCGCCCGCGCCAGCGGTGGCGGGGCCGAAGACCTGGTACGTAAACGACACGTCGGCAGCCGGAGACTCGTACACATACGGCCTTGGGTCGGACACGAACGCGGGGGATTCGCCGTCATTGCCGTTCCGGACGATCATCCAGGCGGTGGCGTCGGCGTCGGCCGGGGACACGATCTACATCGACGCGGGGATGTACGATTCGTACGTGCCGGTGAATTCGACCGACACGGCCGGGGTGAACATCACGAAGGACACGCTGGCGCTGATCGGGGTGGACTCGTCGGCGACGGTGATCAATCCGCCGGGGGTGATATCGGCGTTCACGGTGTACGGCATCTACGCCGACACGCAGACCGGACTTCTGGTGAAAAACATCGGGGTGACGAACGCGTACGTCGGCATTGAATTCTACAACGTGGACCGGTCGACCATCGAGAGCGACAGCGTGAGCTACTGCTGGAGCCGGGGGATCGAACTTCTCTACTCGGACACGAACACGGTCACCAAAAACCGGGTCCGGGACGCGGGCACCGGGATCAACGTCGAATCGAGTTCCAACAACACGATCAGCAACAACTGGTCGGATTCGAACCAGCAGGCGGGGATTGCCCTCGTGACGGCGTCGAACAACACCTTGAGCGGGAACCGGTCCGATTCGAACCTGACCCACGGATTTGATCTCAACACGACGTCAAGCAACAACACCCTGACCGACAACATCGCCGAATCGAACGCGCAGGTGGGCCTGCGGCTCAGCACCGGCACGGGCAACCGCCTGACCAGCAACACCGCCCGGCTGAACGGCCAGCACGGCATCCAGCTTTCGGGCGGGTCGGGACTCACGGTCATGCGAAATGTCGCCGTTTCGAACGTCCAGCAGGGCATTTACCTGTCCGGTTCCTCGGACAACACCCTCACGCAAAACGACGCCCGGTTGAACGGTCTCTATCAAATTTACATCGACGGCGCGGCCTCATCCGACACGGTACAAAAGAACAACATCGTGACGTCCGCGACGAATCCCGACAGCGGCTTGTTTAACGGATCGACGGCGGCGGGCAACAAATTCACGTTCACGCGCAACTGGTGGAACTCGACCGACACGGGGCGGATCAAACAGATGATCTATCAGAAGTCGAACGGCGATTCGGTGATCTGGCAGCCGTTCCGGCTGGGACAGGTCGACACGGCGGCGGGGGCAGACACAGTCGCGCCGAAAGCGCCGGACACGGCGGCGGTGTTGAAATCGGACACGAGCGTAGTTTTGGAGTGGACAGCGGTGACCACAAAGGAGGAGGGGACGGGGGGACTTGGGGACTTGGGGGGATACAGAATATACCGCAGTCAGGTCAAAGACACGGCGTCGTGGATCAAGATCGCGTCGCTTGGAAATGTAATCCGATACGAAGACACGACCGCCGTCAAAGGCACGACCTACTACTACCGCGTGACGGCGTTCGACACGTCGACGC
>JACQOF010000048.1 GCA_016202645.1 bacterium
GGCGTCGACCTCTTTCAAAAGCTTCGCGAGCTTTTCGTACGTCGCCTTGTCGTTGAAATCCCCCGAGGTGTAATAGAGACCCTTGACGAACTCCGGAATCCGGTCATGCGGGATTTTGTCGCCCGCAAACTCCTTCAGGCTGTCCGTCATGTACGTCCGAAACGTGGCGGTCTCCAGCGGACGGGTGGCGACGCCGACGACGGCGTAGTTCTCGGGAAGGAGACCCTGGTTCATCAGGTTGTAGAGCGCCGGGATCAGTTTACGTTTGCACAGATCCCCCGATGCGCCGAAAATGACGACCGTACAGGCGTCGCCCGGGCGGCCGCGGTCGGTCATGAAGGGGTAACCGGTAACCGGTAATCGGTAACCGGTACCTTCGGCATTATGCCTTCACCGGCGCCTTGCGCGGGCCGATCGTCTGGCCGCTTGCGGATTTTACCGCGTGGCCGCCGAATTGCTGGCGAAGCGCCGCGACGACTTTGTCGGCGTACTCCTCGTTCTCGCGGGAGCGAAAGCGCGTGAAGAGCGATAGCGCCAAAACCGGCGCGGGGACGTCCTCGTCGATCGCGGCCTGCAGGGTCCACCGGCCCTCGCCGGTGTCCTCGACGTAGCCTTTGATGCCGGAGAGGTCGTTGTCCTGCTCGAAAGCGGACTCGAGAAGCTCGAGAAGCCAGGAGCGGACGACGGAACCGCGGTTCCAGACGGCCGAGATTTCGTGGAGGTTGAGGTTGTAGCCGGACTTCTTGAGAATGGCGAATCCCTCGCCGTAGGCCTGCATCATGCCGTACTCGATGCCGTTGTGGACCATCTTGACGAAATGCCCGGCGCCGTTTTTGCCGCAGAGGATGTAGCCGTTCTCGGGCGCAAGGGTCTTAAAGAGCGGCTCGAGGCGCTTGAAGATCTCCTTGTCGCCGCCCATCATCATGCAGTAGCCGACCTTGAGTCCCCAGATGCCGCCGCTGGTGCCGACGTCCATGTAGTGGATGCCCTTTTTCTTGAGGGTCTCCGCGCGGCGGGCGTCGTCGGTATATTTGGAGTTTCCGCCGTCGATGATGACGTCGTCCTTGTCGCAGAGCGCGGCGATCTCGTTGATCGTTTCCTCCGTCGGTTTGCCCGACGGGACCATCACCCAGATGGCGCGGGGCTTTTTGAGTTTCGCAACCATGTCCTTCAGGGAGCTTGCGCCCTCCACGCCTTTTTCCTTCGACAATTCTTTGACGGCGTCCGCGCTTCGGTCCGTCGCGACGATCTTGTGACCGCCCTGGACCAGCCGCTTGACCATGTTCCCGCCCATCCGCCCGAGTCCGACCATTCCCATTTGCATGTTCAATGACTCCTTTCAAAGTTCGGTAACCGGTAATCGGCAACCGGTAACCGGTTGAAACCGATTACTGATTACCGATTACCGGTTACCGATTCGTTACCGATTCCTATCGCGTGACTGCCGCCACCGCCTTGCGGAGTCGTTCCAATCCTTTTTCCACGTTCTTGCCCAGATGTACGCGCAGGAGGCGGCGGCCGCGTTTGGCGAGGCACTGAAAATCCCCGAGGGCCTGCGCCTCCTTCAAAATGCCGAATGTGAATTTCTCGCCGGGGATCGAAAGGTCCGAGGCGTCGTCGCAGGTGATCTGCGTGAAAAACCCGCTGTCCGGGCCGCCCTTGTGGAGCTGGCCGGTGGAATGGAGAAAGCGGGGGCCGAATCCCACGGTCGTCGCGACTTTTTTCGTGTCCCGAACCGTCGAGCGGATCGCCTGGACGGCCTTGACGTTCGCGGCGCTCATTTCGATGTAGGCATTGAACGCGGCGTAGTCGCCGGCCTTGAGGCGGGAAAAATGCGCCTGGAGGACCGATTCGAGCGATCCCTTCGGGAACTGGCTCCGCGCGGTTTTGTCCTTCAGCGCGGCGGCGTTTTTCTTGTCGGCGTAGAGCGCGATTCCCTCGGCCTCGAGGATGGGCTTGTCCGCCGGCAGGGATCCCTTCTTTTTGTACTCGTCCAAAAGCGCCTTCGTGTTGTCCTTGCTCTCCTGGACGTTCGGCTGATCAAACGCGTTGATACCGAGGATCGCGCCCGCGGTGGCGGTGGCGATTTCCCAGCGGAAGAATTCCTCGCCGAGGTCGGTGATCGCGTCGATCACGCAGCGGACCACGGGGTGGCCCGCTTTTTCGAGAGCGTCGACCAGCTTGTCCTGCTTCGCGTCGGCCGATTTCGTCACGCGGACGTACGCGAAGACCCGGTCGTTGCCGTATTTGTCGGGCGAGGCCAGAGGCTCGTCCGCCACCGGAATGAGGCCCGTGCCTTCCTTGCCGGTGCTTTCGGCGATGAGCTGTTCAAGCCAGGCGCCGAGATCGCCGATGGCGGGCGACGCGATGATCGTGACCTTGTCACGGCCTTTTTTGGCCAGTTCGCCGAGGATCGTGCCGAGGACCACGCCGGGGTTGTCTTCCGGCGGGACGCAGGATGCACAGCTGTGGACCATCCGCTCGGCTTCCGTCAGAAAGGCGCGGGTGTCGACGCCCATGGCGGCGGCGGGGACGAGGCCGAATTTGGAAAGCGCCGAGTAGCGGCCGCCAATTTCGGGGACGCCGGAGAAGATGTGCCAGAAACCCATTTTCTGGGCCTCTTTTTCAAGCGCCGAACCGGGATCGGTGATCGCGATGAAATTCTCGGCGGCTTTGGCGCCTTTCACGGCGCGCATCTTGTCGAAGAAATACTGGTAGAAAACATTCGGCTCGATGGTCGAGCCGGATTTGGATGAGACGATGCAGAGAGTTTTGGCGAGGTCCACCTTTTTCTCGAACGCGGCGATCTGTGAGGGAACGGTGCTGTCGAGAACGTGAAGCTCCGGAAACCCCTTGATGACGCCGAAGGTAAGCCGCATGACTTCGGGGCAGAGACTTGAGCCGCCCATGCCCAGAAGCAGGGCGTGCTTGAAGCCGCGCTTTTTGACTTCGACGGCGAAATCCGTCAGGCGGGAGGCCCGCTCGAATTCCTGGTCGACGACGTTGAGCCATCCCAGCGCGCCGCGGATGACGGGATGGTGCTCCTTCTTCTTCGTCCAGAGCGTCGGGTCCTTCTCCCAGAGCCGGCGGACGAAACCGGACTTGCGCATGCTGTCGAGGGCGGCTTTCACAGCGTCGGCTTCCTTGCCGATATTGAAGGTCTGTCGGTTGATGGTGTCGCCCATGATCGCTTCGCGCTTTTTTTCGATCGCGCTCATAAGCTCGTCGAAGGAATCCGAGAAGGCCTTGACGCCCTCGTCGAGGAGCTGCGCGGTCGCGTTGGACAGGTCGATACCGTGTTCCGCGAGGGTCTTGAGGTCGCGCTCGGCGGCGGCCATTTCCTTCTCCAGAGACGCGGAGACTTTGCCGTGGTCCCGGAAGGCGTTAAAGGTCGCGGCGGGGATGGTGTTGACGGTGTCCTGGCCGATGAGGTCCTCGACGTAGAAGACGTCGCGGTACTTGGGGTTCTTGGTGCTCGTCGACGCCCAGAGCAGGCGCTGGACTTTCGCGCCGGCGGCGGCGAGTTTTTTCCAGCGGGGTCCGGCGATGATCTGCTTGTAGAGTTTGTAGGCCATCTTGGCGTTGGCGACGGCGGTTTTGCCGCAGAGCGCCGAGAGTTTTTTGCGGTCGGCGTCGGATTTGAGAAGCGGGAGTTGAAGGGCGATGCGCTTGTCGATTTCGGAGTCGATGCGGCTGACGAAGAAACTCGCCACGGACCCGATGCCCCGGATGTCCTGGCCGGCGGCCAGGCGTTTTTCAAGGCCGGAGAGATAAGCCAGCGCGACTTTTTCGTACATCTCGACCGCAAAGAGGAGCGTGACGTTGATGTTGAATCCCTCGGAGATGAGCTGTTCGAAAGCGGGAATGCCGGCGGGCGTCGCCGGGACCTTGATCATGACGTTGTCCCGGGAAACGGCCTTGCGGAGGCGGCGGGCCTCCTTCAATGTTCCCTCGGTGTCGTTGGCCAGGTAGGGCGAAACTTCCAGGCTCACGTATCCGTCCCGGCCGCCGGTTTTGTCGTAGACGGGGCGCATGAGGTCGGTCGCCATTTGAATGTCTTTGACCGCGAGGGTTTCGTAGATCTGGTCGACGCCGGTTTCTTTTTTGACGAGCGCGGTGATTTCAGTGTCGTAGTCGGTACTGCCGGCGATTGCATTTTTGAAAATGGAGGGATTTGAAGTAATGCCAAGCAAGCCATCCTGATCGATCATCTGTTGAAGTTCCCCGGAGGCGATCAAGCCCCGGCGGATGTTGTCGTACCAGGGGCTCTGACCGTGCTCCTGGATCCCGACAAGCGGATTCACCTGCGTTTGCGTGGACATCTCAACCACCCCTTCTCCCTCTGGTCTCCCCCTCAGAAGAACGACACGGATGATGCCATACCGGAATTTAAAAATCCACTTAAATTATTTGGCAGGTGTAATGCCTCGGTTATGGGCGGATTTGACTGCCAAATGCCGTCATCCCCGCGAAAGCGGGGATCCAGATTCACTCAGAATGAGCTGGATTCCCGCTTTCGCGGGAATGACGGACTTCAGACAACCCCGTTTGACCGACCCCTTACTTGGCGCCCTTTAGCATCACCCGATTGACCTCTTCAGCGATGTGGGCCGGCGTGAATCCGTATTTCTCAAAAAGGGTCTCGGCCGGCGCCGAGGCGCCATAACGGTCGATCGTGACGAGACCGCCCCGAAGGCCCACATACCGGTGCCAGCCCTGCGATACTCCCGCTTCGACCGCCACCCGGGCGGTGATGTCGGGAGGGAGGACTTCGCTTCGGTAGGATTCAGGCTGGGATTCGAAAAGTTCCCAGCTGGGCATGCTCACCACCCGCGCGCGGCGGCCCTCGGCCGCCAGAACTTCGGCGGCTTGCAAGGTCACGGAAACTTCCGAACCCGTTGCCATCAGGATCACGTCCGGCGCGGCGCCGGAGGAACCGCCGAGGTCCGTGAGCACATAAGCGCCTTTGAGCAGGCCCGCCGCGGGCGCGAGGACCGTTCGGTCGAGCACCGGAAGTTTTTGCCGCGTGAGACAGATGGCCGTCGGACCGGTCCGGCGGGACAGCGCAACACGCCAGGCCCATACAGTTTCATTCGCGTCCGCGGGACGGATCACCACCAGGTTCGGCACGGCCCGCATTGCGGCCAGATGCTCGATGGGCTGGTGGGTCGGGCCGTCCTCGCCGAGGCCGATGGAATCGTGCGAGTAAATGAAAATGACGCGCAGGCGGGAAAGAGCCGCCAGCCGGACGGACGGGCGCATGTAGTCGTAGAATTGGAGGAAGGTCGATGTGAAGGGAATGATGCCGCCGTGAAGAGCCATGCCGTTGGAGATCGCGCCCATGGCGTGCTCGCGCACGCCGTAGTGCAGGTTGGCGCCGCCGAAGGACCGGTGGCCGATGTCGCCATGATTTTTGAGAACGGTCCGGACGGACGGGCCGAGGTCCGCGGAACCGCCGATGAGGTGGCCTTGAAGGGGGACGGCGACGGCGTTCATCGTTTTTCCGGACGCGTCGCGGGTGGCCACGCCGCCCCGATCCGCGGAGAAAACAGGCCAGGCCGAATCGCAGTCGGCGGGAAGGTCCCCCCGCATCATGCGCCGGAATCGCGCGGCCAATTCGGGGTGGGCTTTTTCATAGGCCGCGAACATCTCCCGCCACGACGCCTCGATGCGCGGGCCGCGGGCGGCGGCATGGCGGAAATAGTCGAGGGATTCTTGCGGGACGGAAAACGGCGCGCGGTCCGAGACGCCGTAGCGGCGGCGGGTTTCCGCGTAATGCCCGGCGCTCATCGGCTCGCCGTGGACTTTTTCCGTGTCCTGCAGGGGACTGTTCAGGCCGATGTGGGTTTTGGCGATGATGAGGGATGGGCGCCGGGTTTCCGAGCGCGCCGATTCGATCGCCCGCGCGAGTTCCTCGACGCGGTTGCCGTCCGCGACTTCCTCGACGTGCCAGCCATAGGCGGCGTAGCGCTGGGCGACGTTTTCGGTGAAGGCCATTTGGGTGTTGCCTTCGATGGTGATCCTGTTGTCGTCATAAACGAAAATCAGTTTTCCAAGACCCAAGTGACCCGCGAGGGATGAGGCTTCGGATGTGATGCCCTCCATGAGATCACCGTCACTGCAGATGCCGTAGGTGTAATGATCAACGATGGAAAATCCCGGACGGTTGAACTGCTCCGCAAGATGCGCCTCCGCGAGCGCCATGCCCACGGCGTTCGACAGGCCCTGGCCCAGGGGGCCTGTCGTTGCCTCGACGCCCGGAGTTTCGCCGTATTCGGGATGGCCCGGAGTTCGACTGCCCCATTGGCGGAACCTCCGCAATTCCTCCATAGGAAGATCGTATCCGTACAGGTGGAGAAGACTGTATTGGAGGGCGCAGCCATGGCCGGCCGAGAGGACGAAGCGGTCCCGGTTGTCCCAGAGAGGATTTCGGGGATTGAATTTCAGGAAACGGTCCCAGATGGCGTAAGCGATGGCCGCGGCGCCCAACGGAAGACCCGGATGGCCGGAGTTGGCCTTCTGGACCTGATCCAATGAGAGCATGCGGATCGCCGTCAGATTCAACTCGTCGATGCGCGCCTGATCACCCATGAAGGCGGCCTTTCGTACTACAATTTGACTATTTTGTCCACACGATCTATGCTTTTTGCATGGACTTGCCGGACATGTGGCAGCAGGCCGTCCGGACCACGCGGATCCGGCGAAAACGAATCGCCAGTCTCGAGACGTTTGATGAAACCCATCTTCCCTACATTCTCGTCTGCCGGCATCCGAAACTCGAAGCCCAGGCGAACGTCCGACAGGGAAGGGTGGACGTCGCGCGGCCCAAATTGTTTCTGCCCGAAAATTCGCCGCAGTTTGAAGGTTTTGATTTTGAGCAGATGGCCGCGAACGAGAATTCCATCCAGACTCTCATGTTCGTGCGGGGCGTGAAACTGCCCAGCTTCAAGTTCAAAAATCTGCAGAACTGCCAGCTCTACGACGGGACGGTCGACGAGGCCGTCCGGCAATACGGCCAGGACCTGGCCCGGACGGAGGATGTGCTGACGGGACTCATCACCGCCGAGGAGGACGTCTGGCCGCTGTCCCTGCTGTTTTATGTTTCGCTGTTGGTCGCGAAGAATCTGCCGAAGGACATCGAGCGCCTGATCGAGGAATTCCGCGGCAAATCCCCGCTTTGAACGGTCTCAACTATTCGTCATGCCCGCGGAGGCGGGCATCCAGATCGATCGCAAAGCAGACTGGATTCCCGCTTTCGCGGGAATGACATATCCGTGGCGGGCATGAGATCGAGGGATGAATCATGACGAACGGCCTTTACCTCTTTGGATTTTTTTCAGGTTTCTCGGCCATCCTCTACCAGATTCTCTGGATGCGCAGTCTCAGCCTCATCTTCGGCTCGTCGGCGGTTTCCATCGGCATATCTCTCGCCGGATTCATGGCGGGCATGGGTCTCGGGAGTTTTTTTCTGGGCAAACGCGCGGACCGGCCCGGAGCGCGGCCTGAACGGCTCTACGCATGGCTGGAACTTGGGATCGCCGCGTACGGAGCGGCTTCGCCGTTTATTTTTTCGGCGGGAAACGCGTTCTTCAAATGGCTCTACGGCCTCACGGCGGATCATGCCACGCTCCTGCTCTTCGCGCGGGCTGCGTCCAGTTTTCTGCTCCTGCTTCTGCCCACGTTCCTCATGGGCGGCACGTTTCCGGCGGCGGTCCGGTATCTGGCGAATTCCGCCGACCGGCGGGGCCGCGCCCTGGGATTCTTCTACGCCGTCAACACAGTCGGCGCGGCGGCGGCGGCATTCCTCTTCCCCATTATCCTCCTGGAATCCCTCGGCGCCACGGGCGTCACCCGCCTCGCCGTCGCCTTCAACCTCCTGGCCGCCCTGGGCGCCTTCCTGGTTCTGCCCTCAGGACCGCAAATTCTTGCAGTATCGGCGTATCGGGGTATCGGTGTATCGGAGAAACCGCAGTTGTCCCTCACCGATACTCCGATACTCCGATACTCCGATACGCCGATACGCTCAAGCCCCCCCCCCGCCTCTCCATATTATATAGGCGCCGCCCTGCTCCTGTCCGGCCTAGCCGCCCTGGGCCTCGAAACCCTCTATAACCGGGTCTTGATCCTTTCCTTCGGAAGCTCCATCTATTCGTTTTCCTTTATTCTGGGGGTGTTTCTCATGGGGATTGGTCTTGGCGGGCCGGTCTTTGTGGCGCTGGAGAGGCGGTTTTCTCCCGCCGCGATTTTTTTGTCCGCCCAGGCGCTTGTCTTTACGGCGGTGGCGGTCAGCCTGCCGTGGCTGGACCGGATTTGCCTTTTGCAGCTGCGTCTTTTCGATTTTTTTGACGGCGCTTTCGGAGCGTTTCACGCGGCGAATATTCTGGCCGTAACGGCGGCGGCGGGTATTCCGGCGCTGGGGTTTGGCATCGGCTATCCGGCGGCGCTCAAGTGCCTGACGGCGGACAGGGATGTCCTGTCCCCGAAGCTTCAGACTCAGGAAATCCCAGGACGGGATTTCCTTCCATCTGCGAAGGGGGCGGGTCTCGAGGATTTCGGAGCGCGCACCGGCGCATGGTCCGCGGTGAATAGCGTGGGCACGACGCTCGGAAGTCTCGTTGTGACGTTTCTGGCTCTGCCGGTTCTCGGCGCGCAGGGCGGGTTTTTTCTGATGCTCGGAATTCTCGGCGTGTCGATCGTCCTTATTGGACTTTCTTTCGGCGCGAAACGCGCGGCGGCGATTGTCGCGGGGACGGCGCTGGCGGCCGGGCTTTCGCTTGGGATGTCGCCCCCGTGGGATATGCGGTACTTTCATACCCAGCTCGCGATTGATCCGTCGTGGGTCCTGCAAGTCTGGCGGCAGGGGGAATTCCGGAAGGCGATTGATCCGCTCAAGGTCAAATATTTCCGGGATGGGCCGGACGGCACGGTAAGCGTCGTCGATTTTTCGCCGGAGGGCGCGGCGGCCAGCCTGTTCGTGAACGGCAAGGTCGACGCCAGCGACAATTTCAGCGACATGGTGACGCAGACGCTGTTGGCGCATCTTCCCCTGCAGGTCCACCCGGCGCCGCGAAAAGTTCTGGTGGTGGGCCTGGGCAGCGGCGTGACGGCGGCGGAGGCGGCGAAGTATCCAGTCGAGCGGCTGGACGTTGTGGAAATTTCGAGGGATGTGGTGGAGGCGGGCCGGCTTTTTTTCCGGCATGTAAGCGGCGGAGTTTTCGAGGACACGCGCGTGAGGCTTCATGTGGAGGACGGCCGGAATTTTCTCGCGATGCGCGCCGGCGGACATGGATGTCCAGTCCCCGAAGCTCCAGACTCAGGAAATCCCAGGACGGGATTTCCTTCAATCTGCGAAGGGGGGGATCCGGACCGCTACGACGTCATCATCAATGAACCGTCCAACGCGTGGCTGTCGGGCGCGTCGAGCCTCTTCACGCGCGAATACTACGGGATCGTGGCCGACCGTCTGGCGGAGGATGGCATTCTGTGCCAGTGGTTTCAGATTTACAGCATGTCCTGGGAAAACCTCACGAGTCTCCTGGCGACCCTCCGGGAGGCGTTTCCGTATTTTTATGTGTTTAACTATTCGGAATTCACCTCCGGCGGCGACCTCCTGATTCTCGCGGGACGAAACCCCATCGTTCTGCCGAAACAATTCCTCGAGGGTCTCGATCCGAGAATGACCGGAAACCCGACCCTCGAGCAGGTCCGAACGCCGAACGGACTATTGAAGGGATTTTTTATCAGTCAGGCCGAAGCCGCGCCGATTCTGGAGGGGCGGCCCCTTCACACCGACGACAGGCCCATCATGGAGCTTCGGGGGCCGAAGGATCTCTTCACGCAGAGCTCGTTCGATATCCGCTTTCGGATCGTGGAAAGCGCGCGGGAAGTCCTGTTCCCGGCGCGGGTGCGTGCGGAGGACCTCGGCGTGACGCCGGTTTGGGACGGGGCTGGAGCCCCGGAGGCGGCGGGCGTCCGGGTGCTGAGTTTCTTCGACGAAACCCGGAGCTACCTTCAGCGCGCGCCGTTCAAATACCTGAGATGGGATCCGCCCGGCGAAGAGGTGGAACTCTTCGTCCCTCTGATCAGCGGGATTTCTTCGAAAAGCCACAGCCTAACGCTCAGCGCGATGATAGGAAGCAACGTAGCCGAACCGCGGAATGTTTCCGTCAACGGGCACATGGCAACGGCCCTGGCTGTGGGAGACATCACGGAGTCCCGGATATATCTCGCCTGGTCCTGTCCCGTATCCGGGAACACATTCTACCTCCGGCACAAAACATGGCCCGGCCCGGCAGACCCGTTGATCGACCGCTCAGCGCGGTTGTTCCGGTGCCATTAAAAACGGCGGAATTCGCCGGATGCGCCGCAATCGCCCTCGGCCTGTCGCTTGGCGCGCCGGTTGCCGCGGAGCAGCCAATTCAAGATCGATTGAGGCCCGATCAGATCGACTATCGGCGGGTGAATTCGGAATACCGGCGGGTCATGCGGATTCGGCCGGACGAACGATTTGTTCGCACGTTTTCGCCGGCCGACTTCGACCCGGGCGGAATCGTTCGGTTTTATCTCCATCCAACCAGCGGCCCCTTTCAGGTCGTCGGTTTGGAAGGGGCGGAAACCATTCCGGCGAAACTCATCGGGCTGGAACCGCTCGACGGGGATTGGCGGTGGGGGAGAATCGTCTACCGGATGACGGCGCCTGTCGAGGAGGAACTCCGGTTCGTCATCTACGGCGACCCGTCCGACACCTCCAATCCGGAATGGCCCATCGTTACGGCGCCGATGTCCGTCCACCGGGCTTCGGACCGGCGACCGCCGGTCTTTCTGATTTGCATCGACGGCCTCTCGGCGGATCGCCTCCCGATTTATGGTTATCGGCGCGGCAAAACGCCGCACCTCTCAGCCTTCGCGCAGCAGGCGACAGTATACGACGGCGCGGTCGCGCCGACATCGACCTGCCTGCCCGCCCAGGTCTCCCTCATGACGGGACGCGCGCCCGAAGGGCACGGGGTCGGGGACTTTGACCGGAAAGCGTTCAGGCCGTTTCCGGCCGAAGTGCCGACGCTGGCGTCCGTCCTCGGCGATGCCGGATACGTGACGGAGTGTATTCATGGAAGCACAGACTTTCCCGGGCATATTTTTTTCCCCTATTTCCAGGCCTTTTTCGAGTATGCCGGAAGAGAGGATCCGGAAAGCGAGATTGAGGCGAACCGGGCAATCGCGCTCGACTGGCTGAGAGAACATCGCGGGGAGGCGGTTTTCCTTTTTTTCCATACTGACGTCATCCGAAGAACGCGCGGGGCTTCAACGTACGACAGGGGCGTCGCCCGGGCGGACGCGCTCCTCGGAGATATTTTTTCAGAACTTCGGCGGCTGGATCTCTTCGATTCCGCCCTGATCGTCGTCACGGCCGACCACGGCGGATTTGAGCGGGGCCGGAAGGATCAGAACCTCCACGTGCCGCTGCTCGTCAAACGGCCCGGACAGAAAAAATCCGCGCAAACGCGGCGGGTCAAGACCCCGGTTCGCACCATCGACGTCCTCCCAACAATCCTGGGCATTCTGAATATTCCTGAACCGCCGGGCCTGGATGGGACATCCGCGCCGAGCGGGAATTAATCGGAATTCTTCCGCGCCGGGCGGGCCACTCGGAAGCCGATAACTGAAAGACCCGGCTCGGAACGCCACCACCAGCCCCGGTAACCCGGGCGCAACTCGTAGGAGTGCCTCCAACTGCCGCCGCGGATCAGGGTCTGGCTTGAGTTCATCCGATGGGACTTCAGGGGATTTCGCTCCGGCGCATAGCGGTAATACTGCTTGTCATAAAAATCGAGGCACCACTCGTGGACGTTGCCGAGCATGTCGTAAAGTCCGAACGCGTTCGGAAGAAACGACCCAACCGGCGAGGTATGCTCATGGCCGTCGGGCGGCCAGGGATGCGGGGGATCGTTGTGGCCGTTGGCATGTCGGGCGGAGGGTATGTCTCCCCAAAAGTAAACGGTGCGCGAGCCGGCCCGGCAGGCATACTCCCATTCCGCTTCGGTCGGCAGTCGAAAGTCCCGGCCGGTTTTTTCCGCCAGCCACGCGCAGTAGGCCTCGGCGTCATACCACGTCACGTGTATGACCGGCCGCCGGCCGCGGCCCCAACCCTCATCCGGCGGTTTCAGCCGCCCGGTCGATTCGCAAAACCGGTCGTACTCCTCAAACGTCACCGGATACCGCCCGATCGAAAAATCATCCACATACACCCAGTGCCGGGGCGACTCCGTCCGCCGAAGATCATAACCAGGATTCAGCGGATCGGTCTCATCCTCCGACCCCATCAAAAACCACCCGCCCCCAACATCAACC
>JACQOF010000045.1 GCA_016202645.1 bacterium
GAGCCGTTTGACGTCGCGTTCCTGCCGGGACCCGAAGATGGGCTTGAGGAGGCGGTCGAGGAGGTTCACAGGGCGGTCCGGATTTTCCGGACCATCTCGCAGAATTCGTTTTTTGGCATGAGCTTGAGGCGCCGGTCCTTCGCCCGGAGCTGAGCCTCGAAGGAAAACCCGCCGGTGGTGAGGAAGACCGGATACTCGACGTGTCTTTCCTCGCACTCCACCGCAAAATTCCGGATGGCGAAATCCCCGACGTCGATCCCGGCGTCCCTCTGAAACATCGCCATCGCCGGACGGTCCTTGCCGGTCTCCTCGAGCTTGGCCTGGACTTTCACGTCCATGTTGTTGATCGACTCGATGGAAGTCGGCGTGTATCCCATCTTCTCGACGATCTTCGCGCAAAGCCCCGAAAACTCGTCGATGGTCATCTGTTTCACTTCCTCCACCAGATCGTCGTCGGACAAAAGTTCGATGGCGCCCTTGAGCAGGTCCCGAACGTTTTTGTACCGATGATCCAGCTCGTAGACTTCGGACAAAGCCGCAAGGGACTCCGCCTTGCGGTTCAGTTCCGACAGGCCCAGGCCGAGGTAGTATTTGATCGATTTCCGGGTCTTGACGTCATCCGGCGGACAGGACTCCGCCGCCTGTTTGAGCCGGTCCACGGCTTCCGGGTATCTGCCTTCCACAAACGCGATTTTCCCGAGTTGAACCACGGCGCTCAAGTGGTTGGGATCCTGCGGGGGAGTGATCTCCGCCACCACGGACCAGGCCTCGGCCTGCTTGTCGTTTTCCCGCGCGGTCCGGTAAAGATTGGCGAGGCGAATCCAGAGGTTGACGTTCTGCCGGTCGCTGGCCAGGCGCGTCGCGAGAATTTCCGCCGCCTTCCGGTGATTGCCCTTCGCCGCGTGGGCGTGGGACATGCTCTCATAGGCCTCCGTATACGCGGGATCCAGCTGGATGACACTTTCGAACATCGGGATGCACTGGTCGTATTCGCGGGTGGTATAGAGAAGCCGCGCCAGTTCAAACCGGGCCTCCTTGTTTTTCGGCTCGAACTCGATCAGCCGCCGGAAATTCCGGATCGCGTCGGCGCGCTTGTTGAGCTTGGAAAGACTCCAGGCCAGCTTCGACAGCACCTGGGCTTCGGTGACTTCCCACCGGGCCTGCGCCGACATCTTGTCGGGTTCCGAGTCCATGATCGTGATGATCCGCTCCAGGTACCGGACCGCCGCTTCGATCTTGTCGGTCGAAAGATAGAGCGTCGCGAGCTGCCAGAGGGCCGGGACGTGTTTTTGCTGCCAGCCGATGACCCGGAGCAAAAGGTCCAGGGCTTCCTGAGGTTTCCCGGTGGTGACCTTTTTCATGGCATCGCTGTAGCTGGATCGGACGAAGAGAGTCAGGCTGAGAATGGACCCAAAAATGATGGCGAGGGTCAGGAGAAAAATCCAAAACAGGACGTCCAGGTTCACGGGCTGGCCTCCGGCAGTCTAGGGCGAAGGCCCGAGGGAGGGCAGGCGGTCGTCGTGGATGATGATCCTGGATTTGGCCTTGAGCCGGTTCGTCAAATCCGGAATCGCGTTCAGGCTGAGCTCGTTCACATATCTTTTCCGGACTTCCTCCCGGATTTCCGCCCATTTCGGTTCGCGGGCCGCCGACACCTCCTCCAGCCGGATCACGTGCCAGCCGAATCGAGTCTTGAGGGGCCTGTCCAGAAGCTCCCCGGCCTTCATGGAAAAAACCGCCTTTGAAAATTCCGGCACCAGGTCGTCGCGCATTCGAAGGCCGATGTCTCCGCCGTCGGCGGCCGTCCCCCGGTCCTCCGAATGGAGTTTCGACTCCGACTCGAATTTGCTCCCGCCCCGAAGGCGCTTGATGATGTCCGACGCCTTTTTTTCCTCCGACACCAGAATATGCCGCGCGCGGCGTTTTTCGGGCACCTGAAAATCCTTCCGATGTTCCTCGTAGAACGCCTTCAGTCCCGCCTCGTCCACCTTGACCTCCGAGCGAAGCGCAGCCGCCAGAAGATCGAGAAGGACCTCGTTTTTCGCGCGCTCGACCCGCCGGGCGTATTCATCAGACGCGTCAATTTTTCTTCGATGGGCCTCCCCGACCAGAAGTTTCCAGGACAGATAATTCTCAACAAATTTCCGACGGTTGTCCGGCTGGAGAATCTCCGCGCGCGCGGTTTTCGGAAGCAGAGACAGCACCGAATTGAGTTCGCGGTCTGTGACCGACTCGCCGGCAACCTCCGCGACGACCACGTCAGCGCGCGCCGCGCCCGCGGTGATGGCAACCAGCAGCACCGTGGCGCACACCCGCCAGCTCGTCATTCCCGCGAAAGCGGGAATCCAGTCAGAGATTGCCCGTGCAAACCTCTGGATGCCCGCCTTCGCGGGCATGACGGCCCGACAGGTTCTCACCGTCTTCCTCCGATCACCCGCGTGATTTCCTGTTCCGTGACCGGCCGGATAACGCCGAGGTCGGTGATGATGGCGGTGATGAGCCGCGCCGGCGTGACGTCGAACGCCGGGTTGAATGCGCGGACGCCCCTGGGTGCGCGGCCCGCCCCGATCCGCGTGATTTCCTCCTCCGCGCGCTCCTCGATCGGGATGTCATGGCCGCGGGCGATGGAGAGATCGAACGTCGAAACGGGCGCGGCGACGTAGAACGGGACGTTGTGAAACCGTGCGCTGATGGCCAGCGAAAACGTCCCGATCTTGTTCGCGGTGTCGCCGTTCCGGGCGATCCGGTCGGCGCCGACAATGACGGCGTCGACGGGCGTTCTCGAAAAAAGCGCGGCCGACATGCCGTCCGACATCAGGGTCACATCGATGCCGTGGTGGGCCAGCTCAAACGCGGTGAGCCGTGCCCCTTGAAGAAGCGGCCGGGTCTCGTCTGCGAAAACGCGGACCGTCTTGCCGAGGTCCGCCGCCTGGTAGATGACGCCGAGGGCCGTGCCGATCCCGCCGGTCGCCAGAATCCCCGCGTTGCAGTGCGTGACGACGGTGGCCTTCTGGGGTAGCAGCTCCGCTCCGTGCCGGCCGATCGCGGCGCAGGAGGCCTGGTCCTCCCGGTGAATTTCCACGGCCTCGGCTTCCAGCGCGCGGACCGCGGCCGTGAGAGAAGCGGCCGGCGGCAGGGCGAGGAATCGGCGCCGCATCCGTTCGAGGGCCCAGAACAAATTGACCGCGGTGGGCCGCGTGGACCGGAGAGTCTCCACAATTTCGGAAAAAGGTCCGGCCTGGTCCACCGCGGCGGCGCGCGCGCCGGAGGATTTTGCGAGGCGCTTTAATCCCAGCACCACGCCATACGCGGCGGCGATCCCGATGGCCGGCGCGCCTCGAACGGCGAGCGTGCGGATCGCGTCGGCGACCTGGTTCACGTTTTTGGGTTTGAGATAAACGGTCTGAGCCGGGAGCCGGCGCTGATCCAACAGAGTCAGGCCGCCGCCCGTCCAACGGATGGGATTCAACATTCGGGGCTTACGGGAAGTCGCGGCGGGCAAAGTGGGGGGCGGGTTCAGTCCAGCAGATATACTTTGACTCGCCGGCGGCCGTACACTTTCGCTTCCTCATGGGTGTCAAAGCACAGATCAATCCGCCGCCCCCGGATCGCCCCGCCCAAATCCGACGCGATCGCAAACCCGTAGCCTTCAACGTAAATCCGCGTCCCGAGTGGAATGACGCGGCGGTCGATCGCCGCAACGCCGAACCCGGCCTTGAGGCCGATGGCGGTGATACCGTCGCTGTAGGGCCAGCAGTCCCGGATGTCAGGAGAGTAGGCAGTCGCGACCAGATGGAAAATCTTGTTCTTCGGAGTCGCACGGCCCTTTCCGATCAGAACAATGTCGTTCGAAAACCGGTTGGATTCGCCGTCCGCGGCGGCCCCGCTGCCGGTGCGGATTTTGACTTCCTTCCCCTCCGGAATGCGCGACGTTGAAATAATTTTCCGGCCGGGTTCCGCGCGATTTACCTGAACCGGCCTCAGCCCGTCCCGGACGATCCGCACCGTCAGGTCCCCGCGGATCCTCGTCGAGAGCGGCGGCTGGACCACGTCAAACCTCGACAGTTGAATGCGGCTTTTGAGAAAACGCTGTTGAAGCGTCATCGGTTCGGAGAGCATGGAAATCTTGGAGGACCCGTCCTCAACACGGACGGTATACAAGGTCTCCGCCGGCGGCCGGGAGGCCATTAAACAGAAGGAGACCAATCCCACAAGGACCGATCCGCCCAGGCGCCGCGCGCCGCTATGGATGTTCAGGGAAACACCACTCCACCATCGATTCACAAACCCCACCCACCTTTCCTCACACCACCGTAAATCCCCCCGTCGGGCACAACCCCACGATCCTCATCGTCCCCAACCCCACAATGTTCCCTCAGCATCGCCAGTGTGTCAACATCCGGGGCGGAATTATTTGCACAGGGACCCCTCCGGCGTTGACACGCCACGACTTTTACCCATACACTAGGGGGTAATATGTTCGACAAGATTCGTCTTCTCAAGGATATTCCTCTTTTCTCGGACCTCGGGTGGTGGGATCTTCGGCGGATTTCGGAAAAAGCCGCGCTGGAGAGCTGCGCGCGGGGGCGGGTGGTGATTTCCGAAGGCCAGAAGGGTGCCGCGTTTTACGTGATTTTGTCCGGGCGCTGCCGGATGTTCACCCGGGTCAAGACCGGACTTGCGCGGACCGTCGGGCATCTTCGCCGCGGCGATTCATTCGGAGAGGTGGCGCTGCTTACCGGCGAGGACTACTGGGCGTCGGTTGAAGTGACCAATGACGTGACGCTTCTCAAGATTGAAAAAGCCGATTTCGACCAGCTCCTGCAGAAAAATCCCCGCCTGGCCCTGAAATTCGGGGAGATCATCGCCCAGCAGCTGCAGAGCGTCCGGGTCACCCAGAAGGAGGCGAAGTGGTCCAGGCTGATCGCCGTGTACAGTCCGAATCTTCCGGACGTGCGAAATCTTTTTTCCTCGAGCCTGGCCGCGAGCCTGAGCCAGGAGACCCGCGAGCCGGTGTGTCTGATCGAATTTTTGACGACAGACGAAGGCATGCGGACGGTGACGGACCTGTCCCGGATCCTTCCGCGGACCGGGCACATGAACAAGGAGCGGTTTCAGGAGCTGTTCGTCAAGCACCGCGCGGGCCACCAGGTCCTGACGGTCCGGATCGACGACGACGGCCTGGGCGAAAAAATTTTCAGCGATCTCCTGGACCAGCTCATCCGCAATTTCAACTACACCGTCATGGATCTACCGCCCTCTGTCGGCCCGACCGTCGGCCGGGTCATCTCCCAGTGTGACCGCATGTACCTTCTGTCGGACCACGAGGACAATTCCCTCAAAAATACGCTTCAGGTCATCGAGAATTTCCAAAAGGAATTTTTTCTGAAGTCCGAGGAGCTCAAGCTGGTCCTCTGCAACATGCCCCACGACGCGCGGCGGCACATGTCCCGATACGAAACCAAACTCGGCATGCCGGTTGTCACGTCCTTCGACGCTCTTCCCTCCGACGCCCGCCGACTCGGCGTCGACAGCGTGCCGTACGTCCTTTCCCATCCGATGAATCCCTTCAGCCGCGCGGTGCGGCACCTCGCCCGGGAACTCTCCAACCGACTGGTCGGCCTGGCCCTTGGGGTCGGCGCCGCACGCGGACTGGCGCACATCGGGGTGATCCGCGTTTTGGAGCGGGAGAACATCCTGATTGACATGATCGCGGGGTCGAGCATGGGCGCGTTTGTGGGCGCGATCTGGGCGATGGGAAAAAATTCCTACGAAATGGAGGAAGTCGCGAACCGCAACCGCGGGTTTGGGTTCAT
This sequence comes from bacterium, assembly GCA_016202645.1. Taxonomy (GTDB): domain Bacteria; phylum Lindowbacteria; class 2-12-FULL-62-27; order 2-12-FULL-62-27; family 2-12-FULL-62-27; genus JACQOF01. Next base: position 5,817 of record JACQOF010000045.1, read on the forward strand.
CCTGAACCTGGTCGATCCGAACATCGGCAGCGGATTCAGGAAGGGGGGTTTTTTCAAGGGGAAAAAAGCGTTCGAATTTCTGCGAAGCGTCATCGGCGACGCCACCTTCGCCGACACCATCATCCCGATCAAAATCATGGCGACCGACATCAACGGATACCGGGAAGTCCTGTTTCAGGAGGGCCGCCTGATCGACGCGGTCAGGGCCTCGATTGCCATCCCCGGAATCTTCGAACCCGTGCATCTGGGCGACCGTCTTCTCGTCGACGGAGGCATCCTCAATCCCCTTCCCATCGCGCCGCTGTCCCGGGCGGGCGTCGACAAGATCATCGCGATCAACCCCATTCCGGGCCCGGACGACATGCCGACCGGCGGAAAATTCGCGCCGCGCCTTGAGGGCTATGACCGTCTGTCGAGAAGCGAGAAGCTGTTCAAGCGGATTGCTCGAAACTTTACCGGGAACATTTTTGACATCATCATGAGTTCCACCCAGATCATGGAGTACGTTCTGGCCGAGAGCGTCAAGGAGGACGCCGACGTTTTGATCCGGCCGGTCATCCGGGACGCCGCCTGGTACGAATTTTTCGAAACCGGCAAATACATCCAGCGCGGCATCGAGGAAACGGAAAAGAGCCTGCCGGACATCAAGCGCCTCCTGGAAGTGGACGGCGGCCCGGCTGGCTAAATACAATGGCTGAATATGTCGAGGAGTTAATCAAATGAAGCAGACAACCGAACTGTTCCTTCTGATCGGCGGCGTCGTCCTGGTGGCCATTCTCGCCGCGGTCGGCGCCTACATCTACGAGAACTGGAAGGCCGGGAAGAAAAAGGGCCGGAAACAAAAGCCATTGGACCCGTCGATCCAGAATCTCAAAAGAATCCGGGACCAGCTCGGGCTCGATTTTGACCCCAACGATCCCAACGACCCCCTCGCCGCCATCATCGCCGCCGGCGAATATTTCCGGGCTCCCGGCTGCGAACCGGGCGGCCCCCACTTCGAGGAAACCCTCCGCCGGGTCCTGGACATGGTCGAAGGCATGGTCCCCCCGGCCCGTCTCGCCTTCTGGCAGGAACAGGTCCACCGCCTATACGGCAGCCGGCCGTCGTCCCGCTAACTTGTAAGTATCGGAGTATCGGCGTATCGGCGTATCGGAGAAGCATCCTGGTTGACACCCCAAGCCGCCCAAAGGCAGACTTCACGCGATGGGAAAAAATCAAGTCGTGTCCGTCAATCCGGCGACCGGAGAGACTCTCGAAACTTTTCCGGCCGCGGATGCGCGGCAGGTTCGGGAGGCGGTTGAGAAGGCCCGCCGCGCGCAGAAACATTGGGCGCGGACGCCCCTGGCCGACCGGCGGAAAATTTTCTCGACTCTCGCCCGGCTGATTCGGGACCGGGAAGCCGAGCTGGTCCATGCGCTGACGGAGGAACAGGGCAAGGTCCTCCGGGAGGCGCAGTGGGAAGTTCCGGACGCGGCCGTGCGGATCGATTATTTCGTTTCCGCGGCGGCCGCCGCGCTCGAACCGGAAGAGGGCGTTGTTCCCGGCCGGTTTAAATTTCGAAACCTTCACAAGCCCGTCGGCGTCGTCGGCGCGATCAAGCCCTGGAATTTTCCGTTCACCATTCCTCTCTGGACCATCGTTCCCGCTCTGCTCCTCGGCAACGCCGTGGTTTTTAAACCCTCGGAACACACCCCGAGAATGGGCCGGCTGATTGAGGAACTGCTCCGGAAAGCGGGACTGCCGGAAGGCGTGCTTGAAGTCGTGTATGGAGCGGACGAGACGGGGAAAGCCCTCGTCGAAAGCGACGTCGAGATGATTTCGTTTGTCGGCAGTCAGGCCGCCGGGCGTGACATCATGCGCGCGTCGGCGGCGCACCTGCGCAAGCTGGCCTTGGAGCTGGGCGGGAAGGACCCGATGATCGTCTGCGCGGACGCCGATTTTGACGCTGCGGTGGCCGGCGCGGTGTCGGGCTCGTTTCGAAACGCGGGCCAGGTCTGCTGTTCGGCCGAGCGGATTTTCGTCGAGGCCGCCATTTTCGACCGCTTCGTCGAAGCCGCCGCCGAAAAAACCCGGGCGCTTAAAATCGGGCCGGGCCTTGATCCGTCCACCGACATGGGACCCATGATCTCCGACGAACAGCGGCGGCGGACTGCCGGGCATCTTCACGACGCGAAGGGGAAATCCCGCCGGGTGATCGAGGGAGGCCAGAAAGTCCCCGACCGCGGATTTTTTCTGGCGCCGTCGATCGTGGTCGATCCGTCGGCGGAGAGCAAGGTCATGGCCGAGGAAACATTCGGGCCGATCATGACCCTGGTGTCCGTCACGGACGCGTCGGAAGCCGTCCGGCGCGCGAACGAAACGATGTTTGGCCTCACGGCTTCCGTCTGGACCCGGGACCTCGAACGGGGCGCGGCCATCGCCGGGGAGCTTGAGGCGGGGACCGTCGCGGTGAACCAGCCGGTCGGGTCCGTCGCGCAGTGCCCCTGGGGCGGCGTCAAGCACAGCGGCATCGGGCGCCTGCTCGGCATCGAGGGCATGCGGGAATTCACGCAGACGGTCAACCTGCGCGCGCCGCTTTAGCCCGTGCCCTCCTCCTCCAACGGCGCCGCCGCCCTGGGCGTCGTGCGGGACGTCGTTCACAATTACATTCCGTTTACCCTGCCCGCGGGAAAAATTCCCGGAGAAAAAACGCTGATCGACAGTCCCTGGATCCAACGCCTCCGGAAAATTTACCAGCTCCAGTCCACGTGGCTTGTCTACCCGTGCGCCGTCCACACCCGGTTTACCCACGCGCTCGGCACCATGCACCTGGCGGGCCAGATGGCGGCGAAACTCTATGACGACTTTCCGCGGGCCTTTCCCGGCGAGCCGATCCCGGAAAAAAACCATGTCGTGGAGGTCTTCCGGCTGGCGGGCCTTCTCCACGACGTCGGGCATGGTCCATTCAGCCATCAGCTCGATGAAGTCTACACCCACCGGTATTACAACAAGACCCACGAGGACATTTCCCGGAGAATCATCGAGCAGGAGCTCGCCGCCCTCATTTCCAAAATCCGGCACGCGCCGGGCGGGCGGTTCGAGACGCCGATCGACCCGAAGACCGTCACCAAATTCATCAAACAGCCCCGGAAAGCCTCCTGGGGGACGGTGTGGGAACAGGTGTTCTCCAAGATCATGCTGGGCGTTGCGAGCGCCGACGCGATGGACTTTCTGCTCCGGGACCGGTGGTTCACCGGCGCCCGCGAGATCGGCGAAGTCGACACCGCGCGGATCATCTCGGACCTCCGGATCACCCGGCAGGGCCTCACGCTCACGAAAGCGGGCCTGCCGGCTTTCCGGGCTTTCCTGCAGGCGCGGTTCGGCGCGTTTCGGCACATCTACTTTCACGAAAAAAAAGTCCTCTTCGATATGGCCTTCGGAGAGCTTCTCGAAAAAATCCTGAAACTCGACCGGTTCGGCGATCCGACAAAACATCTGGCCCGCTATCTGCACCTCACCGATTTTTCCCTGCACGTGGAAGTCCCAAAATGGGCCTACGGCAAGGCCCGCGCCCGGCGCGAGATCGGGCGGCTCTGGACGAAACTGCTCTCGGACCGGGTGGTGCCCTACGCGAAGGTCTACGAAGTGGAGCGGGTCTACAAATCCCCGGCGGAAGTTTCCTCGACGATCGACAAGGGCCTGGTCGAAAAAGATCTGGAACTCCGGTTTCCGAGGGAGGCGAAGGTAAAGCCGGTGGTCAGCCGCATCGACCTTCGGCCCACCCACACCTTTCTCGAGTACACCACGGACGAGGACTTCCGGCAGTTCGACAATCTCAAATCTCTTTCCTTTCTGGACGCCGCCACCGGCTCTTTTTCTGGAGAATTCGGCAACGCCAGTCTCGACGACGTGCCGATGCGCTACGAAGTCCTTCGGGTCTACGCGCCATCCGGGACGGAGTTCGGCGCGGCCCGCGGCGCGCGGGACGACGTGCAGATGGATTTGCCGCTTGAGGGCGGCTATCCCGACGAGGCGGCCACGCGGACCAACTTGACGAGCATGTGAGGCGTATCGACGTCCCGCAAAACCGCCGGATCGGAGAGTGGGACCAGCGTCCTGTCGCGGGCGTGACGGCGGACGACCACGCGGGCGCCGCCTGAATCCGGCGCGGCCAGCAGTTCTCCGAAAAACCGTTTCGGAAACACCACCGGATGACCCGGGCGGCCCCGGCGGGCAGCCACGAGGATATTTCGGGGATTTTTCCGGTGCGTTTCACAGAGACGCTTGAAGCTCGATGCGCGGACCCCAGGCTGGTCGACCAGCGCCACCATCAGCCCCCCGGTCCCCTTTGGACACGCGCGGATGGCGGCCCGAATGCTGGAGAGCTGGCCCTTCGGCCAGTCGGCGTTGTAGACGAAGCGAACGCCGAGGTCCGAGAGGTGAGAGATGATCGGCCCGGAATCATGGCCGACGACGACATATACCGGATCGAACCCGGCGCGATTGAAAGATTGAACGAGAGACCGTGAGAACGTCGACTGTTTGAAAGGAAGAAGCGCCTTGGGCCGGCCCATCCGGGAGGATTCGCCGGCGGTGAGCAGAACGCCGATCAGGTTTGCCGTCGGTTACCTGCCCTCCAGTTGTTTGTTCATGTCTTTCTGCTGAAGATTCCACGACACCATTTCAACGACCTGGTCGTTCGTGCGGCGGAGCCGCTCGGTGAGGTTCCGCGCAAGCCGGATCACGACTTTGAGGCCAAGATAGGGGTTCTCGGTCATGAGGGCGGAAAATTCCTCGCGTCCGATTTTGAGAACCCGCGCGACCCCGTGGGCCGCCGCCGTGGCCGACCGGGGATGCCCGTCGAGCAGAGCCATCTCGCCGAAAAATTCCCCGACGCCCATAGCCACCAGGGTCTTGAACTTGTTCCCGGCGACAAGCTTCAGCATCTTCACCGTCCCGTCCAGGATCACGTACATCGCGTCGCCCGCCTCGGTCTCCCGGAACAGAAACGCCTTGTCCTCGTAGCGCTCCTCCTGGGCCTTCGCGATCAGAGCGGCGACCTCCGCGTCATCGAGATCCTGAAAAAGATCGACGCATTTCAAAAATGACCCAATATCCCCGCCAGCTTCTTCCATGGTTCCTCCCATGATACGGCAGAGGTTTGCCAGTGTCAAATGGGGTAGGGGGTCATGATATACTCGGCGCGCATGGTCGAACGTGTGCGAATCGAAAAGGTGGTGGATGGGGGTTTCGGTCTTGGCCGGGACTCATCGGGCGTTGTGCTGTTGCCCGGGGCCCTGGCCGGCGAAACCGTTGATGCCGATCTGGCGGAACGCCGCATGGGAATCCGGACCGGGCGGGTGAGGGATGTGGTGGATGCAAGTTCAGACCGGCGGGCGCCGGAGTGTCCGTTGTTTTTGGACTGCGGGGGATGCGATTTTCTACACACGGCATACGAGAAAGAACTTGAACTCAAGCAGGCCATCCTCGCCGAGACATTTCAGAGGATCGGCAAGTTGACACCGCCGTTTTTGTCTCCAGTTCCGAGTTCTTCTCCCGAATTCTACCGGGATTTTGTTCAGCTAAAAATAAATCCGGATGGGCGCATCGGGCTTTTTCGGAAGGACAGCCATGAGGTGGTTCCGTTCGAAGGCCCGGCGTTCGGGGGATGCCGGCTTCAGAAAGACCGGCTCAACCGGGCAGTGGCTGTTCTTCAGGGAAAGCTGACCGGATTTCAAGTGGTCAAATTTCGGATGGGGGACGAAGGGTTCGTCGTGAATCTGACGGCTGAACAGCCTCCCGAGGGGCGGGACGAGTTGGAACCGCTCATACGGTCTCTGGGGGTCACGGGGTTTCTCATCAACGACCGTCCGGTTTACGGGCCGACTCACGTACTATATATATATGGAGAGGCGCAGGACAGGCAAATCCGGATTCGAGTCTCCCATGACGCCTTCTTTCAGCCCAATCCCCCGGTGGTTCAAGCGATTGCCCGGCGGCTGGAGGAAACTCTGGACCGGGTCCTCGGCCCGAACCGGCTGATGTCCAATATCTTGGATCTATACGCCGGCGTTGGGACGTTCGGGCTGTTTCTCGCCCACGCCGTCCTGGGGGTATTTGCGGTTGAAGTCTCGGAGTCCGCAACTTCGGATATGGAATGGAACATCCCGGAAAACCGGATCCGGAACATGGTGTTTCACCGGGGAACGGCCAAATCTTTTTTGAAACGGTTTCGCGGCAAAGCCGGCGCCGTGATTCTCGATCCACCCCGGGCGGGCTTGGAAACAGCCGTCCGTGACGACCTCATCCGGCTGGCGCCGCCGCTGTTGTTTTATATCTCCTGCCATCCAGCGACCTTGGCCCGGGATCTGGCGGACCTGACATCCCGAGGGCCGTGGCGCATCGACTCCGTCCAGCTCTTCGACCAGTTCGGCCGGACCCATCACATCGAAAGTCTGTCTGTGCTGAAATGAAGTACGGCGAACTCCCCGTCGTCCGCCTGAGCGCCCGGCGTAACTCGCTTCATCCATGGATCTTTCAGAAAATGGTCAAGCCCCCCAAAGAGCGACTCGCGCCGGGCACGCTGGTGACGGTGGTGACCGAGTCCGGCGAGTTTGTCGGACGTGGGATTTACAATCCGGTCGGCGGGATTGGCGTCCGGATCCTGACGGAACTCGAATCGGAACGCCTGGACCGGGACTTTTTTAGTTCACGGCTCCGCGCCGCCAAACACCTTCGGGAGGATATCCTCGCCATTCCGGAACAGTCGGACAGTTACCGGCTGGTCCATGGAGAAGGCGACGGTCTCTCGGGACTGATTGTCGACAAATACGCGGACGTTTTGGTGATCGAGCCGTATTCCGCCGGATACGTGCGCGTTGCGGACTGGCTGGCCGAAGGACTCCGTGAACTTTATCCGGGCTGCCGCGTGGCGGTGCGGCCCGACGCCCGTCAGGCAGAACGTGAAGGTGTGAGCCAGGAATGTGAGATGCTCGCGCGCCGGTATCCGGCGCCGGATTCGGTCACGATCCGGGAAAACACGATGCGGCTGAAAATAGATTTCAAAAGCGGTCACAAGACCGGGTATTTTCTGGATCAGCGGGACAACCGCCGCGAGATCGCGGGGCTGGTCAAGGGCAGAACCGTTTTGGATCTCTTCTGCTACACCGGCGCGTTTTCGATTTCCGCGGCACTGGCCGGAGCGTCGTCCGTCACCGGCGTGGACCTGGACGAGAAGGCCCTGAAAACGGCGGCGGAGAATTCCCGGTTGAACGGCGTCAAGCCGGCATTTCTGCAGGAGAACGTCTTCGACCATCTCCGAAAACGCGCAGAACAAAAAGATCAGGCCAACCTCGTCATTGTCGATCCCTCGAAACTGGCGGGCGTCCGGGACGAAATTTCCCGGGCGAAGCGGACCTATGGAGACCTCAATCGCCTGGCCATGAAGGTCGTGAAGCCCGGCGGACTTCTACTGACGTGTTCCTGTTCCGGGCTCATCTCCGAACCCGATTTTCTGTCCATCCTGACCCGCGCCGCCGCCGAAGCCGGCGTTCTCTTTCAGGCATTCCGCGTCACCGGCGCCGCGCCCGACCATCCCGTCTCCTCCAATTTTCCGGAAGGCCGGTACTTGAAGGCCGTCTTCGCGCGGATCCTGCCGGGATCGGAACGCCGGATTGTTTCGGAGGAGAAACGGCCCCGTATTTAATTTACCGGGGCGGTATGATTCGATGATTTCAACAACTTGAAGGAGGCGTCATCCATGAGCGAACCCGTACTGAACAGCCGCACGATTCTGGAAGGCCCGACCCGCGCGGGCGCGCGGGCGATGCTGAAGGCGGTGGGATTCACCGACGAAGACCTGCGAAAACCCATTATTGGAATCGCGAACACCTGGATCGAAGTCATGCCCTGCAATTATCATCTCGACAAGCTTGCCGATCGCGTGAAAGAGGGCGTGCGCGCGGCCGGCGGCACGCCGATCGAGTTCAACACCATCTCCGTCAGCGACGGGATTTCGATGGGGACGGAAGGCATGAAAGCGTCGCTCATCAGCCGCGAGGTTGTGGCCGATTCAATCGAGCTGGTCGTCCGCGGGCATCTTTTCGACGGCGTGGTGGCGCTGTCGGGATGCGACAAAACCATTCCCGGAACCGTCATGGCCCTCCAGCGGCTGAACCTTCCCTCCCTCATGCTTTACGGCGGCACCATCGCGCCCGGGAAATGGCGTGGCAAGGACGTCACCATCCAGGACGTGTACGAGGGCATCGGCGCGGTCGGCGCCGGGAAAATGTCCGAGGCTGATCTCAAGGAACTCGAAAACGTCGCCTGCCCAGGCGCCGGCGCCTGCGGCGGGCAGTTCACGGCCAATACCATGTCGACTTGCATGGAAGCGATCGGCATTTCGCCGGCCGGATTCAACGGCGTGCCGGCCCTCGATCCGGCCAAGGACGAGACCGCCCGAAACGCCGGGCGGCTGGTCATGGACCTCATCCGAAAAGACATCCGGCCGGACCGCATCATCACCCGCAAGTCCATCGAAAACGCGATCCGGGCGCTTGCGGCGACCGGCGGCTCGACCAACGGCGTTCTGCATCTTCTGGCCATCGCACGCACCGGCGGGATCAAACTGCGCATCGAGGAATTCGACGCCATCAGCGGCAAAACGCCCCTCATCGCGGACCTCAAACCCTGGGGCCGCTTCGTGGCCAGCGATCTCTACACCGTCGGCGGCATCCCTCTCGTCCTGAAACGACTGCTGGCCGCCGGCATTCTGAACGGCTCGTGCCTTACGGTCACGGGGAAATCGATGGAGGAATCATTGAAGAGCATCGCCGTCAAGGAAGACGAGGTCCGTGTGGTCCGGCAGATGTCGAGGCCCATCAGTTCGCACGGCGGACTTGTCATTCTGAAGGGAAACCTCGCGCCGGACGGATGCGTTCTCAAGGTCGCCGGGCATTTCACCGCGGACCAGATCCGGAAAAATGGCGGCCGGAAAAAATCGCCGCCGACCTTTCGCGGCCCGGCCCGCGTGTTCGACCGCGAGGAAGACGCGTTCGCGGCGATCCAGAAAGGCAAAATCCGCGCGGGCGACGTCGTCGTCATCCGGTATGAAGGCCCGGCCGGCGGGCCAGGGATGCGGGAGATGCTGCAAGTGACCGCGGCCCTTGTCGGCGCGGGTCTCGGCGACCAGGTGGCCCTCATGACCGACGGACGATTCAGCGGCGCTACCCACGGCCTCATGGTCGGGCACGTCGCCCCGGAAGCCGCGCGGGGCGGGCCGATCGCGGCGCTCAAAAACGGAGACCTTGTCACCTTCGATCTGCCGCGACGGCGGCTCGATGTGGAACTTTCCAAATCCGATCTCCGAAAACGCCTCTCGAAGTGGAAACCGCCCCGGCCCCGGTACACCGCGGGCGTCATGTCCAAATACGCGCGGCTCGTCTCGTCCGCCTCCGAAGGCGCCATCACTTGACTTTTGCCGGCGACTGCCGGACAATGCTCTGAGCATTCATGGAGGACGCTTCGCCTACCAGATGGCGAAGTGAAAAGAAGTTCGGCCGGGTCGCTGCGTCATCGCAGGCGATCCGCTCGCCGGACCGGAAACAGGGGGTTTCCGATGCCAACCATTGCCGATGCCCTGGGAGTTGATTACCGGGGCGCCCAAGCCAACACCAGTACGGTGGGAAGATTTGCCCATGGTCAGGAAGCCGTCTTTGAGGCTTCCCGAATTCCGTCGCCTGCCATCAAGCAGGCGAAACCGGATATTTCCGCCCTGATGCCGAACCGGGTCGGGGACAACGTCGACATTTTCGGCTGAACCAAACGTCGTTTCTCGTTTCTTGAACCGCCGGCAATTTTTGCGCGCCATGGCGGCCGGCGGCGTCGCCGCGGCCCTGCCTCTTTCGTACGGCATGGGACTTCATCCGTCCGGCATCGAAGTCGTCCGCGCCCGGATCAACCTGCCCTTTCTGCCCCCCGCCTTCAACGGCCTCAAAGTCGCGCTCTTGTCGGACCTGCACTACGGCGCCGTCGGCGTAACGGCCGGCCTTGTCGAGGCTGCCTTCGAACGCACGTTGCAGGCCCGTCCGGACGTCATTTGTCTGGGAGGAGATCTTGTGACAGGCCGGACCTCCGGGCTGATGCGGGATGTGCTGGCCATGCTTCGGGGTGTATCGGCGCCGCTGGGAATTTTTGCGGCGCTGGGCAATCACGAGTTCCGGTGGGGAATCGAATCCAGTGCGGCCGCGGAGTTCGGCAAATCCCCGGTTCATCTCCTCCGAAATGAAACTGTTTTTCTGAAACGCGGCGGAGCGCGCCTGCCTCTCATTGGCCTCGATAATTTTTTTAATCAGCCGCTCGATACCCTTCGGCGTCTCCTGCCGGAACTTGAGTCCCGCCCGTGTCTTGTGCTTGAGCACAGCCCGGACTTCGCGGCCCTGCTCAGTCCGCGCTTCAACGGCCTCGTGCTGGCCGGCCACACCCACGGCGGCCAAGTCGTTCTTCCGGGAATCGGCCGCATGCTGAGCGCGTCCCGATTCGGCCTCCGCTATGTCGCCGGCGAATATCCGGCCGGCGGCGGCCGCATGTACATCACGCGCGGCATCGGCGCCGTCCTCGTCCCGTTTCGCGTTGGATGCCCGCCAGAAGTTTCGATTCTGGAGCTTTCCACGGACCGCCGGATGCAAGTATCCCTCCCCTCCGTCATTCCCGCGAAAGCGGGAATCCAGTCTGCTTCACGGGCATGACGAACCGTTACATGAATCTGGTCATCCTGCTCTGCACACTGAACGAAGAATCCTCCCTCCCCGGGGTATTGTCCGGCCTCGCTCAATATCTCCCCGGCGCGCGGATTCTCGTTGTGGATGACGACTCCGAAGACCGGACCGCTGAAATCGCCGCGGCGGCCGGGGCGGAAGTGGTCGTCCGGAAAGGCGTGCCACGGGGACGGGGCTTGTCCGGCCGCGAGGGATATCTCAAGGCGCTGGACATGAACCCCGGCGCGATCCTCGAAATGGACGCCGACGGATCCCACGATCCGGCCGAAGCGCCCAAACTCATCGCGGCGCTTGAAACAGCGGATATCGCCGTCGGGTCCAGGTGGGCGGCGGCGGGCGGTGGTGATGACCGCGGTTGTCTTCGGAGAATGATCAGCCGGCTGGCCAAAACATTTCTGCGGTCAACCTTGGGGATTCCCCTCAGCGATCCGACCTCGGGGTTCCGCGCGTTCCGGGCGGACGCCCTGGAAAAAATTGATCCGGCAATTCTCACCGCGGAAGGACCGGAAATTGTCGAGGAGATA
>JACQOF010000043.1 GCA_016202645.1 bacterium
CAACAAGCAGATCGCGCGCGACTATGGCGTACTGCTTGAGAACGCCGGCGTCGCCCTGCGCGGGCTGTTTTTAATCGACACGGAAGGCGTGTTGCGGCACATGGTCGTCAACGACCTGCCGCTGGGCCGCAGTGTGGACGAGGCAATCCGGTTGATCGACGCACTGCAGTTCTTCGAGAAGAACGGTGAGGTCTGCCCGGCGGACTGGAAGCCCGGCGGGCCCACGATCAAGCCCGACCCGAAAGGCTCCAAGGCGTACTTCAGCAAACAGAGCCAACCGGTTTAGTTTCGCGCGAACGTATCGATCATCAGTTTCACGTTGTCCGACATCGGATACAAGATCGGGCACGTGGCGCCTCGTTTGACGTACTCCTGGACTTTCGCCCGCGCCTGGTCCGGCGTGCCGCTGGCCGTGATCCGGTCAACGAGATCGTCCGGCACGTACTGCATGGCTTTCGAGACTTGTTCCTTGGTCGCCGGCCAGCCGAGGATCGACTGGATTTTCTCGACGATGCTGGGCGGCGTGTTGCTGGCCTTGGCAATGTGCGGCTGTTGGGCGAGGTACTGGGTCAGGAGCCATTTGGCGTCGTTTCTCGCTTTGTTCTCGTCAGGGTCCACCGCGCAGACGACGAGCTGGGGCCGGTCGATGTCCTCGAATTTCCGGCCGGCCTTTTTGGCGCCTTTTTCCAGAAGTTCCAGGGCCTGGTCGTTGTAGTCGGGCGAGACGCAGTAGTTGAGCACCGCGCCGTCCGCGATCTCCCCGGTCAGTTCCATCATGTTGGGCCCTGTGGCCCCGATCATGATGGGAACATTCCGGGGTTCGCGGCGGCCGTGGACGACATCCAGTTCAATGCCTTTGACCTGGTGAAACTCCCCTTCGAAGGTGACTTTCTCCATATTTAAAAGGCGGCGCAAAACCAGCACCGTTTCCTTCATTGCCAGAAGATGTTTGTGCCGTTTGATCCCGACGTTCGCCGCGAGCGGGTCCCACCACGCGCCGATGCCGCAGATGACGCGGTTGGGGGCGAGGTCGTCGAGCGTGAGAAAGGTCGACGCGAGAAGCCCGATATTCCGCGTCCAGTTGTTGATGACGCCGGACCCGACCTTGAGTTTTTTGGTGACGGCCGCGAACGCCGCCATCGGCACGATCGCGTCCCGGACCAGCCGGGATTCCGCCTGCCAGACGGCCTCGAATCCCTTCGACTCGGCGTACTTCACATAGTCCATGCCGTCCTGCAGGGAATGTTTGTCCTGCAGGTAGATCGCAACACGCTTAAGTTTGCCGGCGCTCATCGCAGGGCCGCCTGTTCCTCGGTGAGCGGCACGAGGTGTCCCAGGTCGTTCGGATCGTGGTTGTCGAAGCGTTCGAGAATTTCATACAAGGTGTTCCGCCGGGCCGGGACCCGGCCGATGTCGCGGATCATCCGGCACATTTCCACCGGAGTGACTTCCTGGCCGTAGGGCGCGCCCGCCGACCGGGATATGCTTTCGTTCATGAGGGTTCCTCCAAAATCGTTGGCGCCGCCGGCCTTCAGCACGTACTGGGCCATCCTCGGGCCCAGCTTGACCCACGACACCTGAATGTTGTCGATCCATCCGTTCAGAAAAATCCGCGCCACGGCGTGCATTTTCAGATGCTCGTCCCGGCTCGGCCCGGGCCGGGCCTGTCCGTCCAGGTAGAGCGGCGCGTCCTGGTGAATAAATCCGAGCGGGACAAACTCGGTGAATCCGCCGGTTTCCTTTTGAATGTCCCGAATGGTCTTGAAGTGCGCCGCCCAATGTTTCGGGCAATCGACATGACCGTACATGATGGTCGCGGTCGATCGGATGCCGAGCCGGTGGGCGGTTTTCACAATGTCGATCCACGCTTCCGCTGAGAGCTTGTTTTTCGTCAGGGTCCGGCGGACTTCGACGTCGAGAATTTCGGCGGCGGTCCCCGGGATGGTCCCGAGACCGTGATCTTTGAGCATCCTCAGAAACGTCTCCGCGTTCACTCCCATTTTGTCCGATCCGTACTGGATTTCAAAGGGCGAAAACGCGTGGATGTGGATGTCCGGTACCCGGTTTTTGATGGCGGTCAGAATGTCCCGGTACCAGGTTCCGGGAATGTTTGGATGCAGTCCGCCCTGAATGCAGACTTCCGTCGCGCCCCTCTGCCGCGCCTCTTCGGCCCGGCGGGCGATTTCTTCGAGGGACAAAAATTCCGCCTCGGGCTCGTCCTTCCTGCGCGCGAAGCCGCAGAACCGGCAGCCGGTGTAGCAGATGTTGGTGAAATTGATGTTTCGGACGACCACGAACGTGACCGCATCTCCATTTTTTTCCTGACGAATCGCATCGGCGGTTTTGAGCACCGCATGAAGTTCCTTGCCGCGGGTTACAAACAGCGTCAGCGCCTCCTCCGGCGTGATCTCCGACCCGGACATGGCGCGGTCGAGGATCCGGCTTACCGCCGGGTCAATGTCGCCCATCAGAGCGTCCAGGCCGGCCGTCATGCCAAAACCTCCTCCGCCGCCAAGCCGTCCACCCCGGCCAGGACGGCCACGGGTTCGTGGAGGGCGGGCGAGAGGAATTGGCCGCGCCGCGCCAGGTGTCGGGGATAAATCGTGAGCCGTTCCCTGAGATGATATCCCTTCGATTCCGTGGCTTTCCGGAGTTCGTCGATCTTGGGCCAGGCCCGCTCGGGATTGATGTGATCCGGCGTAACGGGGGAAATGCCGCCCCAGTCGTTCAGCCCGGCGTCGATGTAATCCGCGTATTGAACGGGTTCAAGATTGGGCGGCGCCTGGAGGCTGATGGCGCCGTCGAGGATTCTCCGCGCCGCCGCGAGGGTCCGGAGCATGTCAGGAAGGCCTGGTTCCGGCCACGTTGAAATGCGGATGTCCGGTTTGGACCGAAAATTCTGAATGATGACCTCCTGAATCGATCCGTATCTCTGGAAAATCTCCTCGATCGCGACCAGCGTGTCGATGCGCTCGTCCCAAGTCTCGCCGATTCCGATGAGAAGTCCCGTCGTGAAGGGGACATTGAGCCGCCCCGCCGTTTCGAGGGTCTTGAGCCGCACTGCGGGATGCTTGTCGGGACAGCCGTGATGGACCTGGCCTCTTTCCATCAGGCGCGTACTGACCGTCTCCAGCATCATGCCCATACTTCCGCTCACGGGCCGGAGCAGACCCATCTCTTCTTCGGTCAGTGTGCCCGCGTTGACATGCGGCAAGAGCCCCGTTTCCCGGAGGACGCGCTCGCACATGTCTCTCAAATAATCGACCGTCCGCGCGTGCCCCAGCCGCGCCAGCGCCTCCCGGGCCTCGGCATACCGAAGCTCCGGTTTTTCTCCGAGACTGAACAACGCCTCCTTGCATCCCGCCCGTCGCCCCGATTCGGCTATCCGGAGGACATCATCCGGCGTCAGGTACCCCGCGCCGGGTTCGGCGGGATTCCGCGCGAATGTGCAATAGCCGCAAGTATCGCGGCAGAGGTTTGTAAGCGGAATGAAAACTTTTCGAGAATAGGTGATGTCCCGGCCAAAATGCCGGTCGCGTTTTTCAGCGGCCTCTTGCATTCTCATCGGAATGTAGTTTGAGGCCCGAGCAAAGTCAAACCGCTACCGGCGCCGTTTGCGGGCGCCTGGAAAGAGAAACCGCAGAATTCCGCCGACGCGTTTCCGCCAGAATTCCTCCGTGTGGAAATGGCCGTTCGCCACGATTCCGAGGAACTGCCCGCGCGGCATTCTCCGGCGCGCGATGGCCATGAGGGTCTTGTTGAATCCGGTGCTGTCGTCCATCCGCGGCTGGTCGTAGGCCCAGCGGGTGCCGCAGTCGATGTAGAGTCTGCGGAGCGGAAGGCGCTGACGTTCGGCGAGGATGGCGGTGAGGGGTTTTCCGAAATGCGGCGACGCGGACACCGCCGCGACGAGTCCCATGGCGTCGGGCCTTCGGAGTCCCGCGTAGAGGGCGCCGTTGGCTCCGAAGGAAGCGCCGAGGACGCCGACGTCGCCCGGACTCCGGGAAATCGGGATGCTCAAGCGGATGGTCGGCAGAAGCGTGTCGGCGAGAAAATCGGCAAACCGGTCGGCCCGGCCGTCCGGGGGCGGCCCGAAGACGCGGTCGCGGTCGGGAGGAGAGACGACGCCGACGAGGATCAGCGGCCGG
Organism: bacterium; assembly: GCA_016202645.1. GTDB lineage: Bacteria > Lindowbacteria > 2-12-FULL-62-27 > 2-12-FULL-62-27 > 2-12-FULL-62-27 > JACQOF01. The sequence continues at coordinate 4,149 of JACQOF010000043.1, forward strand.
ATCTGGCCGCGCCGAAAGAGTTCAGCGGCGATGGCGTCGGTATGCCAGCCGCCGTAAGCGCCGCGGTTCGTCCACTGGTTTTGGGAGTCGTTCAGGATCAGAGCGGGAAACGGCGGCCGGAGGCCGCGGTATCCGGGAGGAAACGCGACCTCGACGCGGATCTGGCATCGAAGTTGGGGAGCGTTCAAGTTCAGTCTCAGCATGCTAGGCATCCTCGGTCCGGCGTCTTTCGCTCTTGATATGGCTGTGAATCCGTTTGTCGGCCAGCATCTTGAGTTTTGCGCGCCGTGATCTGCGGCGTTTTTGGCGCCGGATTTTTTCGATTCGCGAGCGTTCCGCGCTCGCCCGGCCCAGCTTGGCGGCCTCGATCCGATCCGTCAGTATCCGCCGGGCCAGAAACCGGTTCAATCCCTGCGATCGTTCCTCGCGGCACTTGACCTGCAGGCCGGAGGGCCGGTGCGTCAGGACGACGCAGGTGGCGGTTTTGTTGACGTTCTGTCCGCCGTGCCCGCCCGAGCGAACGAACTGTTCGTCGATATCCGATTCAAAAATCCCGAGACGTTCCATCCGGTCCAGCAGATCGCGTTCCTTCTCCGTTGAAACCGGAAACCGGGACATGAAAGTCAGGCGGCTCTTTCAGCCCTCGCTGTCATTTCCGCCCCGGATCCGTCATTCCCGCGAAAGCGGGAATCCAGTCTGCTTTGCGATGGCCTGGATGCCCGCCGGAGATTACCCCCGTGCTGGATTCCCGCTTTCGCGGGAATGACAGACACGGGGCTGGCATGACGACCCGAATAATTCCGATGACCCCGGCGGCCAATCAGGTCGCGACTTTCTCGCGGGCCTTCCTGAACTCGGGAATGATCTCCTTCGAGTAGACCTCGACGATTTTTTCCTCCTCGCCGCACATGAGGTAGATGTTGAACTGGTCCATGCCTTTCGATTCGAGGTCCTTCAACTTCGCGACGTGGTCCTTGACGTCCCCGATCACGGAAAACCGGTCGACGATGGCTTCCGGAATAAAATCGAGATGGTCGGCGTCCTTGTCGGCGTGCTGGCGGTAGTCGTAGCCTTTCCGGCCCTTGATGTAGTCGGTCAGGTCCTGGGGGACTTCGCCGCTGTGATATTTCTGGACGAGGTCGGCCACGTGGTTGCCGACCATCGCCGGAAACCACCGCACCTGCTCCCGGCACTTCTTCAGGTCCTTCGACACATACGCCGGCGCGGACACCATCATTTTGATGTCTTTGCCGTTGCGCCCGCAGGCTTTCGCGCCGTCGTGGACCTGGCTGATGAACCACGTGATCAGGAACGGATCGGCGATCTGGAGCACAATGCCGTCGGCGTGCTTGGCCGACGCCTGGAGGACTTTCGGGCCGTAACCGGCGATCCACATGGGAAGCTTGTAGTTGGAATCGGCCCACGGAAACCACTGGTCCTTGCCTTCGTGGAAAATTTTTCCGCCCTCGGCCATCTTGCGGATGTTGTCGACGGCCTCCATCATCTGGTCCACCGTTGTCGGTTTAAATCCCATCACCCGGCGGGAGCTGTCCCCGCGGCCGATACCGCAGACCGCGCGGCCTTTGGAGATGAGATTCAACGTCGCGAAATTGCTCGCGGTGACGGTGATGTCTCGCACGGCGGGATTCGTGACGCAGGGGCCGAGCAGAACTTTTTCAGTCCGTGTGGCCAGGAGCGTCAGCATCGTATAGCATTCTTTCCAGAGAATATGGGAATCAAACGTCCAGACGTAGGAAAAACCGCCTTTCTCGGCGGCCTGCGCAAGCTTGACCGTCCGGTCCGGCGGGATGTCACCTTTAAAACAAATGCCAAAATCCAGCATGAGGAATCCTCCTGGGTCATGGTTTCAACGGAATTGATATCGCCAAGCCTCCGTCATGCCCGCGGAGGCGGGCATCCAGAGCCTGGATTCCCGCTTTCGCGGGAATGACAACAAGGATCTGTATATCTAGCCGCCGGGTGATCTTTCAAGGGATATTTCCGGCCGAAACACCGCCGGGCTGGGTTTGAAGCGGACGGTTTTTCTGGCCGGGGCCTTGCGCCGGGCGCGGTCCGGTAGATTCACGTTTCTTGGGCGGCGCTGGCGGACGGTGAATGATCCGAACCCGCTGAGGCGGACCCGGCCCTCCTCCAGAAGGCCTCTTCGCAGACCTTCGATAATTTCATCCAGCGCCAGTTCGGCTTCGCGCCGGGTTAGTCCGAGGTTTTGGAGCCGCCAGAGGATTGACTTGCCGCGCGCCACGGTCAGATCCGTTCGGGCCGGACCGGCCGCGACAGCAGTGCCTCGACGGCGCGTCGGGTACTCCTGCCCCTGTAAACGATGTTGTAGACTTCCCGGATGATCGGAACTTCGACGCGAGCTGTCCGGGCCAGTCTGACCGCCGCCACGGACGTGGGAACGCCTTCGGCGACGAACCTGTATTTTTTTTCAATCATCCGCGGAGTTTGGCCCCGCGCCAGAAGTTCCCCGTAGCGGCGGTTGCGGCTGTGGCGGCTGCCGCAGGTGACGGCGAGGTCGCCGATGCCGGCGAGACCCGCGAAGGTTTCGCGGCGGGCGCCGAGGGCCGTTCCAAGGCGCATGATTTCAGCGAGGCCCCGGGTGAGGATGGCGGCCTGGGTGTTGTCGCCGAACCCCAGCCCGGCGCAGACGCCCGCGGCCACCGCGATGCAGTTTTTCAGCGCGCCGGCCAGTTCCACGCCCAGCACGTCGGGGTTGGTGTAGAGCCGGAACAGGCGGTCCGAAACCAGGCGCTGGATGCCCACCGCCAAGTCGGGCGGACCCGCCACCACCGCGGTCGTCGGGATGTCCCGGATGACTTCTTCGGCGTGGGTCGGCCCGGAGAGCGCGGCGTACTGGCGCGCGGAGAGACTTGGAAAGAGATCGCGAAAAAGATGTGAAATGGTTTTCCCGCTTTTGATCTCGATGCCCTTCGACAGATTCACCAGGACTTTGCCCCGCCATGCCCCCGGACTTTTTCGAAGGGGCGCGTAGACGCCGCGGATAAACTGAGTCGGCACAGCGTTAAAAATCATCCGCGCCGCGGCGACGACGGCGGGAAGATCGTTCGAAATTTCCATTGAATCCGGCAGGGCCACCTTCGGGAGAAACAGCCTGTTTTCCCTGCGCCGGCGGATGTCCATCGCGACTTCCGGGAAATGCTCGTACAAGGTGACCGGAATTTCGCGCCGCGCGAGGCGCACCGCAAATGTCGTGCCCCAACTGCCGGCGCCGATGACGGCGATCATGGTTAAAACAGTTTCTTTTCCTCGCCCTGAAAGAGGCGGCGAAGGTTTTCCCGGTGGCGGAGCAGGACCAGAAGGATCGTCGCTTCGGTCACCGCGATGAGCGGAACGTCCGCGGACCAGACCGGCATCCCGGCGCCGAGGGTGATTGCGGCGAGGCAGGACGCCGGCGATACGCGTCGGCCGATGGCGAACACGAGAACCCAGACCGCGAGCGCCGCCAGAGTCGGTTTCACGGCGAGGACGAGAAACACGCCAAGGCCGGTCGCGACGCCCTTGCCGCCTCGGAAGGACAAAAACGGCGAGAAGGTATGCCCGAGGATGGCCGCAAGCCCGGCGAGAGCGCCGTGCGCGCCGAGCCGATTCGCGCCAAAGACCGCGAGGGCGCCCTTCGCCACGTCCAGGCACAGCACCACCGTGCCGGCCGCCGGGCCGAGCACCCGGAAGGCATTCGTGGCGCCGATGTTGCCGCTGCCTTCCTGGCAGATATCTTTCTTGAATACGAATTTCCCGATCCAGTACCCCGGCAGGAGGCTTCCGCAGAAAAATCCCAGCAGAACCCCCGTCGCCTGGACAGTCAGGACGCTCATGTCGGGCATCGGGCCGATGCTACTTTATTTTTTCCGGGATGGCGACTGTTCGAATTTGATCTGGATCGGGACGCCCCGCAAATTGAATGCCTCTCTCAGGCGTTTTTCAAGATAGCGCACGGCGGCTTGCCGGAATGTTTTTTTGTCGTTCACGAATATCTTGAACGACGCCGGCGCCGAGCGCACCTGGACTCCGTATTTCAGTTTGCCGGGTTTCCCCCGGAAGAGACTCATCGGCAGGTCCGCGTTCCATTCCTGCAGTCGGCGGTTCAGTTCCGGCGTACGGATTTTCCGGTGGGCCGCCTCGTGGACTTCAAAAACTGTTTTCATCAGGCGGTCGATCCCATGCCCGGTTTTCGCCGAGATCAGCACGAACGGCACGGCCCGCGCGCCGTGCATGCGCTCACGGAACTCGTCCTCGAGCTTGCGCGCCACGGCATCCGTCCGGTCGGCCGTCAGGTCCCACTTGTTCGCGGCCGCGACGACGGTGACCCCGCGGTCCCAGAGATGCGACGCCAGCCGCAGGTCCTGTTCCGCGAGGACTTCGGAGATGTCCAGCATGAGCAGTCCCACGTGGGCGGACTGGGCCGTCTGGAGCGCGATCCGGGACATCGTCCGTTCCAAGCCGTCCGTGATCCGCTCGGCACGGCGGACCCCGGGAGTATCGACCAGCAAAATCGGGCGGCCGCCGTAGTCGAACGACACGCCTATCGCGTCGCGAGTTGTGCCCGGGCGATCGGATACGACCATTCGGTCCTGCTTGAGGAGGGCGTTCACGAGCGTCGATTTTCCGACGTTGGGCCGCCCCAGGATGCAGAGTTTCAGAATGCCCGCATCCGCCGCGTCTCCCGCTTCCGCCGTTCCCGAACGCCGCCCGCCCATTTCCCGCTCCAGCAGTGACAGGAGATCCCCGAATCCCCGGCCGTGTTTGGCGGTGATGGGAAGGGACCATCGCCAGGGAAGACCCGCGAATTCCGAGTCAGCCCACGCGGTCGCCGGATCTCCGAACGTGTCGAGTTTGTTCACCAAGAGCGCTGTTTTCCGGCGGTGGGTCTTCAGGCGCTGCGCCAGGGCATCCTCCGCGCCCGTCCGCCCGGCCGTGCCGTCGACCACCCACAGAATCAGGTCGCAGGTTTTGAGGGTTCGTTCGACGAGCGCGTTGACTTTTGCCGTCAGGTCCCGGTCCTCTCCGGGATAAGGCCACCCGGCGCTGTCCATGAGCTTGACCGGCGTCGATCCGATTTCGATATCCGCCTCGACGAGATCCCGCGTCACGCCGGGCCGGTCGAAGATCAGGGAGGCGGGCCTTCCGGCCAGACGATTAAACACCGTCGACTTGCCGACGTTGGGCCGCCCGACAATCAGGACTACGGGATTCAACGTGTTGGAATGACGATCCCGGTGGTCCGGCGATCCGGCGTGAGATATTTCTTCGCGGCCTCCAGAATCTTGTTTTCGGTCAGCTGTCCGATCCGGCCGCGATGAAGAAATAGATCGCGCCAGTCGCCGACGGCGCTCCAGAGCGACAGCCCGATAGCGGCGCGGGGGCCGTCTGCCAGCGCCAGATCGTACTCCGTCAGCGTCCGGTTCCTGAATCGATCCACCTCGCCGGCGGAAATCCGGCCGCCGGAGAATTTTTCGATGGTCTGGACCATTCGATCACGGACACGCTCGGGGGACTTGCCCGGTTTGACCTTCGCCGTAAACAGGATCGCGCCCGGCCCGGCGCGCGGCTCGACGCGGCCGGTCACTTCGGTCGCAAGGCCTTTTTTGACCAGATCCCGATACAGGTCCCCCGACGGGTTCGCCGTGAGCAGATCCACGAGCGCCTGCGCCGCCGGGAAATTCCCGTCCGCGCCCGATACGCCGCGGTACAGGACGGCCGCAAGACTTTCCGCGCCGCTTTGCTTGAGAACGACCTCGCGCTCCGCCCTGGGCTCAGGCCATTCCGTCTTCACCGGCCGCGCCGGTCTGGCCCGAAGCGGCCCGAAATATTTTTCAATCAGAATCAGCGCGGCGCCGGTGTCGAACTGGCCCGCAAGCGTCAGGAGTGCGTTGTCCGGCCGGTGATGGCGTTCGTAGAACGCCGTGACATCCGTGATGGAAATCCCTCCCAGCGCAGCCCGGTTTCCCAGGACGGGGTTTTCGTAGGGGCTGCCCGCGTAGGCGGCTGCTGTCATGGCCTGCTCAAGAAATGCCGGCCCGTTTTTCTCGGAGGCTTCGATCTCACCGAACATCTCCGACACAGCCGCGGAAACGTCGGACGCATCGAACCGCGCATTCACCATCCGGTCGGCTTCGAGGCTCAGCGCGAAGGCCAGATTTTCCAGGCTAGCGGGCAGGACCACATAGTAGGCCGTGTGGTCGGGTCCCGACGCGCCGTCGAATTCCGCGCCGTGGCTGTTCAGAAGTTTTTTCAGGTCCGGGCGGTCGGCCGTGGCTTTGAAGGTCACGTGCGTGAGCAGATGCGCGAGTCCGGCCTCCCGGGGGGATTCGTGGCGGGACCCCGCGAACACTGTGAGACTGACCGTGAAATCCGGCTCGCCTGCCCGGGGATAAAGCAGGACCTTCAGGCCATTTTTGACTTGATACTCGGAAATCCCTCCAGCCTCGGCGGTTTTCCAGATCGCAACCGGGCTGGCCGGCGAGTAGATGTCGTCCAGGGAAGTTTTCTGAGTCTGGGCGGCGTGGAGGGGGGCGGAGGATGCCAGAAGAAAAGAAAACACAACTCCCGCCGTCATTCCCGCGAAAGCGGGAATCCAGTCTGCCCGGCGATGAGGTGGATGCCCGCCGGAGTTTACCCCGTGCTGGATTCCCGCTTTCACGGGAATGACAGACACGGGGCGGGCAGGACGACCTGAGCGGTTACTTTTAATGAAACACCAGGCGCGCACGAGTTCTAACGCCGTAATCCGTGCCGTTCATGTCGCCAACCGCTCCGGCCACCTTGTATTCCACGAATTTCCCTGTAATCGCCCCCTGTTGGTCAATCC
>JACQOF010000002.1 GCA_016202645.1 bacterium
GAATGAGACCGACGGTGTTGACCGGAAGAATCGACAGGCCGTAGGCCGCGAGGACCAGGGACACGACGCCGACGACGCCCGGCACGCCGACGCCGGGACTGGAAAATTCAAAATAAATGCCGGCCATCGCCAGCAGAATCAGAACGTAGACGACGTTCGGGTCGGTTAGAAACGCCAGGATTTTTTCCTTCAGGCGCGGCTCGACGCGGCGGATGTCGGGCGCCGATGGCGAGAGCGCGATGCGCCTCAGGGACCCGGCGCCGGTCAGGACCATCGTCTCGCCGCCGACCGCCTTCAGCAGACTCTCGACGCTTTCCGCCTGAAGGTCGATCACTCCGCTGTCCAGCGCGGCCTGGTCCGTCAGGGACATGCTCTCGCGCACCGCCAATTCCGCGAACACGATGTTCCGGCCGCGGGTCTCCGCGATGGTCCGCGCCCACGCCGCGGCGTCGTTCTCGGCCTTCTGCTTCATGACATTGTCCATTTCCTTCCCGCCCAGCATCACGGGATGCGCCGCCCCAAGATGCGTGCCGGGGGCCATGGCGGCGATGTGCGCGGCGTAGGTGATGAACACGCCGGCCGACGCCGCCCGCGCTCCGGCCGGACCAATCCAGACCAGGATGGGAATTTTCGAATTTAAAAACGAGGCGACGATCTGGCGGGTCGATTCGAGAAGCCCCCCCGGCGTGTCCAGCCGGAAGAGGACTGCCTTCGCCTTGACCGTCTCCGCCTCCTTCAGGACGCGCGTCACAAACTCGGCCGTGACCGGCGTGATCGCCCGGTCCAGATCGGCGACGATGATGATATCGGATGGGGTCCGGTCCGTGGCCGCGTCGATGGCGCCGGACCAGAGGCAGGCAATACAGATGAGGATCAAACGCAAAGCATGCTGGATTCCCGCTTTCGCGGGAATGACGGGGCTGCAGGTCATGCCCGCATCATAATCGCGGCGGCATTAAAAATCAAGGACAGTTGCGAATGGGATGCGCGGTTGATAAATTCGGGCTGGCGCATGGTCACTTTTCCCAAACGCAGGTTGAGCGCGAAGCTGCTCAAAATTTCCATGTCGGTCGCGGTCCTTGTCGTCCTCCTGTTCGGGCTCAGCGTTTTTGTGCTCGAATTTCAGGCGGGCGTCCGCGAGGCCCAAAACCGGCAGGTCCAGAATTTCCATGAACTGGTCGACGGCTTTACCCGGGACGTCAAGCGCCGGCAGGGCCGCGTGATGCTCCTTGTCCATAACCGCCTTGCGCTCAACGCCGCCTACCAGAGCCTGAAACTGGCGCGAAAACCGGAGCCTTTCTTCGGGCCGGGCGTCCTGCGGTTCCATCTTATATATGGAGAGGAGACCCTCTCGGGCGGATCCGGCCCGGGGGATCTTCCGACTGCCGCCTCCGAATCCCGGCAGGCTGTTCTGAAAGTGGTCTCCCTTTCGGAGACCGCCGAAACCGCCGGACTTCTCTACGCCGCGCACTCGATGGACAGCGCCCGCCCGGTCTCGGTCCATGTCCTCTGGGACGTCTCGGACCTCCTGCCCCGGAAAGGCTGGGCCGGCGACGACCTGTTTCACGGAGTGACGGTGAGCGGGGAAGACGGCGCGGCCCTCTGGAAAACCTCGCCTTGGGAACCCGCGCCGACGGAATCAAAAGATCCGCTGAACATGCGGGAATTCATGTGGGAGGGAAAGTCATGGGTTGAACTGTCCAAGGAAATTCCGCTCTTTACCGATGTCACCCGTCTTCATGCCTTCTATCCCAGGGCCCTCCTTTACTCGCAGGCCTGGCGGACGAGCCGGCGGATCCTCTTTCGAACTCTGGTGCTCCTCGGTATTGGCCTCTCTCTGGTGGTTCTTCTGGCGATCTGGCTCCGGCAGGTCTTGAAGCCTCTCGATGACATCACCCAGGGCGTCAAGCGGATTTCGGAGGGGGATCGGGAGACGGTCCTCGATACCGGCGGCGAGGACGAAATAGCCTTCCTGGCGGAAACCCTCAACGACATGATTCACCAGCTGAAGGTCAAGGAGCAGAGCGTGGAGGCGCACATCCGGCTCTTGAGCGAAAAAAACGAGGAACTCCGGCAGGTCACCGAACGGCTCAGGGAAGCGGACCAGCTCAAGGACCATTTCCTCGCGGTCCTGAGCCACGAACTTCGCACGCCCCTGACCGCCATCCTGGGTTACACGGAACTTTCCCTGGACGGCATCTACGGGCCGCTCAGCGAAAAGCAGAGGGAAATTTTGAGCTATGTTCAGAACAACGGGAGCAAACTCCTCGCGCTGATGGAGGACCTCCTCGACATTGCCAAGATCCGGGCGGGAACGATCGACGTCAACGTCGACGAGTTCCGGCTGGAGGAACTTGTTGACGACATCCGAAAGTTCATGGAAAATGCCCTCCGCCAGAAGCCGGACGTGAAATATGTGGAGGACGTTCAGACGGACAACATGGTCATGAAGACCGACCGGGTCAAGTTCGAACAGATCCTGACGAACCTGCTGTCCAACGCCGTCAAATTCACGGAACGGGGTTCCGTGAAACTCAGCGTGCGCCCGGCGGACAGGGATGTCCAGTCCCCGGAGCTCCAGACTCGGGAAATCCCAGGACGGGATTTCCTTCAATCCGCGAAGGGGGCGGGCCCGGGCCGGATTGTCTTCGAGGTCGAAGACACCGGCATCGGGATCGCGCCCCAGCACCTGCCGAAAATTTTCGAGGCCTTCACCCAGCTGGATTCCACCATTCGCCGGAGGTACGGCGGCACGGGACTGGGATTGACCATTTGCAAGAGCCTGATTGAAAAACTGAGGGGGACGATCGAAGTCGAAAGCGAGCTCGGGATGGGATGCCGGTTCCGGGTGACACTGCCGACGACGTTTGATCCCGACAGCGCGCACAACAAACAGGAAGGCGGTCCCGCATGAGGGTTCTGGTCATTGACGACGATTTCCACATTCTCCGGATTGTCGAAGACCGCCTCAAGGCGGAGAACTTCGATGTTCTCAAGGCATCCGACGGGATCGAGGGCCTCCGGCTCGTCTACGATTTCCATCCCGACGTCATCCTCCTCGACATCATGATGCCTACCATCGACGGCCATGCCGTCCTCCACTGCTTGAAACGGGACGAAAAAATCAAGAATATACCGGTCATCATGATGACCGCCAAGCGCGAGCGCGTGGATGTGGTCCGGGCCGCGGAGGGCGGCGCGGCGGATTACATCGTCAAACCGATCGATTTCCGCCAGATGGTCAAGAAAATCTATGAAATGGCGCACGCCGTTCCGCCGCCGCCGAAGGAATCCCGGGGGGACATCAACGTCAAGTCAATGGCGGCGGATCTTGCCAACCTGTCTTACGAGATGGAAGCGGTTGCCCAGTCGGCCGGCGTGTCCGTGCCCCGGTCGGTCGTGCGGTCCAACGCCTTCAAGGTCGACGCCGAACTGAACGGAAATGTCGCGGTCCTGCGGCTGATGGGGCCGATCCAGAACGGGGATGTGGAACAGGTCAAGAACGAGATCAAGGCGATCACGGCCCGCGGCACGGGACGCTTCGTGCTTGACGGGTCGGGCCTGCAGAGCCTGGATCTGGCCGAGACGATGATCCTCCGGGACACGCTGGATTTCCTCGCTCTGAACCGGTGCATAGCCGTCCTCGTGGATGAGGACGCGAAACGAAGAAAATTCTTGAAGCAGTGCAAAATCCACCTGGACTTCTCGCTCTTCGAGGACTCGGCCGCGGCCGTTAAATTCTTGCAAACTTCTTGACGCTCGCCGCCCCCCATACTTTAATGCGCCCGTGGAATCACTAAACGTCAATCATTACCTCGCGATTTTTACGGTGTGCCTCGCCCTTTTTTTCGATTTTACAAACGGCTTCCACGATTCCTCCAACATCGTCGCGACCATGATCTCCTCCCGGGCGATTTCGCCGAAATGGGCGCTGATCATCGCGTCGGTGTTCGAATTCGTCGGCGCGTATTTTCTCGGCACGGCGGTCGCGGCCACCATGGGCAAGGGCATCGTCGACCCGACCCACTTTCTCGGGCAGGCGGGCGTCCTCATCGTGATCGGAACGCTCCTGGGCGCGGTCGGGTGGAACATGCTGACCTGGTATTATGGCATTCCCTCGTCCTCCTCCCACGCGCTCATCGGCGGCATGCTGGGGTCCTTCATTTTCGCCGCGGGCTTCGATTTCGCGAACTTCACGTTCTCCTTCGAGACGGGCGTCAAAGTCATCTATTGGAAAAAGGTCGGACAGATTTTTCTCGTGTTGATCGCGTCGCCCTTCATCGGCGGCCTCGCGGGGTTTTTCTTCATGAAAGCGACGACGTGGTTCTTCCGGCACGCCCCGCCGGCAGCCAACGTCCTTTTTAAGAGGCTTCAGATTGCCTCATCCATCGGTCTTGCCCTTTCTCACGGAACGAACGACGCTCAGAAAACCATGGGCGTCATTACCCTTTCTCTCATCATCCTCGGATTCCAGCCCGGAGCGGCGGACGGCGCCAAATTTTTCGTCCAGGACTGGGTCATCCTCGCCTGCTCGGCCGCCATCGCCATCGGCATCGCGACGGGCGGGTGGACCATCATCAAGACGCTCGGGATGAAGCTCTTCAAGGTCCGCGCCGTCCATGGGTTTTCGGCGCAGACGTGCTCCGGCGCCGTCCTCTACACCACCGCGGTGCTCGGGTTCCCCGTTTCAACAACGCAGATCATCGGATCATCCGTCATGGGCACCGGCGCCGCCCAGAGAGCGAACGCCGTCCGGTGGGGCGTGATCGGAAATATTTTGATCGCCTGGCTGCTGACCATTCCCTGCGCCGCCCTCCTCGGAGGCGCGGCCTACTTCGCCGTTCGCATGGCTTGGGACAGGATGTGATCCCGTGGGTCTATTGAGCTGGTTTCTCCCAAAGGAACGAAACTTCTACAAAATGCTGCTCGATCAGTCGGAAAAAACCTTGGAAGGCATGAAGGCCTTTCAGCAGTTCGCCAGGGACGGGAAACCGGAATCGGCCGAACGCGTCAAACAGCTCGAAGAGGAGGCCGACGACCTCCGGGCGCGCATCATGCACGAGCTGAACGACACCTTCATCACCCCCATCGACCGCGAGGACATCCACACCCTCTCGCGGTCCATCGACGACATCATCGATTACGCCAAGAAAAGCTGTTACGAGATGGAGGTTTTCAAGATCCAGAGCACCGAATACATCGTGCAGATGGTCGACGTCCTCACCTACGCCACGGAGCAGATCGTCCACGCCATCGCGAACCTCGAAAAAGACCCCAAAGTCGCCGCGCAGAGGGCGATGAACGCCAAGCGCAGTGAAAATCAGGTGGAGTACATCTACCACCGCGCCCTCGCGAAACTCTTCGAGTCCGCCGACACGATCTACATTCTCAAATGCCGGGAAGTCTACCGGCACCTCTCCAACAGCGCGGATCATGTGGACCAGGCGGCGAACATCATTCAGGACATATCCATCAAGATTGTCTGAACCCGGCCGTAAAAGGGGGCCTATAAACTCTTCCCCCCTTGAGGGGGAAGTTGGATGGGGGGTTTCAGTACGGCGCATTTGTTTACCCCCCTCCCAGCCTCCCCCTCAAGGGGGGAGGAGTTATTTTTGGTTCGACTTTCATTCCTCCCTGTGATAGTCTCGGGGTTCTGATGATTCCGTAAGCGAACTTCGGAACCGAATACTCCATGCGCCAGGAGGCCTGAAGATGCCTGAATTGACGGTTGACCAAATTCGAAAAATGCGGGAAGAATACCTGCTTCCCTCCACCATGACTTATTTCGAGAAGCCTGTGAACATCGTCCGGGGCCAGATGCAGCACGTGTATGACGACCAGGGGAAAAAATACCTCGACGCGTTCAGCGCCGTCGTCACCATCAGCGTCGGGCACTGCCACCCCGATGTCGTTCAGAAGATCCAGAGACAGGTGGCGGAACTTCAGCACATGACGACGCTCTACTACCATCCAAATGTCGTGAAATACGCGAAAAAAATGGCGGAAATGGCCGGCGGCGGCGGCCCTCTCAAGGTCAGTTTCTTTACGAACTCCGGATGTGAAGCCAACGAACTCGCCGCCATGCTTGCGAAAAATTTCACGGGCCAGCAGGAGTTCATCGCGCTCCGGCATTCCTTCCACGGACGCACCCTCATGGCGATGACACTGACCGGCCAGTCCAGCTGGCGGCATTCGATGCCGTACGTGTTCGGCGTGACGCACGCGCCCGCCGCGTACTGCTACCGGTGCCCGCTCAAGCTCAAGTATCCCTCCTGCGGAATGGCCTGCGCGACGCAGGTGGAGGACATCATCAAGTACAACACCTCCGGAAAAATCGCCGGGCTGATCGCCGAACCCATCGCGGGATTCGGCGGCGTCATCCACCCGCCCGCGGAATATTTTCCGATCGTTTACGACATCGTGAAAAAGTACGGCGGAGTTTATATCTCGGACGAGGTCCAAACCGGCTTCGGCCGCACCGGAAAACACTTCTTCGGGATTTCCCACTGGGGTGTCAAGCCGGATATCGTAACCATGGCCAAAGGCATCGGCAACGGCGTGCCGCTTGGCGGGATCATCACGACGCGGGCCGTCGCCGATTCGATGCGGGGCAAGGTCCACTTCAACACCTATGGCGGCAACCCGGTTTCCATGGCCGCGGGGTTGGGGGTCCTCGAAGTCATCGAGCGGTATCGCATGGTTGAAAACGCCCAGACCGTCGGGTCCTACATGAAAGCCCGGCTCCAGCGCCTGATGAACCGCCACGCCCTGATCGGCGACGTGCGGGGACTCGGTCTCATGCTTGGCGTGGAACTGGTGAAGAGCAGAAAAACGAAGGAAGTCGCTCCGCGCGAGACATTGCGGCTGATGGAACTTTGCAAGGACCGCGGACTTTTGATCGGCAAGGGCGGAATGGCGGGCAACGTCGTCCGGATCAAGCCGCCGATGTGTGTCCGCCAGCGGGACGCCGATTTCATCGTCGATGTCCTGGATGAATCCCTTGGCGCCCTCCAAAAGGAAAATCGCCGCGGTTCGAACGGGGAAAAAGCGGCCGCCCGCAAAAATGGACGGAACGCCCGCGGTAAAAAAATTCACGCCGCTGGGCGTTGAACCGCATCCGAAGGGCCGCTCGGCTCTCCTCGGCATCTGCATGACCGCGCTTCTACTAGCGGGCTGTAAAAAAGAGGAATCCCCCGGCGGCCTCGCTCGTTTCCCCGAAACACCCCAGAGCGCAAGCGCCCCGCCGCTGTCCCAAAGAACTGAACCGGCCCTCGCGGTTCGCACCGAAGGAGGCGCGCGAAAACTTTTCATCCAGGGACTGCGGGCCGTCCGCTACAGGGATTTCCGCGCGGCCGCCGCCTTTTTTCAGGATGCGCGACAGCGGCATGGACTGCACGCCGGCGGCGAATCGGTGGACGAATTCGTCCATGGCTGTGAATTTTACATGGGCCGGGTGAATGAAGGACTCTTTCAGTTTGACGCGGCCAGAAATCAGTATGACGGGATCCCCGCATCCAGCGCCTACCGGCCCTACGCCGCCGAACGGACCCTCGCCATCACCCGGGACTCGGACGGGGACGGCTACACGGACGCGTGGGAAGAGGCCGAAGGAACCCGGCCGGACAATCCGTTGTCACATCCCTGATGGCTTCACCCAAACTCCCGGGCGCCCGGGCCGCCAGGTTTGCCGCATGGAAAAAACATCTGCGGTCCCTGAAGATCGGACTCGGGATCGGTCTGGGGTGCGGGGTCGCCGTGATCCTTGCGGGGTTCATGAAAGAAGGATTTCTCGCCCGCGCTGAACTCCTGTCCCTCGATTGGCGATACCGCTCGCGCCCCCAGGTGCCTCTGCATCCCCAGGTGGGCAACATCAATTACGACGACGCGTCCCTGGCGCTTTTTGGCGCCTGGCCCTGGCCCCGCAGCCGCCAGGTGGCCCTGGTCACCGTCATGGATTTCTATGACGCCGGCGCCGTCGGATACGACGTTTTCTTCACCGAAAAAAACGACATCATCGTCGCAGACCGCCGGCTGAAGCGGTTCGTCCAGGACGTGTCGGCCGACAAGAACGCCGCCGCTGCGGAACGCGCCACTCACGTTTTGCGGACATCCATCCGGGACTACGACCGGGAATTCGCGAGGGCCATCGAGCAGGCCGGCAACATCTATCTCGGATGTTTTGTGGAGGAACCGGACAAGATCATCGCCGACGGCGGAATCGAGGCCATCCGGAAATACATCGCGGAATACAAGCTGACTCCGAAGTGGCAGAAAAAGGCGGAGGCCGTTTTGGCGGCGGCCTCCTGCACCGTGCCCCTGACGCCCGAGCTTGAAAAAAGCCTCTTCAAAATGACCGACCTGACGGCGCCCCTGCCTGCGCTGACCCGGGCTTCCAGCGGCGTCGGATTCGCCCAGATCGCCAAGGATTTCGATCACACGGTGCGCCTCTATCCCCTCTTTCTGTACTTCGACGAGGCGGTCTATCCCTCCATCGTCTGCATCATGATATCGAAAGTGGTGGATGTCCCGCTCGACCGCTGGGTGTTCAGGCCGGGAGAATATATCGAAATTCCGGATGCGAAAGAACCGGGCGCGGACATGCGTCAGACGATCCGCATCCCGGTCAACTCCAATAACCAGATGCTCACCAACTGGGCGGGAAAATACGACGACATCTTTCTGCATCTGCCCTTCCACCTGGTCTCCGAGTATTACGCCTACTTCACCGCCAAACAAATCGCGCGGCAGGGCTACGCCGCCGCCGCGCCCGCAAGCCTCCCGGCGATCCGGCAGGATATCTACGCCGCCATCGACGAGGAAAAAATGGTCACGGACGTGGCGGCCCACCGCATCGCGGAGGAAATCGCCGTCGCGCACGTCGCATCACCGCTCCTGCGCGCGGGCAAGTCTCCGTCGGATGTCCTGTCTCTCCTGCCGGCCGCGTCCCGCCCGGCGAATGCGGAGGCCACCCTCCAGGCGCTCGCCGCGGCTCTCGGGACGTCGAAGGACGACGCCGGGATCGACCCCGCCTGGAAAAAAGAAATTGAGAGAAACGTCGCCTGGTTTTCCGGCCGGGACCGTCTGGCCGACGTCGAGCCGCTCTTTTTTCCGCCGACCCGCCAAGTGCTCTGGAACGGCCGTTGGACCGAATTTTCTCCTGTCGACATCGAAAACAAGATTTTCATGGTCGGCCTGACCGGCGTCGGCACGATCGACCTGAATCCCATGCCCTTCGAGAGCGTCTCGCCCATGGTCGGCCTTCACACCAGCGCCCTCAACACTCTCCTGACCCGGCAGTTCCTGAAGTTTCCCGAGGAGGGATGGAGGTATCCGCTCGACCTGGCGTTCGCGCTCGTCACGGCCGTCGTCGGCGCCGTGACCACGCCTTTTATCGGATTTCTGTCGGTGCTCATGCTGATCGGCGCCTACAGCTATGCGGCCTACTGGGCCTTCGCGGCGCACGGCCAGTGGATCCCGTGGATCGAGCCGTGTCTTGCGGGACTTCTGACGTTCGTGGTGATCGTGGTCTTCCATTTTATTGAGGCGGCCCGCGAAAAAGGCAAAGTCCGCGCGCTCTTCGCGGCGATGGTGTCCCCGGCCGTGTTGAAATTGATGGAGGAGAACCCGGACCGGTTTTCCCTCACGGGTGTCCGCAAACCGGGGACGATGCTTTTTTCGGCGATCGAGAAATTCGGCAAAGTCACCCAGGGCGTCGCGCCGGACGAACTCGGCGGGATCCTCAGCCTCTATCTCACGCCCACCAGCGAAATCATCATGGACTACCAGGGATACATCGACAAATACGAAGGCCACGTCATCATGGCCGATTTCGGCGTGCCGCTTGACGACCCGGGACACCACTGGAAATGCAGTTACTCGGCGCTCGAACAACAGCAGGACATCGACGCCTTTCAGTTTTTCGTCAAGGCCCGCTACGGCGTCGACGTCTATGTGACCATGGGCGTCAATTCGGGGTACGTCTCCGCGGGGAACATGGGCTCGGAAAAGAAAATGCAGTACACCGTCATGGGCGACGCGGTCAACATGTCGGCGCGCTTCCGGCCGGCCAACCTCATCTACGACACGCGGATCATCATCGGCGAGGCCAGCATGCCGCTCGTCAAGGACTTTGTTGAAGTCCGCCTGCTCGACAAGCTTCTCGCCAAGGGCAAAACCATTCCGATCACCATCTATGAACTGCAGGGATGGCAGCCGAAGGCCTATCTCGACGTCAAAGGCGGCGACCCCATTCCGCCTTCGCTGACGACGCGATGGGCCAAGTGTCCGCCGGAAAAGATTTTCGGATATCAGCGGTTCTGGCACAACCGGGGCGGCGACTTCAACCATCCCCTCATCCCGAAAATCGCGCAGTTCTTCGAGTCCCAGACTCCCCTGGCCGAGGAACTCATCAAGCTTCAGGGGAGATATGATATCCAGAAATATTATGGTGACCTCCAGACCGTCCGGGAGGAAGCTTCGAAAATCGTCGGGCAGTCCGTCGACGGCGAGGATCCCGCGGGGAAATCCTGGGACGTCGTTCTCGATACGTGGGCCGCTTCCGGCCGCAAGATCGTCCAGGCGCTTGAGGAGAAACGATACCTCGCGGACATGATGAGCAAGGAAGACTATGCGTTCTACACGGCCGCGGTTTCGCGCGCGACGGCCGCCGCCAGCAAGCTTCAGAGCCTGAAGACCCGGCTCGCCTTCCATGCCGAGACGGAGTCAATCGTCGAACGGTTTATGGTGGACGTGCACGAAGCGGTCGAGCAGATCGCGTCGGGCCGCGGAGGCGCTCCGACGGTGGACGAGGCGCAGATGGAGGCCAAACGGGAGGAGTACCGGTCGAACGTGGGGACTTTCATCGGACAGCTTGATCCGAAAGAATATCACGAAATGATGGCCGTGGCCGGCACGGTGACGGACCGGCAGAAGCAGGCGCGGGAGCTGTTCGAGGCCGGCGTGCACCTTCAATGGGAGCGCCGTTGGGACGAGGCGCTGGCGAAATTTCGCGCCGTCCTGGACATCATCCCGGCCGACGGCCCCAGCAAGTCGTACATCGGTAGAGTGGAGGGCTACAAGACCGAGCCCCCGGGCGAAAAATGGCAGGGCGAGTTCGTTCAGAAGAAGAAATAGCAGATGGCTGAGCAGGCAAAATCCAAATCGAAACTCGGGACGGCCAAGGCCGCGGTCATCGCGCTCTGCGGCGCGCTTTTCGTCTCGATCCTCTCGGGACTTGGGCTCCTCGAAAAACTTGAGTTCTTCACCTCGGACCTCCGGTATGTCACCCGGCCGGCCATCGAGACGGATACGTCCATCTACACGATCGACATCGACGATCCGTCCATCGAGCAGATCGGGCGCTGGCCCTGGACGTGGGACCGCCACGCCGCGATCCTCGACATGCTCCGGCTCTACGGCGCCCGCCAGGCGGCATTTGTCGAACCTTATTTCAACGAACCGGGCCCGATTACAGTTCAGCGGGACCAGGCCAGACAGATCGCCCTCAGCGTCACGCAGATGGCCCGCGGGTCCGGCGAGGTCGACTATCGCCAGGAACTGAGCGGCCTCATTCCGGATTACAACGACCGGTTCATCGACGCGGTGGGAAAATTCCCCCGGACATTCATCGGAACGCATTTCGCGATTCC
This sequence comes from bacterium, assembly GCA_016202645.1. GTDB lineage: Bacteria > Lindowbacteria > 2-12-FULL-62-27 > 2-12-FULL-62-27 > 2-12-FULL-62-27 > JACQOF01. Next base: position 11,649 of record JACQOF010000002.1, read on the forward strand.
CGAGGGAGCGGCCGTGGAGGACCCGAAGAAAATTCGGGCGCAGGCCGAATCCAACAAACGTAATTTTTCCAGAGACAAAAATGAGGCGCACGCGTCCCTCGATACATTTTCCGTCGCCTGGCGGGATCCCGGATCTCTCCTCCTGGCAACCGACATCGTCCCCATCACCGCCGCCCTCTCCCGCAACATCGCCGGCGCCGGATTTTCGCGGATCGTTCAGGATATCGACGGCAAAGTCCGGCGCACGCCGCTGCTCGTGTGGTACGACGGCCGCGCCCATCCCAGCATCGGCCTTTCCATGGCCGCCGCATATTTCGGGTGCGCCCTTCAGGACCTCAAGATCGAGCCGGGCAAGTATATCGAAATTCCCGGGAAGGACCGGACCGTGCGCGTGCCCATTGACGAAAAAGGGTATATGCTCGTCAACTGGGCTGGCGAATACCAGAAGACGTTCAACCACACGCTGTACAACGTGATCGCCCTTCACTATATGCACCGGACCGCCAAGGCCTTCATCCGGCAGTACCGGCCGGATTTGGATAATCCCAACGAGGTATTTCAAAAACTCGGGGAATTCATGATGCGCCAGCAGATGCTGCCGGCGGAGGACGTCCAATGGATTGCGACGCAGATATATTACGTTTGGATCATGGACTTTTTCATGGAACGGGGCGCGGCCTACGACATCTTCCTCAGAAGCACGGGCCTTGAGGATGATCCCTCCTTCTTGTTTTACTGGAACCAGATTTCCGTCAACCGGCGGGTCGAGGAGGTCATGCGGTCGAACCAGACTCCGGATTATTCGGCTGTCCTCTTCAGCCTCAGCATTCCCGACACCGACATCTATCGCGACGGATTCGACCATACGGCGTTCTTTTACCGGAACGGCCGCATCAACGAAGTCCGCCCGCTCTTTTTTCTCGAGCCCAGCGTCATCGCGATCAGCGGCGGCGAGATCCGGTTCTCGCCGCTGGACCTGCACGACAAAAGCGTTTTCGTCGGGCTCACCGCCACGGGACTCAACGCGCAAAACCCCACGCCCTACCAGCGCCGCTACCAGATGTTCGGCCTCATTCCGAACGTCTACAACACGATCGCCACCGGCCAATTCCTCCGCGCCCAGGCGCCGTGGATGCGGTATGTCTATATCCTTTTCTATGCGCTCGCCATCACCTGGATCGTCCTCCACTTTCGGCCCCTCGGCGGCCTCGCCGTCGTCCTCCTGACGTCCGGCCTTCACTTCGCCTGCGCCTGGGCCGCGTTCGTCGGCGTCGGCGTCATCATGCCCGTTGTGCCGCCCGTCCTGACGGTGATTGTGTGCTACGTGGCGGCCAATCTCTACCGGTACGTCGAGGAACAGCGGGAGCGGCAGAAAGTCCGCGGGCTGTTTGGCGCGATGGTGTCGCCGCAGGTCTTGAAAATGATGGAGGACAATCCCGACAAGTTCGCGCTGGGGGGAGAAAAATACGAGGCGACGATGTTTTCCTCCGACGTGTCGGGATTCACGACCATCTCCGAGGGCGTGACGGCGCAGGAACTCGCGGACATTCTGAACATCTATCTCACCCCCATGAGCAACATCATCATGAATTTCGACGGCTTCGTCGACAAATACGAAGGCGACGCCATCAAGGCCGACTATGGGGTCCCCCTGGCCGATCCGAACCACGCTTGGAAAGGGTGTTTCGCGGCGCTCCTTCAGCAGGAGGACCTGAGCGTGGTCCAGCGCCTCCTGCTTCTGAAATACGGCGTGAAAATCACCGCGCGCATGGGCGTGAACACCGGCATCGTCGCGGCCGGGAACAAGGGCTCGGAGAAGAAGCGGCAGTACACCGTGATGGGCGAGGCCGTGACCATCGCCGAGGAACTCGAGCCGATCAACAAGCTCTACGAAAGCTGGATCGCCATCGGAGCGCTGACCTATGAAAAGTCCGCGGACTACGTCGACGTGCGCCTCCTGGACCGCGCGGCCATGGGC
>JACQOF010000003.1 GCA_016202645.1 bacterium
AGTTCAGGCCAAGCTCGAGGAGACGGGCAAGGACCGGCCGGCCATGGCGATGTTTCAGAGGGATGCCGGGATCGACGTCGGGGATTTCGCCATCCGGAATTTTGCGGTGGAGTGCGAGGAAAAACACGTCGAGTATCCGGTCTTCCTCACCACCGGCGGGTTTTCCTTCGAGGCCCAGCTCCGGGCGAAGGACCGGCGGCTGAAGCTCATGCCGAAAAACGAATTCTGCGAGATGGTCCGGAAAATCCGGACCGCCCTGTGAACCTCCTCGACCGCCTCCTCAAGCCCATCTTCGGGTCCCGGCAGGAACGCGACGTCAAACGGCTCTGGCCGGCCGTCGATGCCGTCAACTCTCTCGAACCCGCGATGGTGATGCGGTCGGATGAGGAGCTCCGGTCCCTGGCGGTGAAACTCAGGACGGACGCCGATCCGGAGGCTCTCTACGCCGAGACGGTGCGGCTGGCGGAAGAAGGCCTGGCGAATTTGTCGGAAAGATCCGTCGGGAAAGTCGTCGATCGCCTGAGAGATGGGCTCATGGCCCGGCGCCGCGAGTACGAGGAGGCGCACAAGGGCGACCCTTTCGTGAACGTCCTCGTCGGAGCTCTTCGGGACGACCGTATGCGGGTCCTGCTGGAGAGCGAGAAACAAATTCTCGAGGATCTCGCGGCCGACCCTCCGGATCCCGCGCTGGTTTTTGCAGCCTTTAAAAAAATATATCTTCAACCCGGCGCGGATCCGTTGAATGGCCGCCTTCCCCTCGCATTCGCACTGGTCCGGGAAGCCTCCAAGCGCCTGCTGGGTCTCCGGCATTTCGACGTGCAGATCATGGGCGGGGTGGTTCTTCACGAGGGAAAAATATCGGAGATGAAAACCGGCGAGGGCAAAACCCTCGTGGCGACCCTGCCCACGGTGCTGAACGCCCTCGGCGGCGGGGGCGTCCACATGGTGACCGTCAATGACTTTCTGGCGACGCGGGACAAGCGCTGGATGGGCATCGTCTATGAATTCCTGGGGCTGACGGTCGGCCTCGTTCTCAACGAAACGCCCACGCGGGAACGCCGGGCCGCCTACGCCGCGGACGTCACGTTCGGGACCAACAACGAATTCGGATTCGATTACCTCCGGGACAACATGGCGAGGGAAGTGGACGAGACCGTCCAGAGGGGATTTTCATACGCGATCGTCGACGAGGTCGACTCGATCCTGATCGACGAGGCCCGGACGCCTCTCATTATTTCCGGACCGGCCGAGGATTCCCTGCAGGTCTACCGGCAGATGGACGAGGCGGCGTCGCGGATGAAACTGGGGGAGGATTTCGAGCTGGATGAAAAACACCACACGATCAGCATCCAGGACGTCGGGATCGATCATGCATCCAGACTTCTCCGGGAGAGAGGGCTGATTTCCGCCGGAAGCCTCTACGAGCCGCAAAACATTCATCTCGCGCATTATCTCCTGCAGGCGCTCAAGGCCCGGCATCTCTATAAACTGGACGTGGAATATGTGGTGAGGGACGGCAAGATCCTGATCGTCGACGAGTTCACCGGGCGGCTCATGCCCGGGCGCCGCTGGAGCGAGGGCCTGCATCAGGCGGTCGAGGCGAAAGAGCGCGTCCGAATTGAATCGGAAAACCAGACCCTCGCGACCATCACCCTGCAGAACTATTTCCGGATGTACAAAAAACTCGCCGGCATGACCGGCACCGCCGACACCGAGGCGGTCGAATTTAAGAAAATTTACAACCTCGACGTGACGGTCGTCCCCACGGCCAAGCCGATGGTCCGGGACGATCTGGACGACGTGATTTACAGGACCAAGAAGGAAAAGTACCAGGCGATCACCGGGGAAATTGACACGATCCACCAGACCGGCGCGCCCGTCCTCGTCGGAACGATCTCGATCGAAGTCTCGGAACTCCTGTCCGACATGCTCCGCCGAAAAGGCGTACCCCACAATGTGCTCAACGCCAAATACCATGAGCGCGAAGCCTACATCATCGCGGAGGCTGGGAAGAAGGGCGCGGTGACCATCGCGACCAACATGGCCGGCCGCGGCACCGACATCGTGCTCGGGGAGGGCGTGCCGGAGCAGGGGGGCCTGCATATCATCGGGACCGAGCGGCATGAGGCCCGCCGGATCGACAACCAGCTCCGCGGCCGGGCGGGCCGGCAGGGCGACCCCGGGCAGTCGCAGTTTTTTGTGTCCCTCGAAGACGACCTCATGCGGCTGTTCGGATCGGAACGCATCTCCGGGTGGCTGACGAAACTGGGCCTGCAGGAAGGCGAGCCGATCGTGCATCCGTGGATCACCAAAAATCTCGCGAAGGCGCAGGGCAAGGTCGAGGCGATGAATTTTGAGGTGAGAAAACATCTTCTGGAATACGACGACGTCATGAACCGCCAGCGGGAAATTATCTACCGGGAACGAAACACCGCGCTCCGGCAGGACAACCTCCGCGCCTACGTGATCGATCTCATCGAGGACCGGCTAGAAAGCGCCGTGCTGGCCACGACCGCCGAAAAAGAGCCGGCGTCGGAGTGGGACCATGAGGGCCTCGCGATGAAACTCAGACAGCTTTTCGGGCGTGACCTGAACGGCGATAAGAACGATGACAAATCCCAAGACGACCTCTACGCGCGGCTGAAAACCGCGGTCATGAACTTTCATGAGGAACGCGAAAAGACCTGCGGGCCGGAGCGCCTGCGCATGGCCGAACGGTTCGTGGTGCTCTGGATCCTGGACAAATACTGGAAGGAACATCTCTACGCGCTGGACAATCTCCGGGAGGGAATCGGCCTTCGGGGATACGGGCAGAAAGATCCGCTGGTGGAATTCAAGCGCGAAAGTTTCGAAATGTTTGAGCAGATGCTCGACGGGATGAAAACCGAAATGGTCCAGCTCCTCTTCAGACTGACCGAGGTCGAAGGCGGAGCAGAGGCCGGAGGACCGACCGCGAGGCCTGTCGGACCGGCACCGCCAACCCGGCGAAATCTGACCTACGGCCGGTCCTTCGTGTCGCCGGCCGGATCAGCCGGACCGCGGCCTTCGGAAGAACCGCCCGAACGGTTCGGCGGCGCGAACCGGCCTCCTCCCAAACTCGCGCCCAGGGTCGCATCGGACATGGACCGCGTGGGACGCAACGATCCGTGTCCGTGCGGTTCGGGGAAAAAATTCAAACACTGCTGCGGCCGAAAAGCGGCGTAGCTATTTGACGGTCAGGTAGTCCTTCAGCTTTTCGAAGCTCTTCTCTCCGATCCCCTTGATCTCCATGATCTCCTCGATCTTCTTGAATCCGCCGTGAGCCTCCCGGTACTCGATGATTTCCAGGGCCTTCTTTTCGCCGATCCCTTTAAGCGTCTGAAGCTCATCCGCGCTGGCGGTGTTGAGGTTGACCTTTCCGGCCGGCGCCGCTTTCTTGGATGAACGGCCGCCTTCTCCGGACTTTCCGGATTTCCGGCTTGTCCGGCCCTCGCCCTCCGAGGAAGCCTTCACCGAGCCGTGCGATATGCCGCCCTCGACGGTGAGATAATTCCGCATCTTCTCAAAGGTCTTGTCGCCGATGCCCTTGATCCCCTTCAGATCCTCGATGCTGGAAAATTTTCCCTTCTCCTCCCGCATCGCGATGATGTCCGCGGCCATCTTCGGGCCGATCCCGGGGACGCCGTCGAGCGTCGAAGCGTCGGCTGTGTTGATGTTGACCTGGTCGCCGACTTCCCCGCTTTCCGCCGGCTCGGCGGCTGATTCTTCGCCCATCGGCGATTCCGAAACGGCCATCGCGCCTTCCGGAGATTCCCCTTCCGACGAGCTTTCCATTGTTTGATCGGACGAATCAATGGCGGGCGCGACCAGCTCCTCCTTGGATCCGCAACCGCCCAGAAAACCGGTCAGAACAAAACCCAAAACCAGAACCCCGAAACGCTTCACGCTGTACCACCCCTTTTTGTATTCAAGTCTCACCCCGTCATTCCCATCCGCATGAGGCGGGGAAATCCACGCCCGGACTCTATCATATTTTTGGGAAAGTCGATGAGGGTCGACCCGCTGGTCTGTCCGAAATGCGGCGACATGGATGCCGGCGGGTCCCGGTTGTGACGGAATCCCGAAACTACTTCCTCAACCGGTAGACCTGAATTTTGTCCCCGACGCCTTTCAAGGCGACCTCCTCCGCGTTGGCCGTATAGGAGGGATCGCCCGCGCGCAGGTAGGTGTTTGAATCTATCAGAATTTCTCCGGCGCCCGCCTGCGCGCAGAGCCTGGAGGCGATATTGACGCTCCCGCCGATGGCGGTGTACTCCATGCGCTTTTTGGAGCCGATCGTGCCGACGATGGCCTCCCCGGTGGCGATGCCGGCGCCGATGCCGATGGCCGGCAGGCCCTCCCGCGCGAGACTCTCGTTCAACTTCGGAATGGTGCCCATGCACTCTACCGCCGCCTTCAACGCCCGGGCCGGGGCGTCCGCCTGCTCGATGGGCGCGCCGAAAAAGGCCATGACGCTGTCGCCTATGAATTTGTCCAGGGTGCCGCCGTTTTCGAAAATTTTGTCCAGCAAAAGATCGTAGTGCCGGTTCAGGACCTCAACCACGGTTTCCGGAGTGTGTTTTTGCGATATGTCCGTAAACCCGCGGATGTCGGTGAACATCGCCGTGATCTCGCATTTCTTCCCGCCGAGACCCACTTCCTGACCGGCGTCGATGAATTTTTCAACAACCCTTGGCGAAAAAAACCGCGACAGGTTCAACCGCCGGCGGGTCTCTTCCGCCAGATGCTCGTAGAGCGTGGCGTTTTCAATGGCGATGGCCGCCTGATTGGATACGGCCGACAGAAGCTCCAGATCCTCCTTGCCGAAAAATCCGCTGATGCCGACGGAATCGAGATAAACCACGCCGCAGATTTTTCCCTTGTTCCACAGCGGCGCGCACATGGCCGAATGGATGTTGTAGCCCATCACGCTGTGCGTGGCGCTGAACCGCGAGTCGGTCTGGGCGTCCTGAATGAGGAGAGCCGTGCGGCTGTTCACGACCGAATCGACGATGGTCCGGCTGAAGGGCATCACGTTCATCTCGCCGGGTTTGGCGTCCCCGAATTTCGCCGTGTGCGGCCGGATCGTCTTCGTGTCCGGGTCCACCAGCAGGATAAACCCGCGGCCGTACCGGAACAGCCGGAAGAGCACTTCGAGGATCTCCGCCAGCAGTTCCTCCAGTTTGAGCGTGGCGTGGAGGCTCCGGCTCACATGATAAAGCGCGGCCAGCCGCTCGTCGGGCCGCCCGGCTTTCAGGTCCGCCTCGACTTTCCGCTCGTCCTTCTGTTCCTTGTCGGCGATGTCGATCTGGTGCATGATTTCGGCGGTGGGAAGGTCCGTCCGTTCCGTGGCCTCGTCCTCGAACATGAACCGCGTCAACCCGATTTTGATGATGTCGTTGTGCTTGAGCAGACCCTCCTTCACCGGTTGATCGTTTACCAGCGTCCCGTACTGGCTGCCCTCATCCAGAAGATGGTATCCGTCCTCGTGTTTGACCAGCCGGGCGTGATGCCGGGACACGATCCGTTCCGAAATGACGATGTCGTTGTCGGGATTTCGGCCGAACCACCGGTCCCGCGCGTCCAACGGAATCTCCGTGGCGCGCGTCGATCCCGAAATGACGATGAGCCGCGCCATCAGCGTGTCGCCCGCTTTGAACGTGAAGTCGTCGGCTTTCCGTCGGCTTCCGGCTTGAACCATTTCTTCTTCCATGCAACAAAACCGGCGGCGGCCAGAATCAACACGGACACCGCCGCAATCCATATCCATTTCCGGTTTTTGTGGGTACCGGCGGGTCGCGCCGCCGGCGGCATCAGCGCGCCCGGCATCGACGCCCGCACATACCCGCCCACCGGCTCGTCCGGATCGCCGTACTTGATGTCGGTCAAAATGCCCTCCACCGACTGGTATCGCTTGCGCGGGTCCATCTCAAGACACTTTCGGAGGATGCTGTCGGTTTTGACGGAGATGTTGCGGTTGAAGACGATGGGCGGAGTGATCTGAAAGGCCGGGTCGGCCATCCGTTTCAGAATCGCCGCGGGCTGGTCCGACCCACATGGGAATTTTCCGGTTGCATAGCGGTATCCGACGGCGCCGAGACTGAAAATGTCGGCGATGTGGTCGACGGCCGCGGAATTCTGAAACTGCTCGGGGGCCATGTAGGGCGCGCTGCCGAGAATTTCGCCGGTGGCGGAAATCGTCGCCTCGGCGAGAAGCTTCGCGAACCCGAAATCGACCAGCTTGACCTGCTTGTCCATCGTGAGAAAGATGTTCGCCGGCGTGAGATCCCGGTGGACCACGCCCTGCCGGTGCGCGAAGGCCAGCCCCTCGGCGCAGGCGCCGAACACTCGCAGAAATTCCTCCTCGGCCGGAAATGTTTCCAGATTCTCGATCTCCTGCTCAAGCGGCATCCCGTCCAGCCACTCCAGCGCCAGAAAATGGGTCCGGCCCTCCGAGCCGTGATCCAGCACGCGCACGATATTGGGATGGTCGAGCTTGAGCAGGGCCTGCGCCTCGCGCGCAAAGCGCGCCACCACCCGATCGTCCTTCGCCAGATGCGCCGGCAGAACCTTCACCGCAACCGTCCGGCCCAATTTCTCGGAATAGGCCTTGTAGATGGACCCGAAGTTTCCGCCCGCGGTTTCGGCGACGAATTCGTAACCTGCGATCCGCGGGAATGGCATGGGTCAGCGGGCAACACGGGGACATGGGGATGTTGACGCAATGGATGCGGAAGCATATAATCGGGTCATGGGTGAAATACGAGCGCGGTTAAAGCTTCGCAATAGCATGAACGGCGGGGATGCGGTAGAAGTCGAGGCCATTGTGGACAGCGGCGCGCGGCGGCTGTCCATCCCGGACGACCTGGTCCAAAAACTCGGACTTGCAGTCTCCGGCCACTTCAACGTGAAATACGCGGATGGCCGTGTCGAAAAACGTCCCCGGTATCGCAATCTGGACGCCACCCTCATCCATCCCAATCCTGTGATTAACGGAAGGCGGGCGGCCGGCGATTGTGTCGGTACGCCCGTCGGCTCTCCCATCCTGCTTGGCCAGTTGCCGCTGGAAGACATGGACGTCATCCTGAACATGGCGCTGGAACGACTCGAGCCCAATCCCGAATCCCCCGATTCCGACCCCCTGTCGTATTTGTACTGACACAAAAAGTAAATAAGTCACCCTCCGTCCCCACTGCCACCCAGCCGAAACCTACTTCTGCACCAGCGTCGCGAAATTGTTCAGCTTGTCGTCCACCACCGTTTCAAACATGCCGCAACGGAATATCCATTGGCCCCGGCTGAGTTTAAAAATTGCCCGGGGCTTGGCGCCTTGAATATGTTTCTTGAAAAACGAAAACGGGAGAGCGAAACTTTGATCCGTGCGGCCGCATATAAAAACGATGTAGACCTTGTTGTCATTCCCAACCTCCTCCCCTTTCGCCAATAACATTTTTGTAATATCGAAAGCGTACTGATTTTTCTGAGTGGTGGTGAATTTAATAAAAACATTTTTGCCGTTATCGTTGATGTAATATTGCCCGAATCGGCCGTCGACCAATTCGATGTTTCCTCCCATCGCCCGGATCGCTTCTGTGATTTCAAATATGGCGGCGCGTTTGTTTGTGGCGCTGCCCGCGCGGGGAGTGACGGAACTCTTCGCCCCCTCATCGTCGCCTTCTTCCGACGCCTCCTCATCGTGGGTGGCCCTGGCCGAACCGGCCGATGATGCTTTGATGGCAACGCCGGCCTTTTGATGTGAAGATGTGTCCGGCGAAAGAGCCATCATCGTGATTCCGACGGCCAGGCCGACGAGGACAATCACGCCGGCGACGCCTCCGGCCACCAACCATTTCATAGGGATTTTTTTCTTATGGGCCTCCGATGGCGGCGGGGGCGGGGACGCTTGGGTCATGACAGGCTCCTCCTCTTTCTCAATGACTTTCTCTCGTTGGATGTCCTCAAGGACGTCTTCGAACGACTGGTATCGCTTCAGTTTGTTTCGTTGAAGGCATTTCGAAATGATGATGGCCAATTTCAGAGAGGTTTTTGGATTGACGATGTTGATCTTGTCCGGCATGTAGGTCTCGTCCGTGATGTGTTTGATGGTGGACATGGGGGTGGCGCCCTCGAAGGGCCGTTTGCCGGCGGCCATTTCGTAGGCGATGACGCCGATGCTCCAGATGTCGGCGCGGCGGTCGACATCGTGCGCCCGGCCGAACTGCTCGGGCGCCATGTAGGCCGGGGTGCCGATGAGGGTGCCGGTTTTGGAGATGGTGAGTTCGTTGACGAGTTTGGCGATGCCGAAATCGATGACTTTGACGCCACCCGATTTGGCCTGCATGATGTTTCCCGGCGTGAGGTCCCTGTGCGTGATGCCCTGGGTGTCGGCGTAGAGAAGCGCTTCGCAGATCTGCCGGAGAATCCCGTAAATCTCATTTTCCGGGACCGGCCCTTCGGCGATCCGGCTCTTGAGGCTGTCGCCGTCCACCAGCTCCATCGCCATGTAATGGAATCCGGCCTGCTCGCCGTTGTCGCTGATCTTGCAGATGTTGGGATGGTCGAGCAGATAGAGCGCGCGGGCCTCGCGGCGGAACCGCTCGACGAACATTTCGTTTTTGCCGAGATGTTTCGGCAGGATTTTCAGGGACACGATCGTCCCCTTTTCCGTGTCCTTCGCCTTGAGCACCGTTCCCATACTGCCTTCGCCCAGGACCTGAAGGATCTCATATTTTCCGAATGGCGTCCCGATGCGGAATTGGACCTCCTCCGTTGCGGCGGCCGTCTCTCCGCCTTTTGAGGAAACCAGCTTGACGATGTCGCTGATGTCGCTCCCGCATTGCGGGCAAAACTGCACCGGCTTTCCGAGCTTGCCGCCGCATCTGGGACAGAACATGATTTACCCCCCGTCTTTATTCCACGGTCACGTGGTTCTTTATTTTTTCAAACGTTTTCTCTTTTATACCGTCCACATCCAGCAATTCATTGATGGATTTAAAGCGACCATAATTTTCTCTCTGCCCAATGATTCTCCGGGCGATGGTGTTTCCGACGCCCGGAACCCGTTTCAATTCGGAGGCGGAGGCCGTGTTGATGTTGATCTTTTCTCCCGGTTTAAGTTTTTGGACAGGCAGTGATTCTTCATAATCATATCGATTTCTCGGCGATTTCGATGTTTCGGGCGCGGACGCCGTTTCATCCCTGAAATACAAAATCGACCCCGCCGCGATCAGCACGGCCGCCGTCCCCGCCATCGACCACGCGAGGACGGGTTTCGGGCGCAGGGCGCGCAGGCGCAGGGTCCAGAAGGACGCCCAGGGTTTGACGGTTCGCAGATGTTCGAGCATTTCTGTCATCGTTTGGTGGCGCTCTGCGCGGTCGCGGTGGAGGGCTTTGAGGATGACGTCGTTCAAGGCCTTTGAGATGGCGGTATTTTTGTCTCGGGGCTGGGGCATCGGCTCCGAAAAGATCTTTTTCATGAGCGGCCAGACGCTTTCCTTGCCGCCCTCTTCGATATGGAAGGGCAGGTGGCCGGTGAACATTTCGTAGAGGGTCATGCCGGCGGAATAGATGTCGGTGCGATGGTCGACGTTTCCCTCCTCGCCGATCTGTTCCGGGGACATGTACTCGACCGTGCCCATGATGGATCCGTCGGCGGTCATGGTCGATGAGCCTTCGCGGGCGATGCCGAAATCGAGGACTTTGAGATTTCCCGCCGAATCGATCATAATGTTGTGGGGCTTGATGTCCCGGTGGACGATGCCCTGCCCATGGATGTATTGAAGCGCCTCGCAAAGCTGGACGGCGATGCGCGTTTTGGCGTCGTCGTTTTTTCCGGCGTGGTCGGAGATCCATTGTTTGAGCGTGACGCCCCGGACCAGTTCCATCACGAAATAGAATTTGTCGATGTCGACGTAGTTGATGCGGATGACGTTGGGGTGGTTGAGTTTTCCGAGCGTACGCGCGTCGTTGAGAAATCGGGTGACGGCCTTGGGTTTGTTGAAATAATTTTCGTGGAGCATCTTGATGGCGACTTCCATGTCGATGGCGGTGTCGACGGCGCGGTAGACGGTGGCGGCGCCGCCCGCGCCGATTTCCTCGAGGATTTTGTATTTGCCAAGGACCGTGCCGATCATGCGGGCGGCTCCTCCCTGACGTGGATTTCGAATTCCGACGCGGTTTCGCCGAAGAGCCGCACCCGCAGGATGACCTTGCCCTCCGACCCGGCGGGCAGGCGGACGTAGTCGGGGGTCGACGGGGCCGCAACCGCCCTGTAGAGGACGAGCGTGAAATTGTCCGGCGCTTCGCGGGACAGCACCGTCTGCATGATCCGGCCGGCGGCCACCCTGAGGTCCGGGGTCTTCTGCATGACCGCCTCCAGTTCCGCGTCATTCATCACGCCGTGCACGCCGTCCGTGCAGAGCATCGCCGTTTCGCCGGCGGCCAGGCTTCGCACGAAAATGTCCGGTGTCGGCGAGTCGCCCTGGCCGACCGCGCGGGTGATGGCGCTGCGGAGTTTGTGGGTGCGGGCCTGGGCTTTGTCGATCATGCCGGATTTGACGATCTCGCCGACGAGCGAGTGGTCCTCGGTTTCCTGAACGAGCCGGCAGGCGTCGGAGACGCCTGCACCTGGGGCGCCGGAGGCGCTGATCCGCCCGTTTCTGGATTTGTAGAGGCGGCTGTCGCCCATGTTGCCGATGGTCAGGCGATCCTGCGAGACAACCCCCATCACAAGCGTCGTGCCCATGTCGGTGTAACGCTTCTCGGCCGCGATGCGCCGGACCTCCGCGTCCGCCGCCTCAACCGCCTGCCGGACGATGGGCGAGAAATCCGGCGTGGCTTCAGAATTGTGCGCCAGGATGCCGCGCGTCACATGGAAAAATGCCGTCTCTACGGCGGCGGCGGCGGCAAGATCGCCGCCCCGGCCGCCCCCCATGCCATCCGCCACGAGGAGCGCCGCAAAGGAGCGGACGTCGCCCCGGCGCCAGACATGGAGGGTTGCGGCCAGAAAACTGTCCTGATTGTCGTCTCGCTTGAGGCCGCGGTCGGTGAAAGCGTAAATGTCGGCGGGAGGAATGGAGTTGTCGGGGAAACAAAACTCTTTCGGCTGGATCAGAAGACGGGCGCCGGCGTTGAGGCTGTCCGTCAACCGGCGCGCAAGCGGCACGATGGCCGGGGCGTTCACGGCCGGCGGCCTATCTCAGCAGGGCAAACCCCGGCTGGCTGGCTGGCTGGCTGGCTGGCTGGCTCCAGCCCAGCACCCAAGTCAGATGGTACACCCATCGTCACATTCAACACACGGACAGTTTTGAATTACGGGGGATGGTTTGTCAAGCGAAAGCGGGAAATTCAGTGTGTGTAACCGGTCTCGGTAGACGGGGGCAGTCTTATTCGTCATTCCCGCGAAAGCGGGAATCCAGAATCCCTGTACGAGAAACTGCTGGATGCCCGCTTGCGCGGGCATGACGAAACAGAGGTCACAACCGGGACGGCTCCACCCGGTAGGTTTGACCGTCCGAAAAGACGAAAATGCTTCCCTGCTCGTCCGTCCGGTATATCTTCGCGCCGATGTCCCGAAGGCGCTGGAGGACTTCCGGCCGCGGATGGCCGAAGGTGTTGTAGGATCCGACGGATATAACCGCCGCTTCCGGCTTGACCTGATTCAAAAAAATCGGCAGGGACGAGGTCTTGCTGCCGTGGTGCCCGACTTTCAGGATCTGGGCCTTGAGTTCCGGGCCCCATCGCACGGATACGCTTTTCTCGACCCGTTCCTCCGCGTCGCCGGTAAATAGAAAACTGACATGGCCGTAGATCATTTTCAAGACAATGGAGGAATTGTTCGGGCTGTCGGCGCTCGGGTCGACGAAGAGAATATGGGCGGAGACGTCCGATCCGATATCGAGGCGGGTGGGAAGCTGATTCGGGTCCGGCGCATAGACCGGGATCTTGCGGCGCTTGGCGGTCTCGAGCAGTTTCTTGTTTGAAGACGTGGGATGGAGAAATCCGGATATCCAGAGCTGGCCGACGGTCAGGGCGCGGTTTCCGATGAGGTCGGCCATCGACCCCATGTGGTCGCTGTGCGGGTGCGTCGCGATCACGACGTCCAGATGGGTCGCGCCGATCTGCTGGAGAAACGGAAGGATGACCCGGTTGGCCGCGTCGACCGGGCGGATGAACCGGACATCCGGAGTCCGGCCCTCGCCGCTGTCGATCAGGATGTTCTTGCCCCGCGGGGTCTGGATGAATGCGCCGTCGCCCTGGCCGATGTCGAAGAAAACAACCGCCAGTTCCCCCGGTCGCTTCCAGATCGCAAGCGGGGCCGCGCCCGGCGCCCCGGATGAGGAGCCGAGAGACATCGAGGGCGCATCGGAGGGAAAATAGACCGGGATGGCATGCATCCATCCGGCGATGACCAGCGCGAGCAGTACACCCGCCGCCGCCCATCCGGGCCACGTGACCGGCCGGTCGGTCCCCTGGGCGCGCCGGTATTTCGAGAATTTATCTTCCATCTCAGTCGGCGGTCACAAGGTCCCGGAACTTGTTGAGGGTCGCCGGGCCGATGCCCTTCACCTGCGTGAGTTCCTCGACGTCCGAAAAGGATCCGTTCTCCTCCCGGTAATCGATGATCCTCTGCGCGGTCGCTTTGCCGATCCCGGGCAGACCGTCCAGATCCTTCAGGCTCGCCGTGTTGATGTTGACGAGTTTGGACGCGCCGCTCTTGGTCCGGCTTCCCTTCGGCTTCCGGCTCATTCCGCCGCCGTCATCCGCCGGGTCCCCCGACTTGACGACACAACCGGTCATGTCGACGCGGATGTGGTCCTTGAGCGATTCGTATTTCGCGCCGCCGCCGAATCCTTTCACATTTTTCAGGTCCTCGATACTCTCAAAACAGCCGCGCGCCTCCCTATAATCCAGGATCGCCTGGGCGGTGGCTTTACCCACGCCGGGCAGGGAATTCAGCTCTTCCGCGGTAGCGTGATTTAGATCGATTTTGAGGTTTGCCTGCAGTGTCTTGAGTTCTTCCCCGGTCATCGGCCGGGGGCTCCATTTGGATTCAAGGATCGGAACTGCTTCCCCCTCGGTGGTCTTCACGGGCCCGGTATAGACGGGCACGGGTCCGCCATCCGGGCCGGCATCCATAAAAAAGGAGGGGACAGCCCCGATCAGCAGGACCGCCAGCGATATCAAAATCCACTTTTGCTCGGATGTCAGGGTGACCTTCATGAAGCTCCGTCCACGCCTCCGGCGTCGCTCTGTTTCGGCTTCAGCGTTTGAATCTGAAACGTTTTTCCGTCGCTGTCCACGATGACCGCCCAGTCCAGCCTCGAATCGAAAACCCGGTCCGGCCCGAGCCGCTTTTCATAATAAGCCCGATTCTCATCATATTCCTCTTTGGCCCTATCCACAAGCGGCTTGGCCTCGCGGCTCTTGCCGTACAGAATCGCCGGATTCCCGGATTGAAAAACGGCCGCCTTCGGGCGCGCGGATTCCATCAGCCAGTCCTGACGGGCCGTCTCTGTGAAACCGTGCCCGGGAACCGTCAGCACGTCCGCCGCGAGATCGCCGCGGGCCGCATGTTCCCGGAGGACGGTCTCGGAGGCGTCGCCGGTCAGAAGGGCGGAAAATTTTCCGTGAGAAATTCGAACGACCCCGCCTTCCATAAAAGTGATTTTGAGCGCGTGTCCGGCGGGGGAACTTTCCGTGACCACAAAGCCCGCTTTGGCCGCGACCCGGGGTATGCGCCTTTCCTCCGACGCGCGGACAAGCGCGATGTAGCCTTCGCATATCCGCCGGACGTGCGGGACGTCCGCGCGGGCCTCCGAATGGGCGTCGCCGGTTTCCCGGAAAAAAAGCCGGCAGGCGGCGGCCGTGTCCGTCTCCATGAGTTCCAGCATCCGGCCGGGATTCTGAACCGGTACGGGATCGTACCAGGCCTCCACGTCGAACCCTTCAAGAATCGTCGCCAGTCCCTCCGTGTGCTCCGGGCCGGAATGCGTCAGGATCACGCCGTCCAGATGTGTAATACCCTGCTTGAGCAGAAAGGGCGCGATCACTTTTTCGCCGGCGTCGAAATGGTTCTTCGGGTTGTTCAGAGACCCGTCGACGAGGAAAGTTTTCCCGTCGGGGCACTGGACCACGGCGGCGCCGCCGTAGGGGGTGGAGAGAAACGTCAGGCGCAGCGTGCCGGGCGGAACCGCCGGCGGACGCTTCCAGATTTCGTGCACTGACAACACCAGAAACGCGGCCGCGACGGCCGCCAGCCCAGCGACATTTCGCCGGATCCGGGGGTCCGCCGCGTATTTGTATGATTTGTTGTAGATCTTCAGGACGGCCGAGCGGATCGGATCCATCCAGATGAACGCCGTGATTGCCGCGTAATACACTACGAGTTGGCCGGGCGTGAATTGACTGATGAAGGGATAGGGAAAAATGACCGCGGAGGCATGGGCAACATATAAAAAGAATTTAATGAAAATAAAATTGGCGGCGTTCAGAATCAGAGCGATAAACATGCCGACGCCGGGGATCATTCCCACCAGACCGGCCATAAGGCCGATCGGAACAATGATTCCGGTCAGCGGGATGGCCACGAAATTGGCGTAGGCGCCGGCCAGGGAATAACGGCCGAAGTAGTAGGAGGAAAGCGGAAACATCATGCCCAGCAAAATGGCGCCCTGGGCGACGATGAACAGTCTGAGAAACGGCGGACACCGGTCAAACCTGAAGTCCGGCCACTTGTCGCGAAGATCCTCCTGGCGGCAGCGCCACAGGCCCCATGCGGCGGCGGCAAAGAACGCGAGCACGACCGCAGGCTTGGTGAATGTATCCCAGAGCGGCCGCGTCGAGAGAGTCGTCAGGCCGAACAGGGTCAGGACGGCCCAGATCAGCGTCGGGCCCCGGAGCGCCAGCAGGACTTTCTCGATCGGGCCGGACAGGAGCGACAGGGAGAGGACGGCGGCAAAGGAGAGGGTGAAGGAGGGCTGGACGATGTTCTTCGGTTGAATGAACAGCACGATCATGGCCGCTTCGGCGATCGCAAAGAGCAGAGAGACCTTGAAACCTCCGCGGGTCATGGCCAGAAAGAAAATCGCGAGCGAGTTCATCAGAGTCGCCCGCAGGGTCGCCGGGGCCATGCCGGTGAGGATCATAAACAGGACGAGCGCAAAAATGACGAGGGGAGCCTGGATCCGCAGGGGAATCCGCAGGGCGGAGAGGATGGCGATCAGCATCGCGCTGATGATGGTGACATGGAGGCCCGACACGGCCAGAACATGGCTCACGCCGGCCATCCGGAATTCGTCGGTGACCAGCCGGCCGTCCCCGGGGACGATGCAGACGACGTCCTTCAGCACAGATTTCATTCCCAGCGTGACGCCGGCCAGAAACGCCGATTCGGGATGGGGAATCGTCCGGACCAGAACCGAGAGGACCCGCTCCTTGACCCGGAGCGCCCATTCCGTCAGAAAAATGCCCTCGCCCTGGTCAAGTACTTCGATCGGCGGCGGCGCGCCCCAGGAAACGGCGACGGTCTGGCCGGCGTAGATGTCCTGGTCGGCGAGAAAGTCTTGATACGAAAACCCGCCGGGATTGGCGGCGGCCTGAGGGACCAGGAGGGGCGCGTTCACGCGGATCCGCCAGCCGTAGACCGCGCTCTGGCTGAATTGCCGGTAGAGATCGGGCGCTGACCGGCGCACCGTGACTTCGACTTTTCCGCCGGTGACGGCCGTGAACTCGTCCGCGCCGGTCCGCCGGGCCTGGATCGGATTGAGGGTGAATCGGACCTGATCGCTGTAAACATCGGGTTCCGTCACGATGACGCCTTCGACGCTGACCCGGTTCTTCCAGGAATCGGTTGTGTATTTCGATATGTGGTTCGCCCCGCCGATGGCCGCTGTTTCCGAGTACCTTCCCCACCCGAGGAAAAACGCGCTGAGGCCGAACAGAAAAACGGCGGCGGCCATCGGAAATCGCCCGCGGCGCGCGCGGACAAACCCGAAAAAAGAAAACGCGAGGAGGAGCGCGAAGAGGGTCTGGCAGAAGGCGGACTGGCGGTCGGACAGCAGATAAAACTTTCCGGCGACTACGCCCAGCACGAAAGCGTAGGCCTGGAACATGAGCCGGCGCATCCAGGCTTCGGACATGGGGATTTCCTACTGCGGGGACATGTCTTCTTCGGATTCCACGGGGACGTGGCTGAAAGCGCGGCGGTTCGTCTCGTAAATTTCGGCGGGACGGTAATCCCGGTTGGTCAGGACCACGAACATGCCGAGGATGAGAGAACAAAGAACAGCCAGGAGAAGTCCCCGGGCGGCGCTGTCCATGCCCCGTCAGTCGCCGAAAAAGAACCGAATCTCGGCCGCAGCCGTTTCGGGCGCGTCCGATCCGTGGACGATGTTTTTAGTGATCTCGCGGGCGAAATCGGCGCGGATGGTTCCGGGCAGGGCTTTTTTGTAGTCGGTGGCGCCCATGATCTCGCGGACCCGGGATATGGCCTCGTCACCCTCCACCCGCATCGCAACAACGGGGCCGGACGTGATGAACCGGACGAGTTCCTCGAAAAAGGGTTTGTCCCGATGAACGCCGTAAAAAGATTCGGCGCGCTCGCGGGTGAGACGCGTCATCGTCAGGGCCGTGATCGAAAGGCCGTTCGATTCGTAACGGCGGATGACTTCGCCGACGAGACGGCGGGCAACGCCGTCCGGTTTGACCATGCTGAAAGTCTTTTCACTGCTCATGCGGGTGTCGCTCCTTCTGTGGGGTTTCGGTCGTAGTGATGCTACGGATCAACCGATGGGCGAGATGATAACAGATCAGGACGGCAAGAATCACGGCGGCGAGGCGGCCCGCGCCCGGCGCGGATGAGGCCAGGTGGTGCGAGCCGATTTCGGCGGACGGCGTTGTGCCGAACCAGAGAAACAGATGGTTGAGAAGCAGTCCGAGACTCAGCGAACACAGGACGATCGACAGGATGTAGATGATCACGGAGCGCTTGCCGAGGAATTTATACAGAAGAACAATTCCGGCGGTGTTGCTCGCGGGGCCGGCCAGAAGCAGCACCAGGGCGGCGCCGGGACTCGCGCCCTGCAGGAGGAGCGCGGCGGCCAGGGGCGTCGCGGCGGAGGCGCAGATGTAGAGGGGAACGGATACGATCAGCACAACGATCATGCCCGGAAGACCACCGCCGATGGTCCGCTCGATGGCGGCCGGCGGAACCAGAGCCAGAATCAGGCCGGCGGCGAGAAATCCGATCACCAGCCACAGGGCGATGTCGGCCAGAAACT
Organism: bacterium; assembly: GCA_016202645.1. Classification (GTDB taxonomy): domain Bacteria; phylum Lindowbacteria; class 2-12-FULL-62-27; order 2-12-FULL-62-27; family 2-12-FULL-62-27; genus JACQOF01. Next base: position 17,298 of record JACQOF010000003.1, read on the forward strand.
CGCCCAAGCCGTACGTCACGGAAAGTTTAAGCTTCTGCGTTAGCGTGACCGAGGCCGGCGCCGCCATCACCGGCTTTGGTTCGGACGCGCAACTGGAGCATTCCGTTTCTTTCTTCTCCGGTTCCGATGGGCGCGGCAACTCCTTCTCCCCAAAAAGCACCTCCATGACGCCCGCCGTGACGCCCGTCAGAAATGCGGCGAGCGGACGGAAGACGGCGTAGATCGGACCCAACAGACCGTATGTGACGAAAATTGAATCGATGCCGGTTTCCGGAGTTGTGATGAGAAAAGCCGTGGTGGCGCCGCGGGAGGCGCCCATCCGGCGCAGTGTCAGAGCCGCGGGGATCACACCGCAGGAACACAGCGGAAGCGGAATACCCAGGAGCGCCGCGTTGACGACGGGACGAAATTTGCCCTTGCCCAGATACCGGGCAACCCGATCCGGCTGGATGAATCCGTAAACCAGGCCGCCCATGAGACACCCGAACAACACGTAGGGCGCGGCCTCCTGAAAAAGAGTCCATGCATGCCGAAGGACTTCCAAACCCCAGTTCCCCGCCGCCTGGGCCTGGGGCAAAATCGTCCCCTCGATTTCCGACGCGGCGAAAATGCCGAGTGCAACCAGAACCAGACCGGCGACCAGCCCGCTGTTTTCCTCGATCCATGTCCAGCGCATCCGGGAGAGTTTCTCGCCAAAAAAAAGAACGAATCCCGTCATGCCGAGAGAGGTGGAGAGTACCACCACCACGGAAAGCGACAGGACGGCGGACCAGCCGTCCGCGGCGGCCAGAATATAGAGCGGAAGAATTTCGGCGCAGGGAGACAGGGCCAGCATCCCCACCAGGGCGGTGACCCAGAGGGCGTCCGACGCCGCCGAAATCCGGCTGGGATCAAAATGCCGGTGCGGATGACGGTTGAAGAGGCGGCTAAAAATCAACACAAACCCCAGCAGAACCAGGATCACGGCGCCGCCGAAATGCAGAAGATCCAGCCGTTCCGATTCCACCATCCCGCCCGCGTAGGCGATCGCGATCCCGATGGCCAATGTGACGGTGGAATGCAGAAAGCCGGCCACCCACGTGATCCATGCCTGCCTGGGACGGGACCAGCCCCTAAGCCGCCCAACTACGACGAACGGACCCCAATGGTTGGGGATGCCGGCGTGAAGAATCGAAAGGAGAAACGCCCCGAAGAGGATGCCGGCCTGATTCACGGGAATTACCTGCCGTGCCAGGCCAGAAGATTCGGCAGAAACCCGGCGAAAATTCTCCCCGCCATAACGTCTTTCGTGTCGAATGTGCCGACTTTGTTAAAGAGAATCAGGGCACAGCGGTTTTTGTCGGAGGAGACGGAGATCAGAAGAGATTGGTTCTTTTCGACCGGATAGTCCTCCAGAAGTTCGGTGGCGGACATCGTTAGGGCATTGCGGAGCTGGGCATGTTTTGCGATGTCCAGGACTTCCTCCAGGTCGTGGGCGTATCCCTTGCCGTCGTAACGGCCCGACAATTTCCATGCGGAGTTCTCGACGTCTTTCGGCGCGGACAAATAAAGCGAAACCAGCCGGCACCGGAAGAGCCGCACGCTGGCGAGGACCGTCCGCCGAACAAAGTTGTCAAGGTCGGTTGCTCCGGAGATGTCACGGACGGATTCCATGATATTGAAAAAACTCCCACCCTCAAGATCCTTGCCCTCGTTCTCTTTCTTCATGATGAAAATCTTTCTGTCATACTGGATTTTCTGCTGTTCCATCTGCGTATCCAAGAGCTGAGCCAGCTCGCGGGATTTGGTCTTCTCCCAGCGGCTCACAACGCTGTATCCAACGACCATGATGATCAGCGCGCCCGCGGCGCAGATGGCGCCGGGGGTCCGGATTCTCTGGAGAGCGCGGTTGCGGATTTGGGATTTGAAAAAACCCATTTCAACTTCCGCCAGACGCGCCGCGCCGCGGCGGATTGGAATGAACGCCCGGAGCAGGGACCGGCCGCTTTGGAGTTTCACGGTATTCAGATCCGAGCCGGACGTCGCCGCCGTGAGCCGGTCCGGGCCCTGGATTTTCATCATCAGGTCGGCGATTTCCTTTTCCCCATCATCGCCGCCGGCCGCGTATTCGGGGGACGTCATCGAGAGGATCGTCCGTCCGGCGCCGTCGAAGATAACCAGATGGGACACGGCGGGGGCCTGGATCAGGTGGTAGGCGGCTTTTTTGATGCCGGCGGTGTTGCCGGTCTGGAAATTTTCGGTGTTGGCGATCACGAAGGTTCTGAGCTGGGCGGCCGCGAAAAGCTTTTCGGAATCGTAATGGTCGGTGTAGACGACGCCAAGAATGAGGCCGAAGAGCACCAGGGAACCGACGACGACCAGGATCACGATCTGACCCGATATCGCGACCCGCCGCTGGATCTCGGCGCGTATGTTTTCCGCTTCCATTACAGCAATCCTATCAGCGGATGGGCAGGCCGTCCAGCCACTCGAAGAGACGGAGCGACAGGGCGAGTTTGGACATTCGGCTGAAAGACTTTCGGACGGCTTTCGGCGCGAGCGCCACGACGCGGTTCTCGTCCGAGCCGAGGGCGGACGCGGCGTTCAGGAAAATGGCGTCGAGGTTCTTTTCGGACAGCTTGGCCCGGGCGGCGCGCTCGTCTAAATCGGTTTCAAGAGCGAACCCGATGACGCGCTTCGGCCGGGCGGCCACGCCCCGCGCGGCCAGGTCCGAAATGAGGTCGGGCGAGGGACGAAAGGACACGCGCAATTCCGCGGTTCGGCGTTTGAGCTTGCCTCGCGCGGGCCGGGCCGGGATAAAATCGCCGATCGCGGCGGCGGCCAGAAAATAGTCCGCGCCGGAGGCGAACCGGCGGTAGGCGGCGGCGAAAGAATCGATGGTGTCAACCCGGACGATTCGCACGGGCGGCAAGGGACAAACTTCCGAACGGCCTAGAATGAGCGTGACGTCGGCGCCCAGCCGGTAGGCGGCCCGGGCCAGGGCCGTGCCCATCTTGCCGCTGGAGCGGTTCGTGATGACGCGGACGTCGTCCAATGCTTCGACCGAGGCGCCCGCGGAGACGACGACGGTTTTGCCGCGAAGCGTTCCGGGCCCGGCGGCGCGGTAAAAGGCCTCGACGATGGTCGATGGGTCGGGCATCCGGCCGGCGCCGTAGGTCTTGCAGGCCAGATCCCCGACGTCCGGCGGCAAAACTTCCGCGCCGGTTTCTGAAAGTTTCTTTAAGTTGGCCTGAAGCGCCGCGGCGTCGTACATTTCGGTGTTCATCGACGGGACGATCAGTTTCCTCGAGGGTGAGGCCAGAAAGGTCGTGGTGAGGAGATTGTCCGAAACGCCCAGCGCCAGTTTCGCGATGGTGTTGGCCGTGGCCGGCGCGATCACGAAAACGTCCGCCCACTTCGCAAGTTCGGTATGGCCCTCCTCCAGAAAAACAGGCTCGAAGAGCCCGCTGTAGACCGAATCGCCCGACAGCGCGGCGATCGCAGCCTTCGCGCAAAAGCGCTCGGCGTTCGGCGTCAGGAGAGTCTTCACGGCGCAACCTTCCTTCACAAACAACCGGACCAGTTCGGGAATTTTGTACGCGGCGATCCCGCCGCTCACTCCCAGCAGGACCCGCCTCGCTGATCTCTCAGTCATCCCGGAATGCCTCCGGAACGGCGCCGATGATCTTGATGCGGCCCTCTATCTCTCCGGAAAAAAGACCGCCGGAGGCCCGTGCGACGTCGGCGATGCGGTCCCGGATGGCGTCCCGGAGGAGATAGCCGGCGTCCTGCCGGTCGCGCCCCAGGAGAAACGTCTCAAACAAATCTCCGCCGCCGGCGAGAAACGAGTTCGTTGCGATCCGGTACTTTTGGCCGCGCCGGATTTTCTTTCCGCCGATACTGGCCTTCAGCACCCGCCGACCCGGCGGCTTCGCGTAGGAAATTTCCATCTCAACTCCTGACATGTGCAGAATGTCGCGATCCAGGCCGGCGCTCTCCTCAAGCAGAGACATCAGCTCCTTCCCGGTCAGGGTCATGACGGTGACGGTGTTGTCGAAGGGCATGATGGTGAAAATGTCGCGGAGGCGCACGGGGCCCTCGGCCAATTCAGCGCGGATGCCCCGGTTGTTCATGAAAGCGGCGTCGGCGCCCGTTGAGAACCTCATGGCGTCGGCGAGAAGATTGCCGATCACGCATTCGCGGTACCGGGTTTTTCGGTAGGTACTGTCGGACGTCGCGATGACGACGTCCAGTGCGCGGCCGACATCCTCCCGGATTCCATCGGCCCAGCGGCGGATGCCCGGGTCCGGGGGGAATTCCGAGGCGTAGAGCCTCAGGAGTCGCGCGTTGGCCTGCACGACCTGCCGGCTGGGAGCGTGGTAGAGAAGGTCGATGACGCCGAGGTGACGGTTGTGCCCGCCGGTGTGCGTGACGATGGTCTGGGTCGAATCCATACGGACGTGCGGAGATAATTCCCACGGCGAGTGGCCGCCGATGATGGCGGCGATCCCCCCGACGGACGCGGCGATCTCCGTGTCGGTGCCGCTCCCGGCGTGCGTCAGGCCCAGAATGATGTCCGCGCCCTCCGATTTCAGCGCCGCGACCTGCTGTCTGGCGGTTTCCACCGCGCTTGGGAAATCCAGGCCCTCGATGCCTGACCGCGCGCTGATCGAAGGCATGTCGTCGGTGATCACTCCGAAAATGCCGAAGCGGATTCTCCCCCGCTCCAGGATCACGCGGGGTTTCAGGCCGAAAGCGATCCGGCCGGTGCGGGCGTCCAGCGTGTTGGCGGAGAGAATGGGAAATTTCGCGAGGCTGACCAGTTTCGCCAGCTGGGCCTGGCCCAGATCAAAATCATGGTTGCCGGCAGCCATGACATCGAGCCGGAGACGATGATAGAGATCGATCATCGATTCGCCGCGCGGGATCGTTCCCTCCGGCGTCCCCTGAAAAAAATCCCCGGCGTCGAGATAGAGCGTGACGTCGGGCGCGTAGCCGAACGCCGGAAGCGTCCGCCAGAGGTCCATGGCGGTCGCCAGAGACGCCGCGCCGCCCAGCAGGGGCGGAGGCTTGAGGTTCGATTTGTAATCGGGCTCGGGCAGGATATGGCCGTGAATGTCGTTTGTGTGGAAAATCCGGATAGACACAAACTCCGATTTTTCCGGAGCGATCTCATCCGCGCCGCCGGCACACGCCGGAACCCCGGCCGCCAAGAATACCACCAGTATTCCTGCCACGACCCGCCCGACTTCCATTCTAATCAGCATGGACCCATTACACCAGCCGGAAAGATTCTTTTCAACGCCATCGTGCTATTGGAGGGGGTTCTCTCTGTTTCTATAGAAATCTTCTCCATTTTATATAATTCCTGCCCAATCTCTTTCGCAGTTCATCCCGGGGTCGACCCAGATCACCCGTTCGTCCGGCCAGTTCGGTCAGGAAATTAGTGAGCCCTGCCAGATCCCGGAGATCGATGTACTCCGCGCCGACGCCGCCGGAGGGCGTCCGGTTGTGGTAATTTCCCAGCGGCAACGCAACACCGGAGGCGCGGTATCCCAGGACGTTGAACAGCGTCGCCTCGCAGGCGCCGCCGTCCAGACGGGCAATTTGGTATGGCATTTTCCGGGCCCGGGCGGCCAGCCAGATCATAAAATCGGTGAACCCGGGATCAAACATCGTCGCCCGGTCGCCCACGCGGATCACAAATCCCTTGCCCTGCTCGGCACGGCCCGGCAGGGCTTTGCTCATTTCCAGGGACAGAACGCGGGTTCGCGCCGGAAGAACCCGGGACTTGGCCAGTGCCGCCGCGCCAATGAAACCGACCTCCTCGGCCCGCGTGAAACAGCAGTAAAGATTCATGGGCGCGCGAGATCGGAGGCATCGCCTGAGAACTTCCAGCAGAATCCCCACCGCGCAGACGTCGTCAATTCCCGGGGCGAACAGCCGGCTGCCGCGCCGATACGGCCCGGGCACAGCCCACCGGCCGAATGTTCCGGCCGGGACCGCGCCATGGATTTTCAGACGGACTCGCTCGGGCCGGCCGGACCGATCGCGCTCGACGATACGGATGATGCGGGCCGGCGCCGGGGGATCTGTGAAAAACAGGATTCGATGCCCGATCATCGGTTCTCCGACTCCACCCAAAACTCGCCCGACCCCCATTCCCCTTGAATCAACCCGCTCCAGCTGAAATCCGGGATGGTCCATGTGAGCCACGAAGGCCAGGGGAGGACGCGGCGGTCCGCGGCGGAGGCGCGCGATGACGTTCCCGGCACGGTCGATGCGGCGGACGATGCCCGCATGATCCAGCTCCCGGAGCACAGTCTCGCGAACGGCGGTTTCGTGGAACGGCGCGGTGGGCAGGCTCAAAAGGTCAAGGAGGAGCCGCTCGAAGGATTTTTTGATCATTTCTTCAAATTAAATTTGATTTTCCGGCTCGTCCGCGGTACAACACGGTCGAAGGGGGCTCATCGATATGAGCCAGGCCCTGAGCGGGCCGTATGGAGAAGAGGAGGCGAGCAGGCAAATCCAAGCTCTCCTCCTCTTCGTTTTTAATATTCCAGCCCTATCCATATCGACTTGACCTGCGTGTACTCCTTCAACGCCTCCATCCCCATCTCCCGCCCCCAGCCGCTTTCTTTCACGCCGCCAAACGGCATCGCGCTGTCGAAGGGGCCGGCCGCGTTGATCCAGACGGTTCCGGATTCGAGTCGCCGGGCGATCCGGAAGGCCCGGCCGATGTCCCGGGTCCAGATCATCGAGACGAGGCCGTAGACGGTGCTGTTCGCGGTTTCGATCAGGGTTTCCTCGGAATCAAAATCCATGACCGAAAGTACAGGTCCGAAAATTTCCTCTTGGGCGATCTTCATGTGCGGCTTTACCCGCGCAAAAATGGTGGGACGAAAGAAAAATCCGCGGTCACAACCGTTGTCAAGATGGCGTTTGCCGCCGCAAACCAGCGCGGCGCCTTCTTTGAGCCCGGATGAAACGTAGCGTTCCACCCGCTCAAGCTGGGTGCGGCTGATGAGCGAGCCCATTTGAGTTTTCGGGTGCTGGGGATCGCCAAGAACCATCCGTTCGGCTTTGTCCTTGAGCCGACGGATCAGCTCGCCCGATATGGAGGATTCGGCCAGAAGACGGGAAGAGGCACTGCACACCTCGCCCTTGTGGCCGAATATTTCGCCGAAGGCCACATCGGAGACGCGGTCAAGGTCGGCGTCCGAGAAAACGATGTTGGGGGATTTTCCGCCAAGTTCCAGCGACACCCGCTTCAGGTTGGAATCGGCCGACGCCCGCAAAATCTCCCGGGCGACTTCCCGGCTGCCCGTGAAGGTGATCTTGCGGACTTTCATGTGGCGCGCCAGAAGCGCCCCCGTGTCGCCGAAGCCGGGGATGATGTTGACAACGCCGGGCGGGATACCGGCCTCTTCCAACAGTTCCGCCAGATAAAGCGCGGTGAGGGGCGTCTGCTCGGCGGGTTTCAGGACGACGGTGTTGCCCATCGCGAGAGCCGGAGCGAGTTTCCAGGACGCGAGCAGGAGCGGAAAATTCCAGGGAACGATCGCGCCGACAACGCCGATCGGCTCGATCCGCGTCTCGGCCAGGTACGGTCCGCTGACCGGGACCGTGTGGCCGTAATACTTTGTGATCCAACCGGCGTAATAATGGAAAATATCCCAGGCGGGCGGGATGTCCCCCCGGAGGGCCTCGCGGACGGTCTTGCCGTTCTGCAGAGATTCGATCCGCGCCAGTTCCTTCGCGTTCGATTCGATCAGGTCCCCGATCTTCCGGAGAATTCGTTCCCGCTTGGATGGATCCAGCGTTCGCCACCCGGACTCTTGAAACGCCGAGTGCGCCGCCTCCACGGCCGCGTCGACCTCGGACGGCCCGCAGTGGATGACTTCCGCCAACCGCTCCCCCGTGGCGGGATTCACAACCTCATACAGGCGGGTGCCGGGCGGCCGCACCCATTTCCCCCCGATATACGCCGCGCCTTTCTCCATGGACTGAATCATACGATCCGGATCATATGTCATTTTGTGAGATTTTCAAATCCACGCCGAATTGACAGAACCGTCCCCGCGACTTTAAATGGTTCCCATGGGAAGAAAATACTACACGCTGGATGAGGCAAATGAGGCCCTTCCAAATGTAAAAAACATGGCGGCGAAAATCCGCCGCGCGGAAAGTGTCCGGCAAGCCCGTCAGGAGGAACACGCGCGGGTGATGCAGGCCATCGCCCAGAATGGAGGCGATTTCTCAGCCGAAAAATTCCTCCGACTGGCCCAGTCCCTGGAACGATCCACCCGTCAACTCCAACGTCTCATGGACAACCTCCAATCCTCCTTCGGCTGCGAAATCAAAGGCCTCCAGCCCCTCCTCGTCGACTTCTACTCCAAACGCGCCGGCCAGGACATCTACCTCTGCTGGCAGGAAGGCGAACCCGAGATCACCCACTGGCACAATCTCAACGCCGGCTTCGCCGGCCGCCAACCCCTCTAACAAGGAGGAATCCTATGAATGTTGCACGGAATAACGGTCGCAAAGGCCGTAAAGGACGGAAGCTTCCCGTGACCGTGTTGTCCGGATTTTTGGGAGCCGGGAAAACCACGCTGCTCAATCATGTACTGAACAATCGCGAGGGGCTGCGGGTCGCGGTGATCGTGAATGACATGAGTGAAGTAAATATCGACGCCGAGCTGGTGAAAAAGGGTGATGCGGCCTTGAGCCGGATGGATGAAAAGATGGTCGTGATGACGAACAACTGTATCTGCTGCACCCTTCGGGATGATCTTCTCCAGGAAATCACGCGGCTGGCGCGGATGGGTAAGTTCGATTACCTGCTGGTTGAATCGAGCGGGGTGTCGGAGCCGATGCCGATCGCGGAGATTTTTGAAACCGAGGACTCGAAAGGCAACCGTCTCGGCGATCTGGCCAAGGTGGACACGCTGGTCACCGTTGTGGACGCCTATCATTTTCTGAAGGACTACAACTCCACAAAGACGCTGCGCGACCGGGGCATCGAGACGGAAAAGGGCGACAACCGTAGTCCCGTGGACCTCTTGATCGAGCAGGTCGAGTTCTGCGACGTGATGGTCGTGAACAAGACGGACCTCGTATCCGAACGGGAACTGGCGGAACTGGAGGATATCCTTCGGTCCCTCAATCCTTCAGCCAAGATCGTCCGGGCGCAAAACGCCAGGGTTCCGATGACCGAGATTCTGAATACCGGGCTCTACGCTTATGATCGAACGTACAAGCGGGCCGGCTGGCTTCAGGCGCTGGAACCTGCAGATGGCGGTGGAAACCACGGGCATGACGAGGATCATGGTCATGAGCACGACCACGATATGGAACACATGTCTATAGCTCAGAAGATCGGCATCAAAAGTTTCGTCTACCGCGCGCGCCGCCCGTTTCACCCGGCTCGTCTGAGGCGTCTGGCGGAATCGAAAACCCTTGACGCCTCGATCCGCACCAAGGGATTTGTCTGGCTGGCGCCGCATCATGACATCTGCGGTCTCTGGAACCAGGCCGGGAAGATCATGAAACTGGATCCCATGGGACGATGGTGGGCCGGTGTTCCCCAGAAAAACTGGCCGGCCGATCCGGCGCTTCGGAAGGAAATTCGGAAAGACTGGGACCTCATGTTCGGCGACCGTCGCCAGGAAATCGTCTTCATCGGCGTCCGCATGGACCGCGAGGCCATGGTCCAGGCCCTGAACGGCGCGCTCCTGACCGACGAGGAAATGGCGTTGGGACCCGACGGATGGCGCGGCCTTGTCAATCCTTTCGCGTGGATGGCGGCGAAGGCCTGAAATCAGGCTTGTCGTCTCCGGGCCGTACAGATAGGCTTGCCCTCCATGGAAATCAAAATCGTCCAGAACCCGATCTCCCGATCCGATCTTCAGCACATCGCCACGTCGCAATTTGGGGATATGGTTAAGGCGGTGGTGGACGTATCCAAGCGGGTCATGGCCCTGGGCGGAGAAATGCATGCGGATGAGGAAGCGCACCTGCTCGACCAGGGATCCCGGCAGGAGGATCTTTGGGGGATCAATCTCTATCCGGGATCCACGGATGAGGATTGGATCGAGTTTGATTCCATGATCAATATCCGGCCCTCCCAGAAAAATCGGAGCCGCGGCGTGGACGATCCGGAACGGCGGCGCCGGATCATCGAGATCGCGCGCGCTTTGGTGGTGGGTTGATCCATGACGCCGATCCATGCGGAAATGGCCGCCGGCCGGTGGGAGACCCTGAGCCTGTTTGAACAGATGGGAAACATCGGCGGCGAAGTCGGCCGGGTCCGGCGCTGGCAGGGTAGAGACCCCGGCCGGGCAAACGGCGCTGTGGACCGCGCTCTGGAATTGATGGACCTCACCCTGCGGGACCCCAGATGGCGGCACAGACGAAAAGAGATTGCCCGGGTCCGCGAAATTTTCTGCGATGTCCTTTTCGGCTCCGGCTCCTACCGCACGACCCTCCCCGACCTCGAACGGTATTTCAACACCTACGCCCTGACCGCCAGATCCTCCCGTTAGTCCGAATGATCAACTGTTAATCTGTTAGCCTCCGTCCCCTTTTGGCCCCCTTTTGGCCACAAAACTGGCGCGCCCTAGACCAGATGCGAAAGAAAATCAATCGCCGGGCAGACTCGAATGCGTTCCGGCGTGACGTAGTTCTTTTTTCCCGTCGCGGAAATCTGCCACGCTTCAGTATTCGGGAAACGTGCCTTCAGGTAGTGCATCCCTTTGCCGATCGGCGCGTCGGACCACTTGCACTCGATAAGCTGCAACGGCGGCCGGCCGCGCTCGGTCACGACGAAATCGACCTCCCGGCCGTCCACGTCCCGGAAATAGGTTAACTCAACATCCCGGCCTTTCGCGTCCTGTTCAAAATGAACCCACTTGAGGAGGTGCGACGCCACGAGATTTTCGAACCGGAACGATTCGTCCGGAATGAGAGACCAGTCGAAATGATAATGCTTCTGCTCCTTTTTCACCGCGCGGATTTTTGCGGCGCCAAACGGCGGGAGGCGGAAGATCGCGTAGAGCCTCTCCAGCGCCCGCAGCCAGTTGGCAACCGTCTTGTGCGCGACCTGCAAATCCTCCCGCAGGCCGTTGATGGACAGCGGACTGCCCACGAGCTCCGGCAGGCGCAGGACCATGAGCTCAAGACGGCCGAGGTCCAGCATGCGCTCGATATCTGTCAGGTCCTCCCGAATGAGCCGCGTTCTGTACTCGCGCGACCAGCGCCGGGCTGCGGTCTCCGAACCGCTCAGAAACGGCTCGGGAAATCCACCCAGAGTCAGGAGGCTCATGAAGTCTTTGGCTGTCTTGATTCCCAACTCGGCGACGGAAAAGGGATGCAAGCGCAGGTAGTGGTACCGGCCCTGGAGCGAATCTCCGCCGAAACGGTAATAATCCAGACGCGCGCTTCCCGTCACCAAAATCTTCTGCCGCTTGCCCAAATTGTCAAAGAGTCCCTTGAGATAATTTCTCCACCCACGGTACTTGTGGACCTCGTCAAACACCCACACCGAACTGGACGGCAACTCACGCTTTAAAATCCGCTCGCGGTGCTCGGCCACGTCCCAATTCAGGTACCCGACCGGGCCCGCAAACACCCGCCGCGCCAGCGTGGTCTTGCCCACCTGCCTCGGCCCGCCCACGAACACCATCTTCCGCCTCAAATCCGCCCTGACCTGTCCCGCCAGATACCGCTCCACCGGTTTCATGGGGCAAGCATACTACTATTTTCCCCCGATGTCAAAATTACTCGCGAGTATTTTTGATATATATCAAAATTACTAGCATCGCACCGCCGGCCCGCCGAACTCAGGCGGCTTTGCGGCCTCGCCAAACGCCGTAGCCGGCGAGGCCGAGGATGCCCAGGACCACGAAGGTCGCGCCCCAGGCGCGGCCGCTGGAGCCGAAGGAGGGTTTTTTCTGCGCGGATGTTTTGATTTCCTCCTCCATCTCGTACCCCGCCACCACCTCGGAAACCCGGCGGGCGACTTTCCGGACCGGGCGTTCGGCGGCCCAGGCGGCGGCAATTTTTTTCGACTCCTGTTCCGCTTCCCGCTGAGTTTTTCCTCGCGCCTGCTCTTGGATCTGTTGGAATTTCTGGACGATTTCCGGCGCGGGCAGGCCCGGAACGGAAAGGAGGGTATTGACCATGGCGTCGAGGAGGGGGTTGTTGCAGGTGTGCTCGCAGCAGGCGACGCCTTTTTCGATAACGCTGGCGACATATTCGCGCGCCAGGGTTTGGGCGATTTCGTCCTCGTTGGCCGGGTTCCAATAGTCCTTTCGAATGGCCTCAAGCATCCGCGCAGTGAGGGACTGGTAGGCCCATGGATTTTTTTGCGAGAAGAATTCCTTCATGTCGAGACCATATTTGTCCTTCACATAGACCTCATAGACTTCCCGCCATTTCGCCTCGTCCACGACGTCGCGTTTCACCACCTGCCAGCCCCATAGATTTTCGACAAAATCGCCCATCCGCGCCGCGCCTTCGTAGCCTTCCGCTTTCATGGCGTCGATCCATTTGGGATTCAGATATCTGGATTTCATTTCGATTCCCATGACCCGTTCGATCGAATCCATGCGGGGCTTGGAGGGATCCATGAGGTTCATGACGCGCAGTTCCGGCGACGTCCCGTCCAGTTCCTGGACGGCGCGGGCCAATCCGCCCGCATACATAAAAAAGTCATCGTTATCGAGCGTTCCGTAGACGTTGGTCGAGCGGCTGTGAACCACCTGTTTGGTGCCTTTAAGCGTCATGCGGTAAACCTCGCCCATCGGCTCGCCCCAGAAACCGTGCCCGTAGCCGTGGCTCATCCGGGCCAGATATTCCTCGGCCAGCGCCGAATCCGATTCCCAGGATGCGCTTGCGCGCGCCATCCGCGCCACGTTCAGGTCATATCGGCCGGGCGGCTCATCGAAAATCCGGACGCCCGCGAACCGCGCCGCCAGTTCCGGTTCAACGCCCCGCCGGATCAGCTCAGCGCGTGTTTCAAGATAGTGTTTCCGGACGAAATTGTCCGGCTCGTCCAAGTCCTGGACCATCTCAACCGCCTTGTCGATTTTCTTCTCCAAATCCGCGAACCACTCATGGGCCGACCCGGAGATCACGATATCGATTCTCGGCCGGCCGAGCTGTTCCCGCGGAATGAGTTCCACGCCCTCGACTTTGCCCCACTCGTTCCAGATCGGTTTCGTCCCGAGTAAATACAGGATCTGCGACTGGAGGACGCCCTCATGCCGGATCGTTTCGGTACCCCAGATGACAAACGCCAGCTTGTCGGGATACTGCCCGGCATGTTTTTCGCGGTACTCGGAAATCAGCTCGTCAGTGAGGCGCTGGCCGAGGACCCAGGCGGCCTGTTTGGGAATTTTGGCGGGGTTAAAAGCATAGAAATTTTTACCGGTTGGAAGAGACTCGGGATTCCGCACCGGATCGTTTCCGGTGCCGGTCGGGATGTATTTTCCGGACAGCGCGGCCAACACGCTGGATATTTCCCGTCGCGCTCCGACACGCATGTTTCCTTCGTGGGTCTTCCCCCGCGCGGTCCGTTCGGCCGCGTTCAAGAATTTTTCAACTTCCAAAATCGCCTCGACCGTGGACGCCATCAGCGTGTCCGTGGGGGCCTGGCCGAGGGTGTGGAGTCCCGTCGGCATGTTCGTCGCTTTTAATTCGTTCAAATATTCCTCGACTTCATGTAGAACCTCGTGGTTGAATGCCGCGGAATCCGGGGCGCCGGGGCGCGTGTCCATCCGATCCTCAATTCCCGCGTCCTTGGCGATCCCGAGATGCCGGATCTTGTCGCCGACGGCGTTCAGATACTGCCGGGCCAGTTCCGGATTTTTCTGGATCGCGACATCGTGGTCCGATATCAGTTCCGAGAGTTCCGCGTACTCTTTGTAGAGACCGCCCTTTTGAAGCGGCGGGATCATGTGGTCCACGACGACCGCCGCGCCCCGGCGCTTGGCGACAATGCCTTCACCCACGTCATCCACGATGTAGGGGTAAACGATGGGCAAATCCTGCGACATGACCTCCGGGTCGTCGTCCTCCTGCAGGCCCACTTCGGCGCCAGGCAGCCATTCCTGCGTGCCATGCGTTCCCGTATGGACCAAGGCGTGCGCGCCGAAGACGTGCTTGATCCAGAGATAGGCGGCGGCGTACTGGTGCGGCGGCGCAAGCTCCTTGTCGTGAACCATCTTCTCCATGTTCTGTCCCCACCCGCGGAGCGGCTGGGGCAGGAGGACCATATTGCCGTATCGCGCGGCGGGAATCACGAAACACGGTTCGCGGGTTTCGGGATGGGCCGCCACCATGACGTTTGTCTGTTCCGCGGGTCCCCATGAGGCCAGCACTCTTTTTTGAAACGTGTCGGGAAGCTGGACGAAATATTTCTGATATTCCGCCACCGGCCAAAGAACCGCATCACCCGACCGGATCATCGCCTCCAGTTCGCCGGGGGCCCACGTCCCGACGTTGCGGCCGTAGGACAGGGCATTTTTGAGCATCAAGTCGGCGCCGGGTTTGCGGTCGCCCACGACGTAGCCGGCGGCCTTCATGGCCGAGAGGAGATTTTCAAGGCTCTCAAAAACGTTAAGATAACTAGCGCCGATTTTTTCCTTGCCGGGCGGATAATTCCAGTACATGAAAGCGATTTTCTTTTCGGCGTTCGGCGTCGTCCGGAGCCGGTACCAGGCGTCAAACCGGTCGAGAAGCCGCCAGACCCGTTCCTGAATCGGCGTCCGGATCCGGATGCGAAACCCCGTCTCCTCATCGCGGCCTTCCACCTGAACGCCCACGACGGTCGGAACGATCAAGCCCGCGATTTCCGGGACCGCCACCTGCCAGGCAACTTCGAACGGCGAGAGGCCCTTCGGCCCGCCGGGTTTCGGGACAAAATGGGCGTTGATGGCGTCAAACACAGGGACGCCGAGTTTTTCGAGCGTTTTGCCGGCTTCGAAATTGGAAAATTTAAACAGGAAAGAAATCACGCCGGCCAAGGGAGGAAAATCTTTGGCGTTCACAAACAGGCGTTCCACCGCTTCGGCCTCCGGATATCCGAATCCGGTCACGACGTTGTACCCGCGATTTTCGAGACCCGCGATCAGGGTGTCTTCAAGCTGCGTCTGTCCGTTGTAATAGAACGACCGAAACGCAAGCAGACCGGCCCAGGGCGCGCCCTCCCGGTAATATCCGTTCTTCCGGTACCAGACTGCGTAACTGTCGAACGTCTCGAACACTTCTCCGCCACTGGGATGAGGGTGGTAGTATCCGAATTCCAGCGGCGGCCGCGGCGGCTGAACCTTCAGATCGTGATACCCGAACTGCGTTTTCAGGATCATCCGGAGCATGTTCATGCGGTTGACATGGCCGTCGAACTGCCAGTACGTCCTGACCTGATCGTCGTACCAGAGGCCGATGGAGGCATATTCGTCGTCGAGCCCGGCCGTCTGGCCGACCGCGTAAATTTTTGCGCCGCGCCGTTTAGCCGCGCGAAGCGGCGCCGACGGAAATCCGTCCTGCACGTCCGTTGCGATGCGGATGGTGTGAACGTCAAAAAAAATCAGGTCGGCCCGATCAAACTCGTTCTCGTCGTAAATTTCCAAATCAATCAAATCGGCCTTGTTCATCATGGAAATCCGGACGCTGTCCCGGAGGTCGGGGTGAGCCTGGTAAAAGGCCCTAGTCATGGAGGCGATGTCCGTGGAAACATAATTCCCGGCGACAAACAGAACATTGACGTGCCGGCCATGGTGGCCTTCGTGCGCCTCGGACAGCTGGAAAGGCAATAAGAAATAGGCGATGGGCAATAGGACGGAGAGAACCTGCCGCCGGAGCGCAGTCATTTTTGCCCCTCCGGAACATAAATCACACGGCCGTCCGCCAGTTTATAGGCGACACCAAGCCGGAGGCCCTGGCCCTGAAGAGACTTGTCGGTCACCTTCTGAATTTTGACTTCCTTGCCTTTCTTCACGATCACCTCAAGATTCCCCCGGGCGTCCTGTTTGGTGATCGTGACTTCCGTCTCGGGCGACAGAAGATCCATCAGCCGGTAGGCTGACACGAGGGCAAACATGAGTCCGACCGCGAGGACCGTGGCCACGTCAAACAGATTGGCGACCATATCAAGCGGATTGTCATCGGCAACGTCTTCGGCGCCCGCCACGCGCCTTCGACCCAGAAATTTCATCATCGCCCGCCGGGTTTTCCCGCCGCAGCCAGTTCGGCGAACAATTCCATGGTCCGGCGGTCCTGCGACGTCCATCGGGCCTTGTACTGGGACAACACATAGGCGACGCCCGCGATGAAGAGTCCGACGACGGTCGTGGTAAACGCGATGATCAACGCATTGGCCATCTTGTCCATTTCGCCTTCCGCCAAGGCCGCCAATGCCTGGCCCATCGGAATGAGCGTGCCCATGAGCCCGAGCATGGGACTGATCCGGACCAGGCGCCGGTGCCGGGCCAGCTCCCAGTTCAGCGCCTCTTCGCGCTCCTGCAGACGGTAGGCAATCTGAATTTCCGCCGAAACGGATGCCGGGAGATTCTGGATTGATTGCAAAAACCGCCGGACCGCGGGAGACAACGCGGAGAGATCCGCGCCAGTTGAGAGGAACGCGGCGGCCTCGGCCGGCTCGGGGATGTTGACCGAGCGGCGTTTTAATCCTTCCGCCAATATCTCACCCATCCGAAAAATGATCACGCCAAACAGGGCGATCAGAATCGCCATGACCGGATAGAGGAGGGCCTCGGAAATCACATACAGAGCGGACTGCAAAAGGGCCATGAGGTTCATGGAATGTCCGTGTCAGCCGGCCGAAGCCCGACGATGTTTCCGAAATCCGGCCCAAAGACCCAGTCCAAAGAGGGCGGCGGCCGGTGCCGCCACCCGGATCAGCTCCCAACCGCTGACGCGGGATCCGGAATTGAGCAGTTCGGACAGCGCATAAATCTCTGACGCTTTGGCATACGCCGGCGCCACGGCCAGCGAAAGCAGAAAGTAGGCGGAAACCAACAGACACACAAGTCCCAGCGAATCGGCGCCCAATCGAAGCCGCGAGCTGCCGAGATAGACCAAGCCAGACAGAACAAAAAACACAATGCCCAGGAGGCCGGCCAGCCGCACGGGTGACAGCGCCGACACAAACGCGGCCATCATGACCGACAGCAGAAGTGAGGACACGCAGACGGGGCACGGGGTCACGACCAGCCACGCCGCTCCTTTTTTCAGGCCCCCTTCGGAAGACCGGGTCCTTAGAAGGCTCCATCCCCAGACGCCCATGCCCAGCGCCATTAATATATGGAGAGAGACGCCGTTTTGAAGCAGGGGATAAACCCAGGACTGGACATGCCGGGTCTCCATCGCGCGTCCGGCGACGGCGGCGGCCACAAACACCGCCAGATACAGACCCGCGAGAGCCGTCAATTCCTTCGGCCCAAATTTCCCGGCCGCCGCGCCAACCCCGGCCTTCACGGCGAAAAATCCAACGCTAAGACTTACGCCGATCAGAAAAAGTGTTTCATTCATTGGAATCCCTATCCTCTGGGAACCATGCGTTGCCTGCCGCCGACCCCGGAAGGTTCAGCCGCCTCAACGCCGTTCGTTTTTTTCCGCCTGAAATAGGGGAAATACAGCAACGTGCCGGCCACAACCGCCAAAAACGTCAAAATTCCGGAAATGATGATTCCAGGATTGCCGATGCGGCTCCGATTCACATACGAGAACACGTGAACTTCGTAGAACGAATAGAACAAACTATTGTGGATGTTGCGGCGCGCCAGAATCTGCCCGGTCACAGGTGAAATATAAATTCGGGTCCGCTTCCAGTTCGTAAAATTCACCCGGTAGACCGGCAATTCCCCGAAGTAATCATAGCCCTTCTGATACTGCCCTGTGACCCACTCAACGTCCCGAACATCTCCCGGTCCGTCGAAATCCCGTTGCGCGATGACCCGCGCGTCGTCCTCCGTCAATCGCTGTAACCTGCGGCCCGTCTCCGCGCTGAAGATGTACGGATCCGAATCACCCCGGATGCGAACCCTATACACGGGCCGAGCTTCCAGTCCGTGGCCGTGCAAAACAACGTCCTCAATTCGTGGTGCATCCAGCGCCGCCGCTGATTGCCGCAAAAGTTCCGGCACTTGCCAGGGCATGATGCGCACCGCCGCGGTCGAGAGGGGCGGCAAGGGCGTTCGTATCCGGTGGACGATTTCATCCGGAGGCGGATCGGACTTTAGCATGCGGCTTTCGGCCACGCCACCCATGTTGCGGTTGGTGATCAGCGTAAATGCGATGCCGCCGACGATCCAGATCAGGACCTGGGCGGCCACCGCCCAGCCAAGCCAGACATGCGTTTTTCTCCAGATTGAATTCGCCTCCGCGGATTTCGAAAGATACGAACGCCAGAGAAACATGCCGGCGAGGACGGACACCAGCGACAGGACACTGAAAAACAAAACGCCCGGGTTGAATTGGAGTTCGGGATTGACCCAGGCGAAAATATGGAGGTTCCAAATCAGCGAGAAGGCGCTCATGTAGACGTTCCGCCGGGAGATGATTTTCCCGGTGTACGGCGAAATGTACAGGCGCGTCTTTTTTGGGTTTGAAAAATTGACCCGATACACGGGCAGGTCCAGTCCGTAATCGCGCCCCTTCTGATGCCGGCGATAAATCCACTCGACGCTGGTCACACCGCCTTCATCCGTATAATCCAGCCGGGCGATTTCGGCCGCCTCGGTTTCAGAAAACCGGGAGATCACACGTTCGGACGCGGCGTCGATCAATGCGGGCGTGTCGCTTCGCGCAAAGCGGACCAGGTAGACCGAGCGGCCGCTTAGGGGATGATTGAAAAATTGGATGTCTCGAATTTCTCCGGAAACGCCGGAGTCCGTTCCCAGGATTGAAGGGACACGGGAGGGATCCAGCCGGGCCGACTCGAACGAAACCGGCGGCGATTCAAATCCGCGGCTTTCATACTGGCCGTTCATCTCATCCCGCGGGAGGAGCGCGAATCCCACGCCGGTGACAATCCAGATGACCACCGGGATCAACACGACCAAGCCCAGCCAATAATGGATCTTCCGCCAATTGGCTTTGAGCGGCACCGGACTCAAGCCTCCAGCCCCATCACCTTCAAACGGCGCATGCCCCCCAAGGCAAATCCGAGAGCGAGGATGGACAGGAGGGCCGCGCCGGGCAAGATACGTCTGCCCATGGACAAGACAGATTCTTCTCGGAACTCAAACGCCGGCAGAGCGTCCAAGTCTGACACCGTCACCAGTTCCTGTTTAAAAATCTTCGGTTCGAGAAGCTCCTTCATCCGCGCCTGATAGACCAGGGCCTGGTCTTCAAACCTGTTGTGCCTGGCGATACCGGTTCCGGCGATGTCGTTTAATCCTTCCTGCAGAACCAGGGCCGGCGAAAGAAAGGCCATGCGGAGCTGGAGGGTTTGCCGACGGCGCAATTCGGACTCATGGGCGTCGACCAGCGTGTTGAGCTCACGGTCGGTCAGTTTCTGCACGGCGAAATATTTATTGAAAAACTGTTTGAAGTCCGGAATGTCATGGCCTGGCTCAAGGTAGAACCGTTCCAGAACCTTGTCGCCGCCAGCGTTGATCCGATTGCCGACATCCCGTGCCGCGACGGCAAGATTCACCCGGGAGGGCGGAGGCGCCAGTATCCCCAGAAGCGTCCCCATCACCGATGGCAGAACCAAGACCAACGTCAACCAAGCTCCGGCCAGCACCGTCGCATTGTACACCGCCGACCGGCCCAGGCCGTTGACCCAAATGCTGAGCGACATCCAAAACGCCAGATAGGCCAGAAGCAGAAACAGGGTCAGTCCAAACTCGCCGGGGAATTTGGCCACGGAAACGCCCGCGAGGAAAAGGCCGATCCCCAAAGACGACGCCGATACGCCCCAGAGGAGGAGCAATCGCGCCGCCGCTCTCGACAGCGCCAGATGCGCCAGGCCCGTTGTCTGGGACAAAACCAAGGGCAAAATTCCCCGGTCCCGGTCGCCGGCGACGATCCCAAAACCCAGCGCGAGGGCCAGGAGGGGGAGAAGGTAGACCATCACAAAAGCGGCGTCAAACCCTCCCACCTGGAGATTCAAGGGATTTTCGATGTCCTGGGAAAAATAATTCCGGCCCTCCCAGAATTGGGCCCGGTTCAACAGGTTCAGCCGCGCCACTCCGTTCAACAAGTCGCTCTGGCCGATGGACAACGGCGCAAGGGGCGCCGGCGGAAGAACCGCCTGCCGGCTGCCCGAATACAACGAAAAAACTGACGTGGTGCGGGGGTCGTCCTCTCCCGGAGGCAATTTCTCCCGGCCGGTTTCCAGGGATTCAAACCGCGCGCGAGTGTTGGCAAATTTTTCCGCGTCTTTCGCCATCAGAAACCGGCCTTGTTTGTCCAAACGTTCCGATGCGGTCTGTCCTCCAAACACGCCCACAATCAGGAGGACAGCGGCCGCGGCGAGAGCCGGAATCGTGGCGGCTTCTCGCCATGTCCGTTTCAGTTCAATCCGAAAGAGCCGCATCGGTTGGCGATCAGTCGACGTTCAAACGGCGCGCGGAGTTTCGCATGAACCAGAGGCCCGCCATCAGCCATGCCGAGAGCATCGCCAGGGACCTCCAAGCCTGGCCGATCGCATGATCGACCCCGAACGATGGATACTCAAACGCCGGCATGGACGCCCAGAGATCCGGCCCGCCGCGGTAATCCGAGTCCCATTTTTCCTGGCGTTTGGCGTTCCGGAGGACATCATCATTCAAGCGCCGAATAAAAGCGCGGCGATACTGTTCCGCCTTGAAGGCGAAATCCCGATGGACCGACAGATCCGTGCCGGCCAACGCCATGGACGCCAGGCGCAAAGGCTGGAGGGGTGATGCCAGACCCGTAACCAAGTGCAGATCCCTCTGTCTTTCGAGAATGCCGAAGAGTTCCGAAAATCTCCTGTCAAAAATCTGGTCTCCGTGCCGTTCTCCCTCGATGAGACGAATTCCGCTGAAGGACACCGGCAACTCCTCGATCGTCTTGGCCCCGTAGAGCCGGAGTGCGTTTGCCTTGTCCAATTTCATTGAATCCGGCCTCTGGGTTTCTTTTGAGATCTGATCGGAAAATTCCGCGGCGAGGGGCGTTGGGGAGACCGCCTTGGACAGCGCCACGGCGAATCGCGGCACAAGAACGCAGGCGGCGAGCCATATTCCCAGCAACGCGAGCAGGGTGTTCCGTGGTTTGGTCATCCTCGCCGAAACTCCCAAAACCACGGCAATCCAGAAAGCGATATAGAACGCGTAGGCGAGACTGAGCCACCCCAGACGCAGGAGAACGTCCATACGGGTGCCAGGCTCGGCCAGAAACAGGGACGCGGCGATGGCCGCGGTCCAGGGCAGAATCGTCCAGACCAGCAACGCGCGAAGGAATCCCATCCATTTCCCCCACGCCAGAATTTCCGGAGAGACTCCCTGACTCAACGCCAATTTCAGCACGCGGCTCTCCCGTTCGCCAGAGAACGACGCGTAAGAAAGGAAGATAATCAGCAGCGGCGCGATGACCTGCAAAATAAACGCGGGACTCAATTCTCCGAACCTCTGCATCACGCCGGCGTCCATGGCCGGGCGGTATTTGAAGTCATTCTGTTTGTGAGCTTCGAGCCACACGGTGGCCCCGACCCAAGGCTCGATGCCGCGGTCAAAGACGGCCAGGGCCTGCGCGGGCTTGAAGGCGTAGACTCCGTAATGAGCGGCGCTGTGCGGGTTCTTGATACCCTGTTCCAGAAACTGCCGGCGATTGTCGGCCCATGCCGCGGAGCGTTCCTGGCCCAGCCGGAGGGCATACCGGCCGCCGGCGAAGGCCGACGCGAGGGTCAGGATTAGGAAGACCCACCCCAGAACGCGGGCGCGCCCGTCTCTTCTTAACGATTCGCCCTCGCGGGCGGCGATGACGCGCAGGATTACCGGCACTTCAGTTCGCCATGTGATCGAGATAGATTTTTTCCAATTCGGAATGCCCGAGTTTCTCGGTATCGAGGACGGTGTTCATCTTTCCCTCCCGCATGATTCCCACGCGGTGTCCGCTTTCCTTGGCCCTGAAGAGGTCGTGCGTGGCCATCAGGACCGCGATTCCCTGATCGCCGAGTTTCCGGAGCAGGAGGCTAAACTCGTTGCTCGCCTTGGGATCAAGGCCGGATGTGGGCTCGTCCAACATGAGCGCCCGCGCGCGCTTGCTGAGCGCCAGCGCGATCCCGACTTTCTGACGCATGCCTTTGCTGTACGTGCCGACGGGCCGCCCGTGTGCCTCGTCCTGCAGTCCCGCGTCCCGCAGAAAAGCGCTTAAGTCACCCGGGGCGTAGTCGAATCCGGCCAAGGCGCTGAAGTATCCAAGATTTTCCGTGCCGGTCATCGAGGAATAAAAATTCACCTGTTCCGGAATATAGGCGATGAGCCGCCGCGCCTCCAGAGGGTTCTTTGCCACCTCGCGCCCGTCGACGAAGGCCTGGCCGCCGGTGGGTTCGACAAAATGGAGGAACAGATGGATGGTCGTGGTTTTCCCGGCGCCGTTTGCGCCCAGGAGACAGAACACTTCCCCTTCCTTGACCTTGAGATCCAATCCATCCAACGCGAGCACGTCGCCGTACCGTTTTGTTAGGCTTTTAGCTTCGAGCATGCGAATTCCTCATTTCTTCCACGTGTAGGTCAGCCAATGGCTCCGCTGCTGATGGGCAGCCCCGGTGGATTCGACGTTGACTTCATCAAACAGGTTTTCCGTCCGGAAACTCCATTCGCCGGCGCGACCGCCGAAGGGCCGGTAGTTGAAAATGAGATCGGTGATCGTCGCCTGGGCCAGTTTGTCCGTCGACGTGTTCGAATTCCAGCGTTTCCCGATGAACCGGACGACGGAAACCACGTCCAAGGCGTCGCTGATGGCGTAGCGCACCGTGGCGGTGGCTTTCTTGTCCGCGGCTTTGTCAAATTCTCCCTGAACCACCGTTCCCGTATCCTCAATGTTAGACTGCGTGAACGTCGCGGTGAGCCCGACCGAAAGGCGGCGGGTCAGATCGTAATTTCCCTCTATATCAAACCCTTGGGTCACGGCCCTGTTCGCGTTCAAATTCGGTCCTGTGGGGTTTCCCGTTGCGAACTGCCGGACGATGAGCTGGTTGTACCGGGTCTTGAAGTACGTGACGTCCCCGCGAAATTTGTTGTCCGGGGAGGAATACTCAACCCCGACGTCCCATCCCTTTGAGAATTCCGGCTTCAGGCGGGAGTTTCCGGATACGCCCGGGAAAATGAGATCAAAAATCGTGGGATCGCGGAATCCGGTTCCAAACGACCCGTGAAACCGCGTCTGCTCGTCGATTGGACGGGAAGCCGACGTCCGGAACGTCCGGGCCACCAACTTCGGCAAATAGGCGATTCCGCTGTCCGGCATAATGTGATCTGTCCGGCCTCCGAGGGTCAGCGTCCACCCTTTCCAGTCCACCAAGTCCTGCATGTACATCGACCGTTTCACGATGGTCTGGGCGTAGGGCGTGGCTCGTTTGACGTCCTTGCCCACGTCGATCTCTCCCGCCCAGCCGAAAGTCAACGTGTGATCTTTGACGCGGTAGTTATTCTGGAAATCGATCGTGGACGTATGGTTAATACGGGTGAGGTTGCTGGATCCTTTTGGGTTCCCGAAATCAGTATTTTCCAGTCTCTCCTCATAGTACCCATACATCATGGAATAATCCCAGCGGTCAGTGACCGCCCGGGAGAGCTTGATTGAGCTTGTGATCTGATCCATGTACGAAAAGATTTTCGTGGTGTCGGCGCCGCCGAAGATGTCGAGGCCCGCCACCATGTTCACATAGGAGACGGACGCGTTCAGGTCATGATCGTAGAAAGGCAGGGGGTAGGAGACCGACGCCGACATGTTCTTGGTCAGGAACAAGTCATTTTCCAGTCCCGAGCTGTCCGTATTCCCGGAATTCCCGGAGGACGAGTAGCCATCGCTGTTTTCATAGTAAGCGCTCAAGGTATATCTGGCTTCGCCGGCCGATCCCCGGAGCCCCAAGGAAGACCTCCGTGTCCTCCAACTACCCACTTCCATCATGGCATCCATCGAAGGTTTTACGGTCCCGCGTTTGGTGATGATATTGATCACGCCGGACATTGCGTTGGATCCATAGAGCGTGCTCATGTTTCCGCGGACGATTTCAATCCGCTCGATATTCTCGACCGAAAAGGACGGTATCATGGCGTCGCCGCCAAGAGCGCGGCGCCACGGCACGCCGTCGACGAGAGTCAGCACATGCTTTTGGTTGCCTCCCCGGAGACTAAAATTGGTCTGCGTGCCGGGACTGCCAAACCGGGTGACGTCGACGTACGCCGACCTGCGCAGGACGTCCTGAATCGACCTCGATTTTTGCATTTCAATATCCTTGGCCGTAATCACCGTCACCGCCGCGCCGACTTTGTCCCTGGACACCGGCACGCGGGACGCTGTAACGACAACTTCAGGCAGGCCATAGGCCTCCTCTTCGGGTTCGACTGCCCGACTTGCGGCCGGGAAGAGCACCGCGCACCCCAGCGCCACGAGGGGCGCAATCCATTTTGCTCTAAAAAAGTTCATTCGACGTTCACTCCTTTGTTCAAACTGAATCGGATGGGTACCAAGCATTCGCTGGTTATCTCGACCGGCCCTCTCCGGGCCGGGATAAATTTCCA
This sequence comes from bacterium, assembly GCA_016202645.1. Lineage (GTDB taxonomy): Bacteria > Lindowbacteria > 2-12-FULL-62-27 > 2-12-FULL-62-27 > 2-12-FULL-62-27 > JACQOF01. The sequence goes on from JACQOF010000003.1 coordinate 42,014, forward strand.
TTGTTTCACGGCGCGCTGCGCCGCGAGGTCCAAAATCCGGTAACCGCTGCTGACATCGACGGTCACAGCCATCGCCTCTCCTTTTTCCGAAACCGCAACCCGCAAGATCACCCGGCCCTCGTACCATGACCGCTGGGCGGCCAGGGGGTACTCGGGTTTGGGATTGTTCAAATAGGCGGGCGCGGACGAAACGTGTATTTCTTGGGCCTCACTCAACTGCATCCCCGTTGCCGGCGCCGGATCCGATACGGCCGTCGGCGCATCTTCGGTCATTTTTTCCTGGACGGGTTCCGTCGCCGGTTCCCGGATCGGTTCCTGCACAGGTTCCGGGGGGATTTGTTCGACTTCCATCACCAACATTGCCGGGACTTCCGGGACCGGCGGTTCGGCCGGCGGGATTTCCACCGGGTTGACGGCCTCCTCCACGACGGCCGGAAGAGGCTCCGGCCTGGGTTTGGGAACGGGCTTTTTCCGCGGGAGCACAACCGGCGTGGCGACAAGTTGGAGGGACATGCGTCCAACGGCGCTTTCCATCGGAATTTGGACAGGTGAAAACGGCCAGAACCAGAACAACAAAAAGGCGTGGAACCCCGCGGAGATCACCGTCGCCGTCCACATGGCGCCGGGCGGCTGATACAAAGGGACGGCGCGGCCGCGTCCGTTGGCATGCAGAACTTCGATCATGTCAGCGTTTCACCGTCGTTTCCAGGGAAATGCGGACCAGCCCCGCCGTCCGGCAGGCGTCCAGAACTTCAATGACAATCCCGTAGTCCGCCGCCCGGTCGGCGTCAACGTAGACTTCCTCCGTATTCGGCTCGGCCGACCGATAAGCGGTGATGCGCCGCAGGAGGTCATTTTTGTCGACCCGGACCCGGTTCATATAAATTTCCCCGGCGGACGTGACCGTAAACGTCAGGAGGTCCTTTTTTTCCTTGATGGACGTCAGAGCCTGCGGCAGTTCCACTTTGATCCCGCGGTGGACCGTCATCGTGAGCATGCTGTAGATCAGCACCGTCAGAATCAGAAAGATGGTGTCGATCATCGGGATCATGTCGATGCGCGCTTCGCGGGCCTCCAAGTGCGCTCCAAAGAACCTCCGCCGGATTTTCACGCCGCTTCCGTCTTTCCAATGCGGGTTCGATTCTCCTCCGACTCATGGATGGCGATTTCCATGTTCGACAAGGCGGATTCCATGCGGTGCCGGGCGCGCGTAACCTGGGACTGAAAGAAGTTGTAGAAGATGAGGGTTGGCATGGCGATGGCAAGGCCGAAAACAGTCGTGATGAGGGCCTGGGAAACGCCCGACGCCACCTGGCTGACGTTGTCGACGTTGCCGCCGAGGGCGTCGAAGGCGAAAACGATTCCGACAACGGTGCCGAATATTCCCAGGAGCGGCGAGAGGGAGATGATGGTTTCGAAGACCGTCAAATATTTTTTCATGAGGATATACCGTTCCGAGGACGCCTGATCGAGCGCCACAAAGAGGCTCGTGTGCGGCCCGCCGGCCCGGAGGCCTTCGTGGAACATGGAAAGCACGTAGTCCCTCCCCCCGGCACAGACCTTGAGCGCCTCCTCCCGCCGGCCGTCTCCGACCAGTTGGAGCGCGCGGCTGACCGCATCGGGCTGTTCCCGGCGCCAGATGCGGATCCAGAACCAGATCCGTTCCAGGGCGAAGGCCAGCGACAGGAGCGAACACATGAGCAGGGGCCACATCACCGGCCCCCCTCTTTGGAAATACTCGATCATCCTCTTCCGCCTTTCGTCAAACAGTAAATTGCAATATACTCGCATTTTCATCGCCCGGTGTCAACTAAAATGCGAGTTCTTTGCAAGAGCCGCAATCTCGCAATAATATCGGCGCCCGGATAGGCTTCGAATTGGGGTTGGTGGGTTATTTGCGGGTGTATTTGGAGACGTCGCCGACCATTTTGGCGGTCTGCGCTACACCAGCAGGGCGAGTCCCAAGGCGGCGCAGTAGAGGGCGAAGTAGTGGAATTTGGCGGACTGAAGGATTTTGAGCAGGACCCGGATGGCCAGGACGCCGACCGCGCCCGCCACCGCCGCGGAACCCGCGTAGAGCGCGAGATTCACGCCCGATCCGAGTTCCCCGGCGATGTCGCGGGCCTCCAGGAGTGTCGCTCCGAGGATGGCCGGGATGAAGAGCAGGAAAGAAAACCTTGCTGCCAAGTCCGGGCGGAGGCCGAGGATCAGCGCGGCGGAAATCGTCGCGCCCGACCGGGACACGCCTGGAAAGATTGCAGCGCCTTGTAGAAGGCCGATGAATACCGCATCCCAAATTCCCATTTGAGCGAGGGACCGGTCCCGGGTTTTCCGAAAGACCGTCGCACCCATGATGAGTCCTCCCGCTAGAAATCCGAAGGCCACCGCGCGCAGGTCGGAAAACGCCGCTTCGACCGCCGATTTCAAACCGAAGCCGATTGCCGCCGTGGGGACGCAGGCGATCAGGATGAGCAGAAGCAATTTTCCCGGCGAGTCGGAGCGCCAGTCCGCTTTCAGCCACCGGCCGGGGTGGACCAGTTCGCCGGCCATGTCCGCAACGTCCCGCCGGTAGACCGCGAGAACCGCAACCAGCGTTCCGAGATGGAGAACGATGTCGAACGCGAGAGGCGGGTTGGAGAATCCGAGCCACACCTGCGCGACGGCCAGGTGCCCGGATGAACTCACGGGCAGGAATTCGGTGACGCCCTGGATGACAGCCAGGACCAAGGCGATCCAGAGTGTCATGAGATTTGGATCATCCTCAGGATGTCTTGAGACTCACGGCAACGCCATCCCGGACCGGGACGATGGTCGTGACGAATCGCTTGTCGGCCAGAATCAGGTCGGTGTATCGTTTGACGCCCAGGGTACTCTTCTCCGTGTTCTTCATGTCGATGACCCTTCCGTCCCAGAGGAGATTGTCCACGATAACCAGCGCGCCCGGGTTGAGACGGTCTTTGAAGGCTTCATATCCCGCCGGGTATTGCTCCTTGTCGATGTCCATGAAGAGGATGTCCGGCGTCACGCCGCTTTTTTTGAAAGCCTCGACCGCATCGCCTTCGTGAAACCGGACCCGGTCGATCACGCCCGCGCACGTCAGGTACTCCCGAGCTTTGGTTCTGTTTTCTCCGGAAAGGTCGGTGTGATGGACCACGCCTTCCGGCCCCATCGCCCGCGCAAACCAGAGGGTCGAATACCCGTACCCGGATCCGAGTTCAAAGACCGTTTTGGCCCTGGACAAAAGCGTGAGCACCTGCAGGAGCCGCCCGACCTGTGGTCCGACGATCGGAAAATCCTTTTCGATCCCGACCGCCTCCATTTCAAGCAGCACCTCGTCGTCCTTCGAGACCGCAAGCTGTGTCAGGTACGCGTCAATGTAGGGGTTGATGATGTCCATCCGGATCATCCCATCGGCCATGGGCTATTGCCTTAGCAGGAAACCGTTCAAAATTCCATCATAACCCCGGATTTTGAAAGTTCATCAACCTTTGGTATAGTGCGGGCATGCGGGTTGCAGGGGGGTTTTCGGCGCTGTGCCTCTCCATATTATATATAGGCCTTCCGGGGGCCTCGGACGCCTCCCAGTTCAGGTTGGTGAATGAGGAACTCGGGATTGTGGATCACCACATGGGGATGAGTGTGACGTGGGGCGACTACGACGGGAACGGGTACCCGGAATTCTTCATCAACGGATACCGCCGCCATCCCGAGATTCTCTACCGGAACCTTGGGCCTGACGGGTTCCGCCGCGCCGACACCGAGGCGGGGGTGTTCGGGTGGAAGGACAGAAACAGGGCGCCTGAATCGGGGTTCGGATCGGGCTGGGCCGACTACGACAACGACGGAGACTTGGATCTTCTGGTGGTCAACACGGACGGCCAGGTCAGTTTCCTGTACCGTAGTGACGGTCCGAACGAATCCGGCATGATGACGTTCAAGGACGTTGCCGCCGCTTCGGGCTTTGGCGCTCCAAGCAACGCCGTCGGCTGTGCGTGGGCCGATTACGACGGCGACGGATACTTGGACGTTTTCCTCAGCAACGGCGCGGGCCTGCCGGATCTCCTCTACCGCAATCTCGGCAACGGGACTTTTCAAAACGTTTCCAAACGTGCCGGCATCGCCGACACCGCGAGCGGCGCGGGCGTGGCCTGGGGCGACTACGACAACGACGGCGATCTGGATCTTTTCGTGAATAATTCCTCCACCCATCCCAAATTTCTCTACCGCAACAACGGCAACGGCACGTTCACAGACGTCGCTTTCGAAGCGGGCGTTGCCCAGCCTTCCGACGGCCAGGGCTGTGCCTGGTCCGACCACGACAATGACGGCGATCTCGACCTCTACGTCTCCAACTACGGCGGGGCCCAGGATTTTTTCTACAGGAACAACGGCGACGGAATGTTCACCCAGACCGCCGAAAAGGTGGGGCTGAAAAGTTCCGCCAAAAGCCGCGGCGCCGCGTGGGGTGACATCGACAACGACGGAGATTTTGATCTTCTGGTCGGCGTCGACTGGGGCATGGCCGACATGCTCTTCGTGAATTACGACGGCGGAAAGTTCGTCGACCTCGGCGTCCCGCTCGGCATGGTCGGCGGATGGACCATCAGCACGAGTTTTGCGGACTATGATATGGATGGCCGCATGGACATTTATGTGTCGACCCAGGTGAGTCACGTCGATTTGATCTACCACAACGAGGACACCCGGGGACTGAACTGGATCAAGGTCAATCCCCTGACGGCCGGGCCGCGGGATCTGCCGAAGGAACAGAAGACGGACCCGCCGATGCGGCTGGCGATCGGCGCGTGGGTGGAAGTGGACATGGACGGCGGCGCGGACTTCGCCAAAGGCCCCGGCCGATACGCCGCTCAGATCGTCGGCGCGGGCGACGGGTATGCTTCGAATGCCCTCCCGGTTCATTTCGGGGTTCGCCGCGCCAAAACGGTGGATGTGCGCGTGCGGTACCCGACGGGTCAAGTCATCACGCAAAAAAATATCCCGGTGAATCAGGTCCTGGTCGTCAAGGATCGTTAGCCCATGTCAACCTTCCCCACAATGCGCCTTCGCCGACTGCGTTCCTCAGCCCCGATCCGCCGGCTTGTCCGTGAGACCCGTCTTCATGCGGCGGAACTGATCTACCCGCTCTTTGTCCGGGCCGGCCGGTCCGTCCGGGAACCGATTCCGTCCATGCCCGGGCAATTTCGATATTCCCCAGATACCATCGTCCGTGAATGCGAGCGTGCTCTAAAGGCCGGCGTGCATGCGGTCCTCCTGTTTGGTATTCCCTCCTCCAAAGATGCCTTGGGCAAATCCGGTACGGATCCGAAGGGCGTGGTGCCGCAGGCGGTCCGGGCGATCAAGCGCGCGCTTCCGGAACTGGTCGTGATCACGGATGTGTGTCTGTGCGAGTATACGGATCATGGTCATTGCGGATTGGTGAGGGAGAAAGGGAGAAAGGGAGAGAGGGAGAAAGTCAAAACCGTGGACAATGATGCGACACTCCCGCTCCTGGCGAAAATGTCGCTCGTTCATGCCGAGTCCGGCGCGGACATCATCGCGCCGTCGGACATGATGGACGGGCGGGTGGGGGCGATTCGTTCAGCCTTGGACAAACGTGGATTCGATCAGACGCCAATTCTTTCCTACGCGGCCAAATACGCAAGCGCCTTTTACGGGCCATTCCGGGACGCGGCCGGCAGTACGCCGAAATTCGGCGACCGCGCGGGATACCAGATGGACCCGCCGAATGTTCGGGAGGCGCTTCGGGAGATCGAGATGGACCTTTCGGAAGGCGCCGACGCGGTGATGGTGAAGCCCGCGCTGGCGTATCTGGACGTCATCCGCGCCGCCCGTTCCAAATTCGACGTTCCGATCGCGGCCTACAATGTCAGCGGCGAATACAGTCTCGTGAAAGCGGCCGCCGTGAAGGGGTGGATCGACGAGCGCCGGGCGGCGCTGGAAATTCTGACCGCCATCAAGCGCGCCGGGGCGGATTTGATCCTGACCTATTGGGCCATCGACGCCGCCCGCTGGATCGCCTCGGATTGACTCCCGCCGATTCGTTATAGATAATTTCCGTTGAGGTGATGAGACATGCCGATCTATGAATTCAACTGTCCGTCCTGCCGGAAACCGTTCCAGAAACTGCTGCCCAGCATGTCCTGGAAGGGCGTTGTCTGCCCGGCCTGCGGCAGTGACAAAGTCGAGAAGAAGCTTTCGCGGTTCGCGGTTGTCGGCGGAGAAGACTCGGGGGACTCTGATTTCGGAAGCGGCGATTCCGACGCCGACGGGGACGCGGCCTGTTCCGGAGATCCGTCGGACTGTTCGCGCTGTGATCTTGACGATTAATCACCAGGGAAGGGGGACCGAATGGCCGTCATAGACGATCTGAACAGTTCCGACGATTACATGCGCAGTACGGCGGCTTCCTACCGCTGCGAGGAATGCGGCTACAAGTGGAAGGTCAAGGAATCGGGGATGGATGATGAGGCAGACGAGTTGAGCGACACGGTCTCCTACGACGCCAACGACGACGTCGAGCCTTCCAGCTGTCCCCTGTGCGGCTGTTCGGACATTTTGACGCTCTGATCCCGCCCTTGACCGCCGCGCGCCGCGTGCCTCCCGCCAACTAACCATGCGCAACGTCTACATCCGCGGCGTCGGGATGACGAAATTCGGCCCGACACAGTCCCGGCTGGAGGAAATGATGTACGAAGCCGCAGTGCAGGCGATGTCGGACGCCGCCGTGGAGGACGTCGACGCGGTCGTGGTCGGCGCCATGAGCCCGGAGTCCTTCACGGGTGAAAGCAATATTTCCGCCTTCATCACCGATTACCTGGGCCTTGTTCCCAAGCCGACCATCCGCATCGAAACGGCCTCCTCGACCGGCGCCGCGATTTTCGACGGCGCGTTTTTTGCGCTCGCCAGCGGATTCTTCCGGAACATCCTGGTTCTCGCCGGCGAGAAGATGACGACCCTCGGCACGGCCGCCGCCACCCGGATCCTTTCCGAAGTCCTGTCCCCCCAGGAACGCCGCCAGGGCGGGACGATGCCGGCGCTTGCGGCGCTGGTTTGCCGGGCCTACATGCACGCCAGCGGCTGTCCGCGCGAGGCGTTAACGTATGTCGCGGTCAAAAATCACCGGAACGCCGTTAAAAATCCCTACGCCCATTTCCAGTTCCCGGTCGACGCCGCCCGGGTCGAGACAAGCAAAGTCATCGCCGACCCCCTGCGGCTCTATGACTGCAGTCCCATGTCGGACGGCGCCGCCGCGATGGTGATGACCACCGACAAAACGCCGATCCGCGTGGCCGGCATCGGCCACGGCACGGATTATGTTTCTCTGGCCCAGCGGGAGAGCCTGACCAGTTTTTCCTCCACGCGGGTCGCGGCCCAGAAGGCTTTCAAACTGGCCGAGATCAAGCCCTCGAAAATCGACATCGCCGAAATCCACGACGCTTTCACGCCTTTCGAACTGATCGGCTGCGAAGACGTCGGGTTTTTCGATCCGGGAACCAGCTGGAAAGAAATTCTGAAGGGTGAAACCGCCCTTGACGGACCTCTGCCCGTGAATCCGTCCGGCGGCCTCAAGGCCCGCGGCCATCCGGTCGGGGCTTCCGGCCTGGCGCAGATCATTGAAATCGTGTGGCAGCTGCGCGGCCATGCCGGCGCGCGCCAAGTCGGGAAACCTTTGAGGTACGGCCTCACGCAGAGCGTCGGCGGCATGGCGACCAGCAACATCGTGACCATTCTGGAGAAAACCGGATGAGTCCCGAACTGACCCCGGGTCCGGGCGCGGGCGGCTCCCTCGAAACGCGCCTTGAGGCTTCCATCTGCGGAAAATGCCACAAGCAATATGTCCCGGTCCGGGCCTACTGCTCGGCCTGCCGTGGCCGGACGGAGCGGATCTACGTGGAGGGCCGCGGAAAACTGAAAACCTTCACCACGCTTTTCGTCACGCCCGACGGATTCACGCCACCGCTCGTGCTGGGCATTTGTGAGCTGGACAGCGGCACGCGAGTCCTCGGGGAGATCCTGGATTACCGCCTGAAGGAAAGTCTCGAGATCGACGAAGGGGTGATCGTGTCGGAAAAAGACGGCAAGTATCTCTTCCGCTTGGAGCGGGGTCTTTCCGCGTGACGTTCCGGGCAGGCCTTGCCGCGCTGATGATGTTCGCCGTTGCCTGCGGCCCGGCCGTGGAAACGCCGGAGCCGCGCGAGCTGGTTCTGCACGCGCGCACCGTGGACGGCCTGAAGATCGGCGCGCCGGTGTATCGGATCGTCAGTCAAGGAGACGATGCGCCTGTGGAAATCGGCCAAGTTGTTCGGCTCAGTTCCCGGCTCGATCAGGTCGAAGTGACAATTCGAATCGTGTCTCCCATACAGGTGTTCCGGGCGACCCGATTTGAACTCGCGCGGGATGAGGATTCCCGCCGCATCGTCCTCCTGCGTGAAACGGACCCGCCCGGACTTCCCGTCAACGCCGGTGAAAAAATCCCGCTCGAAGTCCCGCCGGAAACCTTGGAGGACCGTCTTTGGGTCGCGCGCTGACGATCCTCGCCGCCGGCGCGGTTTCTCTCATCCTGTTTGTATTTCCAGCGTCCGGGGTTTCATCCCCCGGCGACGCCGCCCGCCCGCTTTCCCGGCTGGTCCGCGAGCTGATCGCGGCGCCGGATTCTCCGGTTCTGCATTTTGAGCTGGGGGAAGCATATTTCCGCGGCGGCGTTCTACCCCAGGCGGAAAAAGAATATCTGGCGGCTCTGCGGCTCGGTGGCGCATCTCTCGGACCTGGTCCGCTGAAATCCTATCTCCGCGCCGTGCGGTCCCAGAGGTCGTTGTCCGCCGAGGAGGCCCGCCTGATGGACCTGCACCGGATGACCCCGCAAGATCCGGAGGCCGCGCTCTGGCTGATCGACGTGCATTTGGAAAAAGGCGATGCCGCCGCCGCGCGGGCGCTGCTCAACGCTTTTCCCCAGTTCCGCCGCAACGAGGACATTCTCTCCAAATGGGTTGGTGTTTCGGGCGCAAGGCCTCCGCCCGGCGCGTCCGACCAGCCGGCCATCGATGAGCGCTTCACGGACCTGACAACCCTTCTTCAAGTGGGCAGTCCGGCCCATCAGACCGGAGCGGCCCGGCAGATCATGGGTCTTGCGGCGACGAGCGCGCCGGCGGTCCTTGCCCCGGCGCACCGCCGCGCTGTGCAGACATCCTTCGACATTCTCAAAACCGTCCTGGCCGAGACCGAGCAGTATCAACTTCACCAGGATTATCTGGATGTCCTCGAACTCTGGAAGTCCTCCTCGCAAGCTCTTGATGTCATGTCGGTCATGCGCCGGAAATTTCCGGCGCTCGCGTCCGATCCGGAATTTCTATATCGGCTGGCCCGGATGCAATCCGCGGCCGGCAAGCCCGTTGATGCGCTGACTTCCGTTCAGGAATCTTTCCGGCGCGGCCTCGATCTCGCGACGGCGCGTCTGTTTCTGGCTGATCTTTTGGACCGGAAGGGATCCGTCGCCGAAGCCATTGAAGAATACGTGAAATCTCTGGAGGGATTGATGCCGGCCCCCGACCGCATCCACGCAATGACCCGGATCGAAAAATGGCTTCCATCCGCCGCGGCGGCTTCCGTGACTCTCCTTGAACGGATCGCCCGCGTGATGCCGCAATCGGTCTCGGCGCAAGTTCTGCTGGCATCGCGGCTGGAGTCCTCCGGCAAAATCGAGGAATCTTACGGCCTGTATCTGGCGGCATTCAAGCTCGACCCGCAATCTCCGACCGTCCTGGCCGGTCTGGCGCGGACGCTGATTCGGATGGAACGGTGGTACGAGGCGGATGAGACTCTTCGGAAAATGGGCGCGGACCCGATTCTCGCTCTCTGGGGCCGCGCGCCCGTCTACGTCGTCGGCAGGCGGCTTTTCGAACTCGGAGAAACCGCGACGGTCCGTCGAACCATCGACGCCGCCCAGGCGGGAAGGGGATCTCCCGGAGGAGAAATGACCGCAGATCAGATTGCGCTGGCCGCGGACCTGGCTTTGTCGGACCGCCGGATGTCCGATGTGATCCGGCTGTATTTGCGATTGAAGCGGTTCCGGCCGCTCCATCAGGAGGAAACTCACAAACTCATTTTCGCACAGCGGAAATTTTCCGCTTCTCTTAAAAAGGAGGACCGCATTCCGGAGGAAGTCCCTCCCGTGCCCGCGCCTCCGCCGGGCGCCGTCGAAGAACAGCTGTCATGGATCCGGGCGAATATTGCTTCCGGCGATTTTTCATCCGCCGCGCGAATGTTGGAAATCCTGGAATCCGTTCTGTCCGCCGGCCCCGGCCCGGTCGTTCCGGAGGCGAATTCGCTCCTGGGCCGGATAGAACTGGCTCTGGGCAACAAATCCGCCGCGCGGGCCGCCTTCGGCCGCGCTCTCGCCCAAAATCCGCGGGATGCGGCGGCCGCGCTTGGTCTTGCCGGATTGCTCCGGGACGAAAAGGATCCCGCCGGCGCCGTTCAGATCCTGTCGGATCTCGAACCGAAACCTTCAAACGTCATGCGAGCGCTCTCAGACCTGTATGCGTCGCTTGGCCAGTGGGGGATGGCGGCGGCCTGGCAGGAAAAATCGGCCGGCGACCGTTCCGACAAGATCCGTGCGGCGTGGTACTGGTTCCGGGCGGGCCAGTACGAGGAAGCATCCCGGTTTGTCCCGCCGGGCGGTCTCTTTGAGGCCGTTCTCGAAGCGGAATCCGGACGGCCGGAAAAACTGGAGCGGCGAAGCGAAACCCTTCTGAAAAAAATCGTGGGAGAGCCTCTTCGTCCGGAAGGCGGTAAGGACCGCCCGATGGACCGCTGGACTCGCTCAGTTCTTGACGCCGCGAGATCGCGTCTGGAATCCGGGGACCTGGAGGCCGCGGTGGGACTCTGCGATTCCATTCTACGCCGAATTGCGCACCCGGAGGGATTGTATCTCAAGGCAGTCGCGTTCCTGCGTCTTGGATTTTATGACGAAGCCGAGATCGCGCTCGATCGGGTGACGGCGGACACCGCATGGAGTGTGTCGGCGCATCTCCGGCTTGGCCAGCTGGAACTCATCCGCGGCCGGCCGGCCGAGGCGCTCCGGCATCTGGACCGCGCGGGTCCCGGCACGGACCCGGGCGAACTCATCCTGGCCTGGGGGATGGCCCTCGCGCGGACGAAATCTCCCGAGCAGGGGGAACAAATACTCCGGCAGGCCGCCCGCCGGGGCGACCGCGGAAAATTTTTCCTCGCGCGTTTTCTGGAGGAACAGGGCCGCTCACAGGAATCCCGGGACCTCTACGCCGCAATCGTTACCCCGCCCTACCGGGATTTCTCCCGGGAGCGCCGGGAAAAACTTGACAAGCCTCCGGGGCTTCGTTAGAATGCCCGCGCATGGTGAGTAATGTTCGTGCTGGACCTATGTCGAGGCTCCTGACCGGGATCATTCCGATTCTGTTTTTCAGCGGATCAGCCTATGCGGAAATGTTCGTGGCCGATTTCAACGGCGACGGCAAACCCGACGTCATCATGACGTCGGCCGCCTCTCCGGAAGGTTTCGTTGTGTTGCTCAATCAGGGCGAATGGGACGGTAAAGTGACGTTCCGCAAGACCTGGCCTGAGGTGAAATCCTCCGACGCCAGCCCGGCCTTTTCCGGCCACATGCCTGCTCCCGCCGCCATGCCAACCGCTTCATGGCCGTCGGCCTCGACGCCGACTTCCGCGCCGGCTTGGACTCCGCCGCCCGCGCCGACTTCCGCGCCGGCCTGGACGCCGCCGCCCGCGCCGACTTCCGCGCCGGCTTGGACTCCGCCGCCGGCGGCGCCGCCACCCGCCAAGCCGTCCATCGCGCCGCCTCCGTCGCCGACATTGGCCGGCTCGTCGCCGAAGCTGAAGTCCCCCGGCCTGATGTCCCGATCCGGTTCGGCCTCAAAAGCCGAGTGGACGCCTCCGGCCCAGACTCCGCCGGCCACTCCGGCCGCTACGGCCGCTCCGCCTGCTTCAAACTGGGTTCCCGGCGGGCGCCGGGTGGCACTGTTCAATTACAAGGACAAGACCGCCGGCGGGCAATTTGCGTGGCTGGAGCGCGGCATCGCGAACATTCTAAAATTCGACGTCATTGAAGTCAAAAGTATTCAGCTCGTCGACCGGGAACAGACCGACGTCACGTTCGATCCGGCCTGGTACCGGGACCGGGGCCTGACCGCCGATCTTATCATCACGGGCGAATTCAGCGAGGCCGGGCCTCAGCTCAAAGTCACCACTTGGTTTCTTTCCCCGACGATGGCGTCGGTCGGCCAATTCGAGATCGAGGGCGACCGCGCCGATATTTTTTCGTTGATCGAAAAAGTCGGGTTGCGGCTCAAGCAGGAATTATCCTCCCTCTAAGTCAGTGTTGCCATACAGCCTTCTTCGTCATTCCCGCGAAAGCGGGAATCCAGTCTTTTGCCGATGGGTCTGGATGCCCGCATTCGCGGGCATGACGGCCTGAACAGCTGCAAGTCTCCGATACAGCCGGAAATCCTGTTATGAAGTTCTCCCGGGTTTTTCTGATTGTTCTGGACGGCGTCGGCTGCGGCGAGGCCCCGGACACCGCCGCGTTTGGCGATTCGGGATCGGATACGCTCGGCAACATCGCACGGGCGGTCGGCGGGGTGTCGCTTCCGACGCTGGAAGCCATGGGACTTGGACGGGTCGGATCCATTCAGGGCGTGAACCCGGCCCGGGCGCGAGCCGGGGCCTACGGCGTGATGATCGAAAAATCCTCCAACAAGGACACCACGAGCGGCCACTGGGAGATGGCGGGGGTGGTGGTCAAGGATGCCTTTCCGACGTATCCGCGCGGGTTTCCGCCGGAGATCATCGACGCATTCGAGAAGGAGATCGACCGGAAGGTCCTGGGGAACAAGGCCGCGTCCGGAACGGACATCATCAAGGAACTCGGCGGGGAACACGTGCGGACGGGCCGGCCGATCGTGTACACGTCCGCCGACAGCGTATTCCAGATTGCCGCGCATGAGGATGTCATTCCATTGGAGGAATTGTACTCGATCTGCAAAACCGCCCGGCGCATTCTCCAGGGCAGGCACCGGGTGGGCCGTGTCATTGCCCGGCCATTCACCGGCCCGGCCGGACAGTTCAAGAGGACGCCGCACCGGCATGATTATTCCATTGAACCGCCAGAGCCCACTCTGCTGGACCGCCTGAAGGCCGCGCGGATCGACTCGCTGAGCATCGGAAAAATCAGCGACATTTTCGCCGGGCGGGGAATTACCGGCCACTATGGGATGGAGACCAACGCGGAAGGAATGAAGCAGCTGGCCGATCTGGCCGACGGAAAATTCCGGGGGCTCGCATTTCTCAACCTCGTCGATTTCGACATGCTCTACGGCCATCGGAACGATGTTCAGGGGTTTGCGGCGTCGCTGAAGGAGTTCGACACGGCCCTCGGCGGCTTTCTCAAAAAAATGAAACCAACCGACCTCGCGATCCTGACCGCCGACCACGGAAACGATCCGACCACGCCTTCCACCGACCACTCCCGGGAACTGGTCCCGCTGCTCGCCTGGCATTCGGGCATGACGCGTCTCGTCGATCTGGGCCGCCGCCAGGGATTCTGGGACATCGGGCAGACCGTTGCGGAGAATTTCGGAGTGGAAGGCTGGAGCGGCGCGGCGAGTTTTCTGGCCGAACTCTAAAAAAAAAGTTGCAGGTTTTAGTTTCGCCTGGGATTCGTTTTCGCGTTCCCGGCGGAACCTGAAAACCTGCAACTCGACTTAGCAAGGGAGCCCGGATCAAAGGGCGCGCCCTTTAAGACGATGGTGCGTGGGGATAAAAGTCCTACACGTACGTGTCTACGAGGGTGCCGCTCCCACTGTCCTGGCTCGGCTCAACCTTGATCGACCCGGGGTCCGGCAACGCGCTTGGATTCATCTGCTGCGCGAATGCGTAGTACCTCTGGCTGATGTCGGAGAGCGTCACGTTTTGGATATTCATGGGACGCCACCTATATCACTAGGGACACCGAAACTGGTGCCTTCGTAGATGCGGATCCCGAAACCGGGATCGCGCCTGTCGGGGAAAACGAATAAGATGAAGATGAGTAATGGGCGCCCGCGCTTCCCCCGGGTTGGTTACCGGAGGAAGCGACGGGCGACGCTATGGAATAATGCCCCGACAGGGGATAAGCAGTAATAAGGCCTGCTTCTTGATCTGTTGAGTTTCCGCGCGCCGGTGGCGCAGGCGGGGCGTACGAATCGGCCGTGGCCTTCAAGCGTCGGGCGTGATCGTCAATATAGTCCAGGACGACATCCGCGGAGTTTGGAGCCAGGCGGCGAAGCATGTCCACCGTCGGCTGGGCGCCGTGTCCCAGGGGCATGTCAGACGGGGTTCCCGGGTGGACGATCGACGGAGATTGTGTTTGAATGGGGTCTGTGATGACTGAAACGTCCATGTCTTTGATCCTTTCCCTGATCACTTTCCGCCTCCATGGCTTGTCGGAATCCCTTCCTTACTCAACAGGTCGGTATGCGGCGATGGAAAGGTTAGTCAAAGCTGGGGGTTTTTTGAAAATATCCTTCTCAAGCGCAGGTTGACATAATGTGCGGGATCGCCGGCTGGCTGTGGAATCAACCTCCTTCCGACCCCAAATTGACTCTCTCCCGGATGGCCGACCGGATCGTCCACCGCGGTCCCGACGCCGGCGGATTTTATGTGGATGCCAAAGCGGGCCTGGCTCACCGGCGGCTCTCCATCATCGACCTCAACACCGGCGATCAGCCGATGGCCAACGCCGACAAGACCATCCATGTTGTCTTCAACGGGGAGATCTACAATTTCCTGGATATCCGAAAAGACCTTCAAGCACGCGGCCACCGGCTGGCGACACGCTCGGACACGGAAGTCCTCCTCTACCTCTGGCAGGATTACGGTCCCCGGATGCTGGAGCATCTCCGGGGGATGTTCGCCTTCGCGATCTGGGACACCCGGTCGGAGACGTTGTTTCTGGCCCGGGACCGGTTGGGCGTCAAGCCCCTGCTCTACGCCGAAACGCCGTCCGGTCTTTTCTTCGCGTCGGAACTCCAGGCTCTCCTCGCCGCGCCGGATGTCTCTCCCGTTCTGGATATCGAATCTCTCGACCTCTACCTGAGTCTTCAGTATGTTCCCGCGCCCCGCACCATCTACACGTCCATTCGGAAACTTCCGCCCGGACACTTCCTCATCGCCCGGAAAGGCCGCGTCGAGAGGATCGAGCGATACTGGGACGTAACGCCTGCGCCGCGGAAGTGGGACCGGCGCGAGGCGGTGGAGACCCTGCGGGAGAAAGTTCAGGAGGCGGTGCGGATCCGGATGATTTCGGATGTTCCGCTCGGCGCGTTTCTCTCCGGCGGAATCGATTCGTCAATCACGGTGGGCCTGATGTCCCGCTGTGCGGACCAGCCGGTCAAAACATTTTCAATCGGGTTTGAAGAATCCGATTATTCGGAACTTGCCCACGCCCGGCGCGTCGCGGAATTTCACGCCACCGATCACCGGGAATTCGTCGTCCGGCCAGACGCGATCGAGCTTCTTCCCACCCTCGTCCGGCACTACGGCGAACCCTACGCCGACAGTTCCGCCATCCCGACGTATTACCTGTGCCGGGAGACCCGGCGGCACGTCACGGTGGCGCTGTCCGGTGACGGCGGAGACGAAGGGTTTCTCGGATACAACCGGTACCTCGCGATGCGCGTGGCGCCGGCATTGGGGAAAATCCCGGCGTCTCTGCGAAATCTGTCCATGGCGCTCCTGCGCCCTCTTCGAAAAAATAAAATCGCCAGGCAGGCCGCGCGCCTCCTCGACATGAGCGGACGCGGCACAGATCTGGCGATGTACCTCGACGCGGTTTCTCATTTCTCGGAAGCCGACAAGGCCGGCCTCTACACGGCCAATCACCGGCGGCGGATGACGGAGCGGGAGGGAGGTTTGGCCGAGTCGTACCTTCGGTCGGCATTCCGGACGGACGTGCCGCTCGTTCAGGCCCTTTCATATTTGGATCTTCAGACCTACCTGCCGGAGGACATTTTGGTGAAAGTCGACATCGCGTCGATGGCAAATTCACTGGAGACCCGGTCGGCGTTTCTTGATCAGGACGTGATCCAATTCGCGATGTCCCTGCCGCCGGAACTGAAAATGCCGGGGTGGAGAAAAAAAGATCTTTTGAAAAACGCGTTCTCGGACCTTTTCCCGCCAGGCCTCCTGCGCCGCGGCAAAATGGGATTCGGCGTGCCGCTCGAACACTGGTTCAGAAAGGAACTCAAGTCATTCGCAGAGGAAGCCCTGGACCGGCCCCCGGAACCTCTCCGCACGCTCTTTCAGCCGGACGCCGCACGGAACCTCCTGCGGGACCACATCGAAGGCCGAAGAAAAAACGACCAGCGCCTCTGGAACCTGCTGTTTCTTTATACGTGGGCAAGACTTTTTCCGATCTCCGATATTCGTTAGCTGATAGCTGCAGTCCTCGCCGTCATTCCCGCGAAAGCGGGAATCCAGTCTGAAGGCCTTCCCTACCGAAGTAATTCCGTCGTCGCCGCCAGCCGCCGGCTGAGGATGGCCGAGAGGTTGTGCAGAACGCGCGTGGCCAGGCGCGGATACCGGCGCTCCATCCGCTCGAGGGCTTCGTAGCCGAACGCGAAAACCGTCGTCTCCTCGTTCACGAGAACGTCCGCGCTACGGGGATGCTCACTGATCAGGCCCATTTCGCCGACGGTCTCGCCCCGGCCGAGGCGGGTGACGACGCGGCCGGATTTGAGGATGGAAACCGACCCGTCAAGAATCACGAACATTTCGTCGCCGAGAGAGCCTTCCTGCATGAGGGGCCAGTTTTCGGGTATAGTCATCATCCGACCGAGGGACACGATCTTTTTGATCTGGGATTCTGAAAGATTTAAAAATAGCGGGATGCCGCGCGTGACGTCGGATTTGAACTTGATCTGCCACCATTCCCAGATGCCGACCAGGGGGATCCAGCCGAGGAGGCCGGGCATCATGACGAAGTCGTCGAAGCAGGCCATGATCATGGCGATGACCATGAAAAACCCGAAGAGCCGCACCGGCTCGAATTCGGAAAACAAAAGGACCGAAAATCCGACCGCCAGCGCCGCGTTCGTGTAAAGCATCGCCCGGCCCACCCCGCTGACGACTTCCCGCACCGCCAGCCGCCCCTGCGGCCGCGCGCGGATGTTCCGCATATAGTGAACGATGAAATGGACGGTGTCGTCGACGGCGATGCCGAGCGCGACAGACGCCAAGAGCGCCGTGGCGATGTCGATGCGGATGCCGAGATAACCCATGACGCCCAGCACCGCGGTGATCGGCGCGATGTTCGGGATCATCGCCAGGAAACCGACTTTGGCCGCGCCGAAACAGACCCACATCACCAGAAAAATGCCGAGCGCGGTCCCGAGAAATCCCTGGATCTGGCCCTTCAGAATCGCCTGATTGGCCCGGCAGGCCATGTAGAGGTCCCCGGTGACGTAGCCCTTGAGGTCCTCGGGCCAGTTTTCCCGGATGTAGGCGTTGAGACGGTCGGCCAGCGCGAGGATCTCCGGCGAGCTGACGTTTTCCACGCGGATCTCGATCCGTGAGCGGTCGTAATCGTAGTTGACGAAACGGTCAAAATGCGACGGGTCGTCTCCGACCGTGGCCACCAGGAGAAGCTGTGAAATCTCAAGATGGTCGTCCGGAATTTTTTCGAGGGCCGGGTCGCCCGAATGCACCGCGCGGTTCAGGCGCTTGACGGTGTCGACGAAGGAGAAGGTTTTCAGGACGTACGGCTGGTCCGCAGCGAAGGCCTGCAGGGATTCGATGGCTCTGAGGGTTTCCGGATTTTTCATCGACGCGGGCGAGCCGCCCTCCGCCACCACCGACAGGGACAGCGCCCCGCCGAGGTGTTTTTCGAGCATCTGAAATCCGAGACGCACCGGCGCGTCTTCCTTGAAAAATTGTTTGGGGTCATTTTCCACACGCAAGGACAGGAGCCCCAGAGAAAGAATCAGGGTCAGGCCGAATGTGAACACGAGGGTCCGGCCTTTGTTCCTGTAAAACATCTGGGAATACTCGGCGATGGACTTCATCCAGCCGCTCGTCCGCGACGGCGTGACGGTTCCCACGCGGACCCGGAACGCCAGGAGCGGGAGCGATGTGAACAGGCAGACCGAGGTGCAGAAAAGTCCCAGGGAGGAAAAAAATCCGAACTGGCGGATGGCCGGGATGTCGGTCAGACAGAGAGACGCCATCCCGATCATCGTCGTGAACTGCGCCAGGACCAGCGGGAAAAACGTGTCGGCGGCGGCGTTTTCACAGATCGTCACCGGGTCCTCCTCGCAGTCCCCATAGAACGACAACCGGGTCAGAAATTGCAGGGAGTAAGTGGTGCTGAGCGTCATGAGGACGGTCGGCAAAATGACGTCGATGGGCGTCAGGGACCGGCCAAGCCATCCGATCACGCCGAACATCCAGACCAGGGACATGAGCATGAGTCCGAGCGGGAGCAGAACGCCGGCGGCAGTCCGGAATATCCAGAACAGAAAAATTCCAATGACAAGGGCGGTGAGGGGAAGAAGACGTTTCATTTCCCGAAGCATGGCCTGGTGGAGCTCGACGGTCTGGAGGTGCCCGCCGGCGAAGTGGACCGGGACCTTCGGCGCTTCCAGTTTGAAGACGTCCTTGAACCGCTTCGTCAGATAGTCGAGCTGGACCGCGCGGATGTGCGGCCAGGTCCGGACGATCACCGCCGCGTAGCGGCCGTCGGCGGAAATCAGATGGTTGACGAAATGGCGGTCGTCCAAAACAGCCTGCCGCAGACGCGACGCCTCCTCATCTGTTCCAGGCGGCCGCGAGCCGATCCGGTAGGCCTCGAGTGTCCTGCCCGAACCCCTGTACATCGGTTCGTGGGTCAGGCTGGTGACCCGTTTGGTTCCCGGCAGGCGCTCGACGGCGGTGGAAACTTTCGACAAGATTGCGAGGTTCTCGGGGGTGAAGACGTCGTCAAACTCGAGCAGAGCGATGAGAAACCGGTCGTCCCCGAATTCCTGGACATTCTGCCGGTACTTCAGAAGTTCCGGGTTCTGGGTCTCGATGAAGAGGTCGTCCGAGGTGTCGACTTGAAGGTTCGGATACGTCAGATGCCAGAGGCCGCCACCGAGCGCGGCCGTGATCAGGACCATCAGGAAAGAGACCTTGCCGCGGTTTCTATGCAGGAACTGGATGTATTTTCGCGTCATCGCAGAGAGGTCACGTTTTCTTCGGTGAAGAAGTCCACAGGCAGGTTGCGGTTGATTTGAACATCCTCGAAAGTCATTTCCGTCCAATGGGGACGCAGGGGGCTGAAGACGGCCCGGCGGCGCGCGCGCCAGTGCCGTCCGTCCGGCCGATAAAAATCGGACCAGGTCGACGTTTTGAAGAGCCGGCCGAGCGTGTCGAAATAATCGGCGCGCAGGAGCACCAGCCGTTCCGTGTCGACCCACAGAAGCTGGTGGTCGTAGGCCGCGCGGGACTTGATCGTCTCCGCCGTCGGCGTCACCCGGATGACCTGCGCCGGGCGGCCCTCCAGATTTTCTTCCCGGATGGTTTCAAATGCGTAGTCGTCGAGGACAAACGGCACGAAATCCTCATAGGTCAGGTCACTGCCGAAAACGTAATCGCTTTTGCCGCTCTCGGAAAGAATCTTGGGGTTCCGGAACGCCGGCAGATAAAGCCATTGGTAATTTTCTCCGGCCGGCTGGTTGATGCTCACCAGAGTCATGCCATTGAGATCATTCGGCTCGAGAAACCTGAGAAGCACCGCGCCCATGTTGTTCTCGGGCGCGCGCTGATAGAAGGTTTTGATCCGCCACCGCTTCTGCTGGCCGTTGGGATGAATAAGCAGAAGGGACGCCACGCTCACTTCATCGGCCGGCCCCAGATTCGCGTCCACCAGCGCCATCACATTCCGCGCGTTCGGCGCCCCGGGCAGAGTCTCCGCAGGGAGCGTTCCACACATCAGCAGGCACAGGAGTACTCCCCCCGCAAGTCGCCGGAACATGGCAGCACCCTACCACAAATCCCGCTCCATAGACCATCCCATCTCCCCCTGAAGGGGGGAGAGGCCATCCGCCCAAGGCGGACGGGTGAGGGGGGAAAGAATCATCTTGTTTCCATCTTCCCCTCACAATATTTTTTGACTCGCCTTTCATTCCATGCCCCGCCTTTGAATTTTTCACGAAAACGCCGGTAAAAGAATAGGCGTAGTGGATGTTGACGGTGTGAGTCTCCCCGCCTTTGACAATCTCCTGTGTTTCCTTTTGTTTATTCTTCTTTCGAACATCGTCGCAGGCGATTTTTGAGAAGAGTTCTTCGGCCAACGCCTTGCACGCGGGGTCCGGGTGTCGCCGGGCATGATCGTGGCCCAGGATGTATTTATCAATAAATCGGAGACCGCCGGAAAACCAAAAGATGACAATGCCCGCGATTACAAAGACCGGCGCCAGCCCTGCTTTACCGAAAAGCCTGGCCCGCGAAAAAGGATGGAAATACAGGATTGAAGAGACAGCGACAATGGCCCTGACAATCAGGAGCACAAAAACGTACGGTCCGAGCAATCTGTACACGTATCGACCAGGGCTGAGGCCGATCATGTATCCGAGCGCGACGATTGTGAAAAGGAGCGATACCAAGGTCAGGCAGGAATCAAATGTGATGAGTCGCGACGTCCATTTTGTGTCCTTCATTAATACGGCGAGAATCAGAGCGTGATAGACGGCGTAGGCCGCTGTGAAAAGATGCCATTTCGGAAAAGGAAACGCCGGATCCAGCACGGATTGGTAGACGCTCCACAGGGCGCTCGCCAGAAACCCCAGGGCAAGAAATCCGTTGAGTCCATAGATCAACCCCCTGGATGCACGGCTTTTTGGATCCATCATTTTGGCGAGGGCGTTTCCTCGGTCACATCCATCTTCCGCACGGGCGTTCTCGTGGGATCGGAGTCGATCGATCCCTGCCAGGATAAATCATGATCTTCGGGATCAATCTTATGAATATCGGTTCGGCCGGTGAAGGCCACTGCGAACGTCGCTGTTCCATCGAGTCGATAACTTCCAGGGTACAAAAACCCTCGCCCTCTTTCGCTTCCGGACCACCAAACATGAAAATCGCCGACAAGGATGTGAATATTTTTGGGGTCTAAACGGCCCTGCCCGCGCACAATCCCCGTATCTTTGAGGGAGAGGAATTTTTTGCCGGACGGTCGCTCACTCCAGTAGAACCATTCGTATTTACCGCGTTCAGGTTCGGTGCGTTGTTCGTCGAGAATCAGAACGCCAAGCGCCGACCCGTGTTTGAGCAAAATGACTTCTTTATCTTTGGTTCGTCCCCGAAACGCCTGTCGGCGGCCCCTCTCACCCGTCCAATAGTGCTCGCACTTTTTAAAATCGTGGCTTCGGATATCAAGGCGGATGGCCTTCCCGGGAACTTTAAAGTCCGACCGGCACAGCGAACATTGGATTCGAAAAAATGCAAACTTTCTGGGATCGCCGTGATCGTAACGGCTCCACTTTCTAAGTTCGGCAAAGCCCGGCTGCTTACGCGTCTGCCATTGCAGATTTGGGGCGGTCGGATCAACTTTGGCAAGATCGGCTTCCTGTGTAAAACAAACGGAAACGGGCGGAGCTTTGGAATTCATATCTCTGGCCGGCAAGAGATTGCCGGAAAGAGTGTCCCGGCCCGGTTCCCATCCCAAACGGATCGGTCCGAGGATAATTTCCTTTTCTCGGACGTATTCTTCGGAGTTTCGGGTCAGCCGGCCTTTTTTGACATCGGGATCATCCGGCCGGAATGGTCCCTGCCCATCCTCGCGGAGATACCAACGAAGGTCGAAGTCGGCATCGCGCCCGCGCGCAGAGGTGGTTTGCGAGTCAAAGATCACCGCGGCCAAAGTTTTTCCCATACGCGCCAATACAATCTCGCCGTTCCATGCCCGGCCGACATAGGCCCGGTACCATCCCGGCGGCATCGCCCAACTGTGCGAGCACCTGTCAAAATCATGGCCCAACGTGCCCGGCTCGATTTTCGTGCCTGGAAACGATATTTCCGAACCACATTGACCGCAGGTCAGGTACACGGTATCTGCCTTGCGTGGGTCCGTGTTGAGTTTTGGGGATGTCGGCGCCCGGTTACCTTGTGGCAACCGGCGGCGTTTCGCCGGAGCGCGTTTCGGAGATGGCTTCCCGAGCCGACTCATTGTCCGAGTGTCAACGTAGATGCGGTGTTTGATTTGCTGAAAGATTTCGTCGGAAATATCCGGAACGTGCTGGATATCTTCCACCGATTTGAACGCCCCATACGTATATCGATATGCGTCGATCATCTTGGCGCGGTATTCATCGATGCCCGGCAGTGTCTTAAGCTCCCCAACACCGGCGCTGTTGATATCCACACTCCGCGAACCCGGCGGATTTTTGCCGACGGAACGCCCGTCGGCGGCCGTGGCACACATCAGAATGAGGCCGATCCAGACCAGTACGGATTTCAGGCCCCCTTTCCTCTTATTCATCTTCGACCCCTCCCTTCGCGGTGGTTCAATGCGTACATCGCCCACAGTCCCCAGACATTGAAAAGCAGGAGCGTCAGGTAGGGGAAGGACGTCTGTATCAGCATGGGCCGGACATAAAATCTGAACAAAAGCGCGCAGGCCGCAAACGCTATGAAACAGACGATCCCGCCGCGACGGTATGACGCCGGGTCCATCCCTTCGAAGAAGGCCGACGGCGGGTCGTTCGAGATGAACCGGTCGACCACGAATCCGATCACGCACCAGGCCGGAAACGGCAGCCACTTTAAGTCGTCGAGAACAGGATGGGAAGGGGCGTCATAGGGAACTTCAACCCGCCTGGCGAGCTGTCCCCTGTTGTCAAAATAGAGGATCTGCTGGGGTCCGTGTTGAATCATTCTCTGAAACAGCGCAAACCCCCCGGCGTCCAAGATGCCGACGGAGAGAGGGTCGGATGCGGACATGCCCCCGATGGGAAATCTTGTCCGGCGCAGGGCCGAAGGATCCATGACGAAGCGTTCGTCATCATCGGCGGGATTCTCCTGGAGAGGGAAGGCCGTCAGTTCGCTATCGGTCAGCAGGGCGACCCAGAATCCGCGCGCGGACAGCCGGTCGAACCGCAGAAGGCCGGCGCCCATGCGCCGGATGTTCCCGTCAAATTCAGCAATCTTCCGGGCTGAACTGTGCGTCCGGGCGAACGTCACGTGATAGAGGACGCGGCCCGCAGCCAGAAGACGTTCGTTCGGCCTGTCCGGCAGGGCGATCAGGTAATCCGCCTGATCGTCTATCTCCTCGAATTCACCCGCCGGCGTTTCGTAATGAAATCCATCCGGAACAAGCCATCCGATGCGTTCGCGGCTCACGGGATCGTAGGCGACGATTCGATTTGCTCCGGGATCGAGAAACCAGTTCCAATCGTCTGTCAGATGCCCATAGGAGACGTTTTCCTCGTATGGGACGTAGAGACGCGTCGTGCCTTTGGCGTTGAGTGAGAATCGTTCGACGGCGTCTTCCATCGGATGATCCAGACGAATGGTTGAGGACGCCGCTTCATAGGGCCACGGCCCGGCGACCTCCGGAAGCGGACGCCCCTCCAAATCGAATACCCTCGCCAGACGGCCTTCGCCCGGGCTGACCAGCCAGGCGGCGCCGTCGGACTTCACGGAAATTTCGCGGTTCGGCCCGGGATTCAACAAATCCGGCAAAATACCCACAACGGCGCCGGGAAAAATAGTCAACGCGGTTGAGACGAATGCCGTGATCCACCACGGGAGGGGCTTTGAGCCTGGAGGCGAAACGCTCCATTGCAAAAAAGTTCTTCGAGCAAACAGGATCATCGAAACACACAACAGAACCGCGGCGAGAAAGAGAGGGAAGCCCATTTTGAATCCATCCCCCAGCGGGGGCTGGGTTGTGCCGCCGGCCATGAGCAAGACTATTCCGAAGGCCAACAAGGTACAGAGCACCACCCCCGAATTCCGTTGGGGGGAGAATGAGTAATAGAAGACAAGCAGATAGACGCAGATCCCCCGGACGATGGATGCAGTTGCGGGGACCAGCAAGATCCATGAGAATGGCGACGCGAACGAACTCCGGACGAGCGACACCCACGTACAGACCATCAGGGGTGCGCCGAGAGTGACCAGCAAAATCAGAATCCCGGCGGCGGCTTTGCCGGCGCCGACGGATCCGCGTCCAACCGGCCGTGTGAGCAGGACGGGCCACATTCCGTGGGCGGTTTCGGGACGAATCTGCAGGACCCCCAGGACCAATCCCGCGCAACACGCATAGACGTTCAGGGCGACCAGAAACGAAAGCTGGAGATGGGGAAGGATCATGTTTTCCGACAGGATGAGGACGCTGAACCGGAACGCGCCGATCCGGGCGAATCCGAGCGCGTCCAAGAAAAACGCGCAGATCAGAAATTGGCCGGCGAAGACAACCAGCATCGCACGCCGAAGGGACTGAAATTCTCTTTTCAGAACGAACGTCATCCGGGTTCAACCATCGCAATGAACAATTCCTCGAGGTTCATCTTGTGGACGGAGACGCCCGGATACTCCATGAGACGCCGTTCGGCCCGGTCACAGTACGCCACCACGCGCCACTCGTTCTCGGACTGTATCGCCCGAAGGACGCCGGGAATCCGGGGAATGTCCGCAGCGCGGGCCGGGAAGGGAATGACATACTTTCGGACGGCGCCGAGAATGTCCGACAGCGGTTCATCGAGAATGACGCTGCCGTCCCGCAGAACACCGACTCGGTCTGCGAGTTTGGCGACGCTGAAGATGTCGTGGGTCGTGAGGAGGATCGAACAGCCGCGGTCAGCAAGCTCCCTCAGAACGACGCCGAAAACTAGGTTACGCGCGATCTGGTCGAGACCCAGGGTGGGATCGTCGAGGATCAGAAAATCCGGGCGGGCGCTGACACAAAGAGCCAGCGCGGCCAGCGCGCGTTCGCCCCGGGACAACTGCGCCGGACGGGCGTCTTCCCGCAGGGAAAAAGATTTCAGGCAGTCGGAAAAAAAAGCGTCATCCCACGACGGGTACAGCGGCCGATGGAGCCTGGCCGCGTGGCGGATGCTGAACGCCGGGTCCATCGGATGGCCTTCAGGCATATACCCAATCCGTCGGAACGCATCCCGGCCCAATTCGGATGAAGCCCGGCCAAAAGCAAAAGACTGGCCGGAGGTTGGGTTAAGCAGGCCCAGAAGGACATGGATGGCGGTCGTTTTGCCGGCGCCGTTCCGGCCCAGCAAGGCGTAGATCGTGCCCGGCTCGATCGAAAAGGAGACTTCAGTCAATATATTTTTGGGATGACCCTTGTTGGGGACCGTGACGGTGACTTGTTCCAGCGCCGCGACAGGACCGGGAGGATTATCCGGCAAGTTTGCGTTTCTCCAGGCGCTGGGTCTGGGCAAAGGATTTGCGCGCCAGACCCGCGAACTGCCGGCCGTCCAGCCCCGCCAGCCTCGCCTCCACGGCCGGCGACTGCAAGAGTCCTTCGACGCGCCGGACGGTCCGGGCGGAGGGTTTCGATCCGAACGAAATAAAACTGCCGGATCCCTGGATGAGCGTCAGCACGCCGTCCTTTTCAAGCTCGCGGTAGGCCCGGGCGATCGTGTTGGGATTGACCGCGCAAGCCTCGGCCAGCTCCCGGACGGTCATCAGGGAGTCGCCCGGTTTCAGCTCTCCGGTCGCGACCCGGAGTTTGACCTGGTCGACAATCTGCAGAAAAATCGGTGTCGGCGACGTCGGATCGGCCTTGAAGGGCGCTCTTGACATTGTATTAGTAGAACTAATACATTAAGGCCGTGCCGTCAATAGAAATGTCGAAAAAGGCCGGTCCGCTCCTTGTTCTGTGCGCGGCCCTCGCGGCGTGCGGGGAATCCCCCGTGACAAATCCCGCCGTCTGGGAGCCGGAATCAAACCACCCGGCGACGCGCGCCATGATTGCCGCGGCGCGGCACCTCGGGAAATCCGGCCTGTCAGACGCGCTTCGGACCCATTCCGAAAACATGCCGTTCTCGGGGTATTATCTGAAATTCGTGAGAGAAGGAAATTTCGCGGCCCGGCGACGCATCGTGAATGATTCCGGTCCCGTCATCACGGAATCCGATGAACAGACGCTCGGTCTGAACCTCACGGACTTCGATCGGCAATTCGAAGCGGCGGGGGATACGCCCATTCCTCTTTCCGTTGTGCAGACAACCCTCTTTTCCCTGTGCCAGCTTGCCACCTATGCGGTTCATCTCGATTTGGCGGTGGCGGATGAACTCGCCGGTTCCGCCGCGGCCCTGCTGGCCTGGCTGGAATCATCGATGCAGGAGGAACCGTCCATCCGCCTTTTCCGGGGCTGGATTTTTTATCTTGCCGGTGACGCACCGGGCGGCCGGCGGGAATTGTCCGAATGCGGCGGCGAACCCTGGAAAAGCCGGGCGGAGGCGTTGGATTTTTACATCCAGTCAAAACCAAAAGAGTTGAGAAGCAGGTTGGACAAATCGGAACCGTGGCTGGGAATGCTGTATGCAATGTCCCTGGAATCCGAGGACGTGGATGAGGCCGTCAAGGCATACAAACGACAGGTTGATCGGGGGCACGATAATCTGCTGCCGATGCTGACTGTCGGTGGTCTGATTGAACTCGGCAACCCACAGGCGTCCAAGCATGAGGTGACCGAAGCCGGCGCGTGGATGGTGTTGGACGCCGCCGTCCCGGGTGACGCGAGCTTGCCGGAAAAATACAAGAAACTTCTGAATCTGGGGAACACGCGGGCCATTCTCACGCCGCTGATGACGAATTTGTACCTCGGCTATTTTCGCCGGGGCGTTTTCACACGCCACGAGTTTGTCGAAAACGTCCTTGCGGCCAACGCGATGAAAAAACAATTTCTTGAGGAATTGGCCGAAATCGGAGATCCCATCCTCGATTATCTGGCGGCGTTGACCGACATCCGGGAGAGCCGGCTGTCGGCGGGCGCTGACCGGTTTCGGAAAATCGCCGCCAATGTCAGGGATCCCTATCTGCTCGAACGGCTCAACTTGGGCCTTCCGGAGGAATGGGGCGCGCCGTTTGTGAACGAGGTCCAGGACCATCCTTACGAAAGCTGGAGATACTACCGCCATGCCGGACTCCTCTGTGCCCGGTACGGCTGGTTTCGGAAAGCGACCAGATTTTTGAACAATTCCCTCGCTCTGAATCCTTACCAGGAAGATTTAAAAAAGATCGTCGCGACCTACAAGGAAATGTCCGCGGGACCGGATGCCTCTTTTAACCCGCAGAACGATCCGGCGCTCGGAACTCAGTTCGCCTTTTCGATCTGGAGTCCCGAAGTCGACCGCGCGATCGAGCACATCCGCCGGAATCCCGAATTCGTCCCGAAAGAGGAGGGCATGGCGTTCGACCTGACGACCTGGATGGAATTCCGGGGAGAATACAAAGAAGCGATCGAGTTTGCGGAGCGCTGCCTGGACGCATGGCCTGAAAACATATTCGCGGCCAATCTTTCCGCAAAGATCGGATGGATCCACCTCAAACGGCTGAAAGACGTGGAAACCGCCCGGAAACAATTCGAAAAAATGGAATGGTTTAACAACGGAAGCAACCTCCTCGGGCTGGCCGAATGTTATGAAAAATTGGGAGACGCGGAGGAGGCCGAACGGCGCTATCTGGACGATGATGAAAGGTATGGCCAAGCCGACAAGCATTTCCCGCTGGCGGCGTACTACATCCGCCGGGGGGAATATGAGAAGGCCCTGGACGCCATCAACGACCCGGACCTGTTTTCCGGGCCGAACCCGCGCAGGGAATTTGTGACGTACGCCCTGACCTTTTATGTCGACGAGTCCTATCCGACCCTGGTGCAGATGCTCTACGAAAAAGTCATCCCCGACCGCAAGAGCTGGATTTCCTATGACTACAGCCAGTGGGCGCTGTCGTATATGCTGATGCAGAATTACGCCAAAGTGGAGGAGATCGTGGCAGCAGCCAAAAAATCGCGTGAAACGAATCCATTTCTGGATTATTTCCGGTACGTCATCGCCTGCAAACAAAAGAACTGGCCCCAAGCGGCGCAGGCCATTCAGGCCACAACGGGGAAATATTATCACCGGTACTTGCCGGGTGCGCTGGTCGAGGGAAAAGAACAGGCCGAGCTGGAAGAATACTCCCGCGGCAAGCCGCAGTATCAAAGCTACCTTTCGACGATGTATGGCCTCCTCGCATACCGTCACATCGCCAAAGGCTCTCTCAAGGAGGCGGAAAAATTCTTCAAACTGGACGCCGGCAGCATTCGCTACTCAACCTGGCACATCCCCATTCTGGCCTCGTACGAAATTGGCGAGCGAATCCCGGTCACGGGGCCTTCGAGGACGCCGGGAGGTTCTGATGCAACGCGATAGTTTTTCGAGGCGTAATTTTTTACGCTCGATGACACTCGCCGGAGCGGCCTGCCTGTTCCGGCCTCAAATAATGATGAATCGAGTCTGGGCAGATGAGAAAAAACTCAGGAAAGCAAGCTTTGTCAGCGATCTGTTTAATGAATCCCTGGTCATCGACGGGATTGTGAATTGGCGCGCGAAGAGTCTTGAAGCTGTTCCAAAATCACCCGGAGAAATTAAAAGGTTGACAGGGATTAACGTGGGCGCCCAGACCGTTTTGGTGGAGCAGCTCGCCAAATTCAACCGCTGGATCCGGGCGCATCGAAACGCATTCACTGTGATACGGACATCCAAGGACATCACCGATGCAAGGACGTCGGGCCGGTATGGCGTCATTTACTACGTCCAAAAACCTCCGGCGGGGACGATCAACATGGAAAGCCTGGAGCAGTGGAAAAGAGAAGGTCTCCGAATATTTCAAATGACCTACAGTGAAAGCAACGCATTGGGCGGCGGGTGCGACGATGGGGATGACGATGGCCTGACGCCATTAGGGGAAGAAGTGGTTCAGAACCTGAACCGGCTGGGAATGGTTGTTGATGTATCGCATTGCGGTCGCCAAACGACTTTGGATGTGTGTGAACTGTCGAAATACCCGGTGACCGCCAACCATGCCAACGCGGAAGCCGTTACAGAACACCAAAGAAACAAGTCCGATGAGGAATTAAAGGCTGTTGCGGCCACGGGCGGCGTTGTCGGTGCCGTGACAGTCGGCCGTTTTCTGCGCCGGGGCGAGGACCTGATGGTGGGCGGCGGAATCGATGATCTGATCGCCCATATCGATTACATGGTCGACTTGATCGGCATCGACCACGTCGGCTTGGCGAGCGACTGTTGGCTCGACGGCATTCAGGTCTATGAATATGATACGACCGACAAGTATTTAAACAGCTATGCTCGCTGGAAACATGTTGTTCGCCGGCTGCGCGAAATGGGATACTCGAAGGAGAATCTTAAGAAATTGCTGGGCCTGAATTTTTTACGGGTCTATCAAAAGGTGTGGGGGTAAGATGACTTTTATGCTTATCATGGCGGTCGTGGCATCTGATCCTATGGGGAAAAACAAGTGAACAAATTCACACTCATCTCCACATTCCTCATTTTAACAATGTTATTCATCCGAACCCAGGCCCACGCCGAAAAGGCGATCAACGATGATAAGATATACAAACTGATAGACAGCCTGCGTGGGCAAAGCTCACAGATAAAAGTTGACGGTAGTTCTACCGACTGGAAAGGCATTCCCGCTTTCAAAGCCTCGCGGGAAGCTTTCGTAAATGACGGTTCTCGAGATATCGTGAATATTTCAATAGCGCCGCGAGAAGATGAACTCCTGATTCTGATTAAAACACGGGGAAGGCCGTCTCAAGATCCCTTGACGTTTTATACTCGTCTCGATTTTATCGGCCAACACGAAAGCGATTGTCAAATAGGGTTCGGCCAGGACGGGGTTCATAGATTGAAGGTATATGACGAAAGAAATAATTCAGAAACCATTCTGGAGACAGTCATCCGAGGGCCCGAAATCGTCGTTGGGGATGCCGTCGAAATTCGTATTCCATTTCAGTCTCTGAAGGAATTGCTTCCCGAAAAAATGGCGAAGCAAATCGACGGCCCTCGGGGACGGCCCTGGATTCGGGTCTACACTTTTGCTTGGAACCCAAAGACTCAAAAAATTGCAGATTACGGACCGGCAGTCGCGAGTTTTCGTCTTATCAAAACGCCATATCCGCTCGACCCACCCGCACCGCATAAAATTCGCCCGGAATTCGGCATCCGTGTGCCCTTCAAAAACAAGTGGTTTCTTGGAAATGGAGCGTTCGGCCTTAGAGCGCATGTGAATGTACATGGATATGACTTTTATATCATGGACGACCATCTCAACCCCGCACAAAACCGGGGAAGCAAGAATAACGAAGACTATTACACATGGGGATTGCAATTTCTATCGCCTGTTGACGGAGAAATTACAAAGGTTACGAACAATATGCCGGACAGGAAGCCATTGAACAAAGTTGAAGCGGCAGGAAACAATGTATGGATCGCTCTTGATTCAGATCCAGACCTATCCATAAATCTAAATCATTTCCAAATGGGGACGATCAAAGTCCAAACAGGGGACAGTATTCGTGCGGGTGAAGAGATCGGGTTGGTCGGAAACTCGGGCCAATCGGGATGGCCTCATATCCACATGGGATTGGTTCAGAAAGACCTGTCGACTCTGCCGATCAGTTTTTCAAATGTCATCGTAAGTTTGAATCCACAGGCCGACGACCCGTGGTCGCGGGATCTGTCTATATGGGAACTCAGAGCGGGAGTCTTCATTCAGAATAAAAATTAACCTATTGTCAGGCAGACGGAATAGAACGAGAAAAAAATGAAGGAAAAAATATGACTCCTGATACAACCATATTTCGAGACAGCTTTTTGCCGCTCTTTTGGAAACCGCTCAGGACGGCCTATATCCTGGGCATACTTCTCGTCATTATTATGGAGTCTACTCTCATGGCAGCCGGCCTGCAAACCCGCTGGCCCCATCTACTATTCGTGTTTGCCGGTGCTATATTGAGCATGGCAGTGTTGGCCCTGATTATCACACCGGTTTTCATTTTGTTATTCCCAACCAAGCAGACTCCGGCCGGTGTCTCGACCGCTACCTGTTTGGGCAAAAATTATTTTTTGCGGTGGGACGAAATCAAAAATGCAAAATTGTGGATACTGCCCTTCGTAAGGCTCGAGTATATTCAAATATCATCCGATCGAACAAAAAGACCTCTGTATATTGGTTGGTTTATCAGGAGGAATAGGGAATTCGTGGAATTAGTGAGGAAAAACTCTCCAGTGGAAAATCCGCTTAGAAAATGCCTTGAGCAACTGATGGGAGACGTCGGATCGGATCGACCTGTTGATGCCGAACGCCGGTCCATGATGAGTCGATTGGCGGACGCCGTCGCGCTGATCCTGATCGTTGGGGCGTTGCTCGTCCTCGCCAGATATGCCATCAACTCCTTTCGCGCAGCCCGCTTCCGAGCAACACACACGGTTTCCTTCGGTCATCTCAACGCGGGCCGGTACGGCATGCCCGCTGTCACGATCGCAGACGAAATGTTCGTCATCGGAGGGGACGGGTCTGATGGATATCTTGGCGACGTGGAGAGATTCACTCCGGCCACAGGCCGCGTCCATAGGACGTTTCCGGGACTAATCAAGCGCCGTTACCACACGGCGGAGGCGTTCGAAGGGAAAATCTACATCCTGGGTGGCTGCGGATCTTGGGCCAGCTTTCCGGATGAATTGGAGATATACGATCCTTCGGACGGTTCGATCCGGCACGGGTCTCCGATCCCGACGACACGGTATCTTATTTCGTCCGTCGTTCATGACGGCAAGATTTATGTCGTCGGCGGGACTCCTGCCGTGGGATTCTTCAGCGGCTCCACGGCCTCGCCCGACACCCCAGGCTCCCAACTTGACATCTATACCATTCAAACCAACCGATGGACGCGGGGAGCGCCAATGCCCACTGCGCGCCAGTGCGATGTGGTCGCGCGCGGCCGCAAGATATACGCGATCGGCGGATACAATGGCGCCCAGGCCATCCGGTCATTCGAGTCGTACGACATAGATTCAAATCAATGGGAACGGTTGCCGGATATGCCGTTCGCCGTAAGCGCCCATCGTTGCGTACTCGTTGAAGACCGGATTGTCTGTTTTGGCGACCACGCAAAGATGGATCGGGTCAGCGCATACGACTTCCGTACCTCACGGTGGGAAACGCTCGAAATCGGATATCACCCCCGCCGTCATGTCGCCGTGACCTCTGTCGAGGACACCGTGTATGTGGTCGGCGGCAACGCCGCATCTCCAGGGCTCGACGACATCCAAGCCTTCCCAATCAAGGCGTTTCTTCAGAGTTCGCGCAATTGAAGTCTGACAGGTCGACGTTATTTTTTTGCATTGTCGGAGTGACGGCCTTGGGGTCGGTCGGGTTTGCGTGCGGTTTCTTCGGGCCGATTTTCCTTAACCCCGGCGCCAATCAAGGGCCGTTGTTTGGAATTTTTTTTACTGGCCCAACCGGTGTTTTGTTGGGATTGGTATTCGGGCTTGCCTCTGCCGCGCTTCGCCTTCGACTCAAGATATTTGCCGCCACACTTGGCGGGATTACCTTTGTTTACGCGATGTCGATCCTCTACATGAGTCTTCCGGAGGCCCGGTTGAAGGGATTCGTCATCGACGCAGAGGTTCGCAGCTGTGAATCACCCGAATTGTCGGTAGCGGACGCCACATCACGTGTATCACGATGGGAGGCCCGCAGATCGAAGAAATCGAGGTGGCGACCGGATTGGAGAGAGGATATCAACCGGATGCTCGATGCCGACAGCGGCGTTGTTCTCAAACTATTTGTGCATCGCAGAATGGATATATATGAGCAGAGAAAACCGTGGAACAAAGGTCAACTAAAACCGACGGCATGGATCGAACAGGACAGTATTCAAATGTTTTTTTCACGTCGTATCGGCCCGTCGTGCAACAATTACCCGCCGGGGTATCGAGCCTATTTTTCTCCCCAGTGGGAACCAGCCGGTGTTTCCCCGCCCGACATCCTGCCAACTTTTCTGGGGATGCATGTTCTTGAGGCAGTTCTGCCGGAATTCCAGCCGTTCATCGACGGTTATGGGACAATGACGGATGAAAAATTGGGCGGCCGCATCAAAACGGAGATCCCCGAAAACAAATAAACCTAAGTCTGACCCCATGACCCCATGCTGACTCCCACGAATCCCCAAATTATTCCTTGACATACCTCATAGTTAAAGGTATAAGCAGGTCATGGTCAAGACGAACCCCAATTTCATGAACGGTGTGCCCGAGCTTCTGGTGTTGCGGTTGCTTTCCGAGAGGGAGATGTACGGGTACGAGCTGGTCAAGGAGATCCGGGCTGTGACGAAAGAGAGCCTGGGGTTCGGAGAGGGGTGCATCTACCCCATCCTGCATTCCCTGGAGGAAGACGGTGTCCTAGCCAGTCGGCGCAGGCAGGTGAATGGCAGATCCCGGTATTACTATCGTTTGACCGCCGCGGGCGCCCCGCGTCTCGAGAAATTGGCCGCGGAATGGGAACGAGTGAGGCGGGGGATCGTTCTCGCCATGGGAGGCATGCGTGAGCGATTCGCGGGCGTTTGACCGACTGCGGCATCTTTTGATCCACCGGGGTTTGCCGCTCGGATATGTGGACCGGGCGATCACGGAATTATCGGAGCATCGCGAAAACGGAAAGCACGATGCCATGGCCGACGGCATGGATCCCAACCTCGCCGATC
This sequence comes from bacterium, assembly GCA_016202645.1. Taxonomy (GTDB): domain Bacteria; phylum Lindowbacteria; class 2-12-FULL-62-27; order 2-12-FULL-62-27; family 2-12-FULL-62-27; genus JACQOF01. Next base: position 75,831 of record JACQOF010000003.1, read on the forward strand.
AGATCTCCCTTGAGAACTTGGGTGACATCGACAAACTTGCGGCCGTCATCTCCGAACGGATGCGCCGCCGGACGATACTGGGCCGCCATCCCGTGCTATTTTTTGTGATCGCCCCGGTTGTGCTTCTTTTCCTGACGGGCGTGTTGGCCATCCTGGCGACGCCGATCATCTGCAATCTGATCCATACGATGTCCGGTGGAGCCGTCAAATATGAAGGCCCGCCACCATATCTGTATCCCCATATCCGGGGATTTTTTCATTTTCTGAATTTTGGCCTTCTGCCGATCCTGGCCCTGGCCATGTGCCTGACGGCCCGCAAGTTTTTTTGTGGGTTCCGCTGGGCCTTCTGCGCGTCTCTGATTCTGGGGTTGGCCGGCTATTTCTTTTTCTACCACGTGCATATCCCGCCGGCCTGGGCCGACCCGGGTGAATTTGGAATTGGGTATGGGTTCGGAAATTGGTTGAGCCCCGAAATATTCCACCGAAGGGAATGCACTCTCCGGTTTCTTGCCGCTGTGACGCGGCTTCTCCTGCCTTTGGCCGCGTTTGGGCTTTTTTATTATCTCCATTCTTCCCGGCGGCTCTTGAAGTCCTGACGTTTGTTCCAAATCGCGCCAAGCGTCGGGCTTCACCTGGGCCGTTTCGAATACAAGCTCGGATACCGCCGGCTCAAGATCTCCGGTGACCGCCTGACCGGCCCCGAATTTTCCGTGCGGGTGTGGTTTTAGGCCAGTTCTTGAGCTTCCGGCCCGGATGGGCTAGGATGCGCTTCGATGGCTGAATCCAAATTGTCGGGTACGGTGCTTCTTCCCAAAACGTCGTTTGCGATGCGCGGACAGATGGCGCGCCAGGAACCTCTGCGGCTGGAGGCTTGGGCGCGGCGCGATGTCTATGCGAAGCTCCGCGCGGCCCGGAAAAACGCGCCCGCGTTTTATCTGCACGACGGGCCGCCCTACGCGAACGGGAACATCCACATCGGGCACGCGCTGAACAAGATTCTCAAGGACATTGTCGTCCGATACAAATTTTCGCGCGGGTTCGACGCGCCCTATCTGCCCGGCTGGGACTGTCACGGACTGCCGATCGAGCTCAAGGCTCTCGAAGGCAGGCCCGGCGGGGACAAGCTGTCGATCCGGAAGGCTTGCCGGGCCTACGCCGAAAAATATCTGTCGATCCAGCGGGAGGAATTCAAGCGGCTCGGGATTCTGGGGGAATTTGAGAATCCCTACGTCACGATGAATCCCGCCTATCAGGCAGGCATCCTCGAGGGGCTGGCGAACCTGGTCGAGCGTGGATTCATCGCGCGCGCCGAAAAGCCCGTCCTCTGGTGCGCACGGTGCCGGACGGCGCTGGCGGACGCGGAAGTCGAGTACGAGGAGGACGAGACCCCGGCGATCACCGTGAAGTTTCCGGTTGATGGCGAATCAAAAACATTTCTACTGATCTGGACGACGACGCCCTGGACATTACCGGCCAACCTTGCCGTCGCCGTGAACCCGGAAGCCCGTTATGTGCGCGCGAAAGTCGGCGGCGAGACGTGGATCGTCGCCGAATCCCGCGCGGGCGTGTCCGGAGTTCCGGCCGGCGCGGAGGCGGAGACCCTGAAGGGATCGGACCTCACGTCTCTGACCTACCGGCATCCCTTCGCCGCCAGGACCGGCCGCGTTTTTCCCGCCGGGTTTGTAACGCTTGACGCCGGCACCGGCCTCGTCCACATCGCGCCGGGCCACGGCGACGAGGATTTCCAGCTCGGCCGGAAAGTCGGTCTTCCGACGTTCTGTCCGGTCGACGCCGCCGGAAAATTGACGGCCGACGCCGGCGAATTTGCCGGGCGGTCGGTTTTCGACGCCAACCCCGCCATCATTGACAAACTTGAGTCCAGCGGCTCGCTCGTGAAACACGAAAAGATGACCCACAGTTACCCGCACTGCTGGCGATGCAAAAAACCGGTGATCTTCCGCGCCACTCCCCAGTGGTTTCTGAAAGTCGACCATGAGGATCTCCGCAAAAAAATGCTGGCGGCGATATCCCGGATCCGGTGGGTCCCGGCCGCCGGCGAAAAGCGGATCGCCGGGATGGTCGAATCGCGGCCGGACTGGTGCATTTCGCGCCAGCGGGCCTGGGGCGTCCCGATCCCGGCGGTGCACTGCGAATCGTGCGGCAAGGCGCATCTCCGGCCGGACGTGATCCGTAATCTTGCCGGCCGCTGCTCGGCCGATCCCGCCGGCGCGGATGTCTGGTTTTCGGATTCTCCGTCCGCGTTTCTGCCCGCGGGCTGGACGTGTCCCGACTGTGGCGGGGCGAAGTTCCGGCGCGAGGAGGACATTCTCGATGTCTGGTTTGACTCCGGCATGTCTCATGTGGCGGCTCTGGAAAAAAGATATGGCGTCTGGCCGGCGGATTTATATCTCGAAGGATCCGACCAGCACCGCGGCTGGTTTCAGCTGTCTCTCCTGGTGGCCATCGCGCTCAAGGGTCACGCGCCGTTCCGGCAGGTGCTCACGCACGGATTTGTGATGGACGGCGAAGGCCGGAAGATGTCGAAATCGATCGGCAACGTCGTCACGCCCCAGGAGATCGTCCAACAGCACGGCGCCGACGTTCTTCGTTTGTGGGCGGCCTCCTGCGATTATTCGGGCGACGTGCGTCTGGGTCCCGCGATCCTGGCCGAGACCGTGGACACGTACCGCCGGATCCGGAATACCATCCGCTTTCTTCTGGGTGTGCTGTTTGATTTCGAGCCGCGCATGGCCATTCCGGCGCCGGACCTCGACCCAATTGACCGCTACCTACTTGGGCGGCTGGTGGTTCTGACGCGGGAGTGCCTCGCCGGTTACGACGATTATGATTTCTCGGCGGTAAGCCGCCGTCTCCGGAATTTCTGCGCGGAAGACCTGTCGGGATTTTATCTCGACGTTCTCAAGGACCGCCTCTACTGTGACGCGGCGGACTCCAAACGCCGCCGTTCTTCACAGACCGTCCTCTGGACCGCTTGCGAACAGATCCTGCAGTTGATCACGCCGATCCTGCCCTTCACGGCCGACGAGGCGATGGAAAGCTGGAACCGCCCGGACCTGGCGACCGCGGAAATCCGGCCGCCCCAGGTCGCGCCGGACGAAGAACTGGAGCAGGTGTTTGGGCACCTCCTGCGTGTCCGAAAGGACGTCAACCTAAAGATTGAAGAATGCCGGAAGTCCGGACAGATCGGCGGTTCGCTTGATGCGCGCGTCTCGATCCGGACGGCCGGGGACGAAGGATCCGCGCTCCGGATGTTCGAATCCTCTCTGCCGGAAATCCTCATCGTCTCCTCGGTGGAACTTTCAAACTCCGCGGGAGACCGGGACATCCGGGTCGGGCGAGTTTCGGGCGAAAAATGCGAGCGTTGCTGGAAATATGTTCCGGCCCGAATCGCCGCGCCGCCGGGACTCATCTGCGCCCGTTGCGCGGGGGTTCTGGACAGCGCTCCCGGCCAAGCCTAGGCGAACCGTGTCACCCTATCTTGGAATTGTGGTCGCGGTGGTATTGGTGCTTGACCAGGCCACGAAGTGGCTCATCCGCGCGAATTTTCATCCCTACGAAACGCGCCAGATCCTCGGCGACGTTTTTCACCTGACCTTCTACCAGAACACCGGCATGGCATTCGGTCTACTGGAAGGCTATTCCGGCGTCATCGCGGTATTTTCGGTGTTTGCCATCGGATTTCTCATTTATTTTTCTCGAAGATTTCGCAAGGAAAAAATCATCCTCGCCAGTCTCGGCCTCGTCATCGGCGGCGCCCTCGGCAACCTCGTCGATCGGATCGTCCTCACGGGTGTCGTCGATTTTCTCGATTTTGGATTCGGCAAGTACCGCTGGCCGGCGTTTAACGTCGCCGACATCTGCATTTCCGTCGGCATTGGTCTGCTGGTCCTCTACTCAGCCCGCCCGCCGGAACCTGGCGATGACCGCCCGTGACGGATTTCAAGATCGACGTGGTTTTCGAGGACTCGTTCATGATGGCTGTCAACAAGCCCGAGGGTCTTCCGGTTCACCCCGGCGCCGGGCATGAACGCGACACGCTCGTGGATCTGCTCCATGCCCGCGGAGTCCCCCTTGCCAATCTGCCGGACGCCGCCCGGGAGGGATTGGTCCACCGGCTCGACAAGGACACCAGCGGCATCCTGCTCATCGCCAAGGACGCGGCGGTCGGGGAGGCGCTCATGCGGCAGTTTGCCGAGCGAAAAGTCGAAAAAGAGTACCGGGCCGTGGTGATGGGCCGATTCCCCGCGCGGCCTCTCCGAATCGTCGGCGCGATCGGCCGGGACATCCGAAACCGGAAGAAATTGACGGTGCGGCGCGGCGGCCGGCCGGCCGTGACCGTTGCGGAGCTTCTGGAAGTGAGCGGCGGCGCCAGTCTCATCCGCATTCTTCCGGAAACCGGCCGGACCCACCAGATCCGGGTGCATCTGTCTCACGCCGGGTTTCCCATTCTCGGCGATCCGATCTACGGCCGCACCCAGTCCGCGCGGAGCCCGGCCCGGCGCATGCTTCTCCACGCCTACCGTCTGAAATTCCAGCATCCCCAAACCCAAAAATGGCTCGATCTGACCGCGCCCCCGCCCGAATCGTTTGCGAGCGCCCTCCGGGCCATGGGGTTTTCGACGGCGTAAATTCCCGCTTTTCACTTCCGTGATTTCATAGTAGCCTCTCCCGTCATGGCGAAGTCACCGAAGACGACTTCCGGAGAAACGCGGCCGGACGGCCGGGCGTATGACCAGCTCAGGCCCATTCAGATTCAGATCGGGTATCAGACGGCGGCTGAAGGATCGGCGCTCATCGAGCAGGGCCAAACGCGCGTCCTCTGCACGGCGTCCGTCGAACACTCCCAGCCGCCTCACCTCAGGGGGACCCCCCGCGGATGGGTCACGGCGGAGTACGGGATGCTGCCGCGCGCGAATCCCAAACGCCGAGCTCTGCGCGAGTCGGTCACGGGCCGCCGCAAGGGCCGGACGTTTGAAATTGAGCGGATGATCGGCCGTGCGCTTCGGTCCGTGACGGATCTCACGGCCATCGGGCCGCGAACTCTCTATGTCGACTGCGACGTTCTGCAGGCCGACGGCGGCACGCGGACGGCGTCGGTGATTGGCGGATTTCTGGCGCTGGCCGACGCGTTTCAGAAAGGCGTTCAGAAAGGTCAGTTCGCGTCTATGCCGATCCACGCCTATGTGGCGGGGATTTCCGTCGGCCTCATCAGGCGGCGGGGGGTTCGCGCGCCACACCTCGACATGACGTTCGAAGAGGACACGGCCGCGCTCGTCGACATGAACGTGGTCTGGACGTCGAACGGCCGGCTGGCCGAAGTGGGCGTGGCGGGCGAGGAAGAGACGTTTGCAGAGGAAGAATTGTCGGAACTTTTGGCCTTGTCGAAATCCGGCGCGGAGACGATTTTCGAAATTCAGCGGCGCCTTTTGCCCCTCGATTTTCCATCGAGTCAGCCGGCATGAAACTCGTTCTCGCGACGAAAAACCGCGGAAAACAACTTGAACTCCAGGCCCTCCTCGCGCCCTTTCAGGTCGATGTCCACACCATGCCGGCGGACCTGAGCGTCGAGGAGGACGGCGACAGTTATCTTGAAAACGCGGTGAAAAAGGCCTCGGCGGTGGCGCGGTCGGCCGGCGCGTTTTCCCTCGCCGACGATTCGGGAATCGAAGTTGACGCCATGGACGGCGCGCCGGGAGTCCATTCCGCGCGGTTCTTGAACGGGGCAACGGATGAGGAAAAATGCCAAAAGATTCTGGATCTCCTTCGGGGCCGGTCCCGCCGCGGCGCGAAATTCCGGATTGCATTGGCGCTGGCCGACCCCGCGCGGATTCATTTCGCGGCGCATGCGGAACTCCCCGGCCGGATCGCCGACCAGGTCCGGGGCACTTCGGGATTTGGCTACGATCCGATCTTCATCCCGGACGGCCACAGCCGGACTCTTGCCGAAATGAACTCGACGGAAAAGAACGCGCTCTCCCACCGGGGCCGCGCGGTCCGGGCGCTGATCCGGTTTTTAAAATATGCGAAAGTAGCGCACGCATGAGCCGCATCGCCGTCATCGGCACGGGCTATGTGGGACTGGTGACCGGCGTGTGCTTCGCCGACCTCGGCAACCGGGTCCTCTGCGTTGACTCGGACCGGAAAAAAATCGAAACGCTTTTGCGCGGCGAATCTCCGATCTTCGAGCCGGGCCTTTCGGAACTCCTGACGGCGAACATCCAGCGGGGCCGGATCGATTTTACGTCGTCCCTGCAATCGGCGGTCGACCAATCCGAAATTCTCTTCATCGCGGTCGGCACACCCCAGAACCCCCGCACCGGCGAGGCCGACCTGAGTTTCGTGTGGCAGGTCGCCCGACAGCTCGGGCGGGTCATCCGGTCCGGGCAAAACCGGACGGTGGTCGTGAAGAGCACGGTGCCGGTCGGAACGACGGTGTCTCTCGAGAAGCGGATCCGGGCGGAACTTGCGCGCCGCAAAGTCCGCGCGGCCGTGACGGCGGTGTCGAATCCGGAATTTTTGCGGGAGGGCAGCGCCGTCCGGGATTTCATGGAGCCGGACCGGGTCGTGGTCGGATCGCGGGACGCCAAATCCCGCCGGAAAATTTCCGCCCTCTACAAACCCCTGGGCGCGCCCGTCCTCGAGACGGAGCCGGAAAGCTCCGAGATGATCAAGTACGCCTCGAACGCGCTCCTGGCCGCGAAGATTTCCTTCATCAACGAAATCGCCAACGTCTGCGAGGGCGTCGGAGCCGACATCATGGACGTCGCGCGGGGGGTCGGGATGGACAAGCGCATCGGCGCGCATTTTCTGTCGGCCGGGATCGGTTACGGCGGCTCGTGTTTTCCCAAGGATACCGAGGCCCTGGTGTACATCGCCGGCAAGGGCGGCGTGCGGTCGCATATCCTCGAGTCGGTCGTCGCCGTCAACCGCGCCCAGCGCCGCCGGTTTCTCGACAAGATCGTCCGCTTCTACGGAGGGCGGCTCAAGGGCCGTCGCTTCGCGGTTCTCGGGCTGGCCTTCAAACCCAACACGGACGACATGCGGGAGGCGCCGGCGATTGACATCATCCGTGGCCTGGTAAAGCGCGGCGCCCAGGTTTCGGCCTACGACCCGGTGGCGATGTCGGCGGCGCAGGCAAGTCTTCCCCGCATCACCTACGCGCCGGACCCGTATGCGGCGGCCCAAGGCGCCGATGCGGCGGTGATTCTGACGGAATGGAACGAATTCAAGGAACTGGATCTTCGGAAACTAAGGCGCCTCCTCAAACATCCGGTCCTCTTCGACGGCCGGAACATCTTCCCGCCCCGCCAGCTCTCGGAACTCGGGTTCCAGTACATCAGCGTCGGCCGTGCAGCGGTTCCCGTTCTGCGAAGCCCCCAGAAGCGTCAGCGCAGTCGGGCGTAGCAGAATGCGGATTCTCGTCACCGGCGGCGCGGGGTTTTTGGGCTCGCATCTCTGCGGCCGGTTTCTGGCGGAAGGCGAACAGGTCATCTGCATGGACAATCTTCTGACCGGAGACAAAAAAAACATCGCGGGATTTTTGAAAAATAAACGGTTCAAATTCGTCAAGCACGACGTCTCCCAGCACATCAAACTGCCCGGAGCCCTCGACTGGATCCTGCACTTCGCGTCCCCGGCCAGCCCCGTCGACTACGCCAAATATCCGATCCCGACCCTCAAGGTCGGTTCTCTCGGGACGCACAACGCGCTGGGACTTGCGCGCGCCAAGTCCGCCAAGTTTCTGCTTGCGTCGACGTCGGAAATTTACGGCGATCCGGCCGTGTCGCCCCAGCCGGAATCCTACTGGGGGAACGTCAATTGCATCGGCCCGCGTGGGGTGTACGACGAGGCGAAGCGCTTCGCGGAAGCCATCACCATGGCCTATCACCGCATCCACGGCCTCGACACCCGCATCGTCCGGATCTTCAACACCTACGGCCCCCGCATGAAACTATCGGACGGCAGGCTCATCCCGAACATGCTCGTCCAGACCGTCCGGGGCGAGCCTCTCACCGTCTACGGCGACGGCAAACAGACGCGGTCATTTTGTTATGTGGACGATCTGGTCGAAGGCATCGTTCGGCTCATGAACTCGAACATCCACGACCCGGTCAACATCGGCAACCCGGAGGAACGGACGATCCTCGATTTCGTGAAAGCTCTCGAAGGCCTCGCCGGAAAACGCCTCGCCGTGAAACACCTCCCCCTCCCGCAGGACGACCCGAAAGTCCGCTGTCCCAACATCACAATCGCGCAAAAAAAACTCGGCTGGACCCCGAGCGTCGAACTCAAGGACGGCCTCGCGCGCACCTTGACGGATTTTCGATCTAGGATAACCTCCTGACCGTGCGTCCCCGATGCTTGGATCGGAGAGTTTTGCCATCCTTGGCAAAACTGGGTTGAGGCATCGGGGACAATACATCCCTGTACGGCGCCATCGTCTAGGGGCCCAGGACACCGCCCTCTCAAGGCGGGAACACGGGTTCAAATCCCGTTGGCGCTACCAAATTATTGACAGGTCTTCGGAACACATGTGATACTCTGATCATGATCACGGTTATCAGCATTGAGCCGACGCCGAATCCCAACGCGCTGAAATTTATTGTGAGCGAATCGTTTGTGCCGAATGGCGCGACCGTCACCTATAACAGTAGCCGGGACGCCGGGGTTGATCCGCTGGGGGCGGGGCTGTTTCGGATTCAGGGTGTGACGTCGGTATTTTATATGGATGATTTCATCACGGTCACAAAATCCGGGGATGTTCCCTGGGAGGACATCGTCGAGGAGGCGGAAGGTCTCATCGGTTCGACGGCGCCCGTGCTGGTCGACCTCGGACCCATGAGCGATCCTTCCGCGGCGGCTTCGGCCGCCCCAGCCGCGGATGGCATCGCGTTCGATGCAATGTCTGCGGAAGAGCGGCTGGGACGCATCAATCAAATTCTCGATGATGAAATCCGGCCCGCGCTCGCCGGGGACGGCGGCGGCCTTCAAGTCCTCGGCATTGCCGGCGATCGGGTCCGGGTCCACTACCAGGGCGCGTGCGGCAGTTGTCCCACCTCCACCGCGGGCACGCTCATGTATATCGAAACCCGCCTGAGGGAACTGCTCAGCGGCAAGTTGACCCTCTCGCCGGAATAGATCCAACGCTCCGATCCGTTGACAGCGGCGCCGACACCCGTGGAGATCACCCGGGCGAATGTTCACGATGTGCGGATTCTCTGGAACGACGGGCACGAAAGCGTTTTCCCGGCCCGTGACCTGCGGCTCGCCTGCTCCTGCGCGGTCTGCGTCCACGAGATGACAGGCCAGTCCCTGCTCGATCCGAAAGCGGTCCCGCGGGATGTCCGCCCTCTCAAAATCCTTCCGGTGGGACGATACGCCATCCAGATTTTCTGGAGCGACAACCACAATACCGGCCTCTACGCTTTCGACAGTCTCCGGCGGCTGTGTCCCTGCGCCGCGTGCGTGAGCAGCGCGTCCGCCAACTAGAATGCACCACCTCTTCCTCAATCTCGCCTACCTCTTCATGGCCGCGGCCCTCACGGTCCGGCACATGTTCCGTCTGCGTCTCCTGCTCCTGGCGTCGCAGGCCTCCTTCATCACCTACGCCTGCCTGGTCTCCAATCTCGAAATGACGGTTTGGAACACGGTCTTCATCGCCGTCAACGTCTCGCAAGTCGTGCGGCTCTGGCGCGAGTCCCGGCCGATCGAACTGCCGGAGGAACTCGAAAGAATGCACCAATTGGTTTTTTCGATCATGTCCCGCCGGGAATTCCTCTATTTCTGGGAGACGGGAATCATCCGCGAAGTCAATAACACGGACCTGATCCGGGAGGGCGAGCCGCAGAAGGAACTGTCGCTGATCATCGACGGCGACGTGCGCGTGATCAAGTCCGGCCACGAAGTCGCGCATCTCACCGCCGGGCACTTCATCGCCGAAATCAGTTTCCTGACCGACGAGCCGGCCTCCGCGGACGTCAAAGCCGCCGGCCCTGTCCGATACATCGGCTGGGACCAGGAGAAACTCTCGGCCCTGCACCAGGTCAACCGGGACCTCATGATCAAACTTCAGGCGATTTTGGGGAAGGATCTCTCCAACAAACTCAAAGTGTTGACGGCGGCGAAGGCGGGGAAATTCTGAGCCGCAGCCGGCGGGCGGAATCGAACCGCCGACCTGCTCATTACAAGTGAGCTGCTCTGCCGTCTGAGCTACGCCGGCACGAGTTGAGTATCACAAAGTGCGGGGATGAAGAAAAGAGAAAAAATCAGGCGACGCTGACGGGTTCTTCCTCCGGGGTGGGTGCGTCGGAGGGCGCTTCGCCCTGTTTGACGCTTAGGAGCGCCAGGATCTTCTCGGCATCCATCGGGCGGCCGTCCAGTTGCGACCTGTAGGGTTTCAGGCCTGTGCCGGCCGGGATGAGGTGGCCGATGATGACGTTTTCCTTCAGGCCCCGCAGCATGTCTTTCGATCCGCTGATGGCGGCGTCGGTGAGGACGCGGCGGGTTTCCTGGAAGGACGCGGCGGAGATGAAGCTTTCCGTCTCAAGCGAGACTTTCGTGATGCCGAGCAGGACCGGCGTGAAGGAGGCCGGCTTCTTGCCCTGCCGGATCAGAGCCTCGTTGGCTTCCTTCAGGACAAAGCGGTCGACAAGGCTTCCGATTGAAAATTCCGAATCGCCCTGGTCCTTGATCTCGACCTTCCGCAGCATCTGCCGCACGATGATCTCGATGTGCTTGTCGTTGAGATCGACGCCCTGCCGCCGGTAGACTTCCTGGACCTCATTCACGAGATACAACATCAGGCCCTTGATCTCCTTCACGTTTAAAATATCGTGCGGATTGACGGGGCCGTCGGTCAGCGGCTCGCCCTGCTTGACTGTGTCTCCCTCGCGGACCTTGAGATACCGGCCGAGCGGGATGTCGTATTCCTTTTTGACGCCAGTTTCGGTGTTGGTGACGACGACCTTGCGGTGCCCGGCTTTGACCTTCTTGGCGTCAAACCCGATCACGCCGTCGATGTGGGAGATAAAGGCATCCTTCGGGGTCTTGCCGCGCGCCTCGAACAGTTCCTCCACGCGCGGGAGGCCGCCGGTGATGTCTTTCGTTTTGGACAGTTCGCGCGGGATCTTGGCGATGACGTCCCCGACGCGGATCTTTTTCATGTCGTCAGTCTCCAGAATACACCCGTAGGGCAGGTCATAGGTTACCGGCACCTTGCGGCTGGGCGATTCCATCGTCACGCGCGGCAGCAGCTTCTTTTCGCGGTCTTCGACAATTTCCTTGCGAATGAGGCCGGTCGACTCGTCCACGATTTCCTTGAATGTCCGGCTCTCGATGACGTCCTGAAAGAGTGTCGTGCCGTCGACTTCGGAAAGGATGGTGTCGTTGTAGGGATCGAATTCGGCGATGATGTTTCCCGCCGGCACCAACGCATCCGGATCGACATGGATGCGCGTGCCGATTTTGACATCATAGAACTGTTCGGCGCCCATCACGAGGATACTGCCCTCGCGCAGGTAAACCACGCCGTCTTCCGGCGATTTGAACTCCTCGCCCTTGCCGCCGCCCGAAACGCCAATGACGTCGCCGCGTTTGACCCAGAGTCCGTCGAAGACCTTCGGCTTGATTTCCTTCGTCTCAAATCTCACCTTCACCTTGCGCACGGCCAGCTTGCCGTCCCGGATCACGATCCGGAAGTCCAGTTTCCCCTCCGAGCGCTCGATGGTCCGCTCCGGGAACTCGGTGACGAGGACGTCGTAGGTGAGCTGAAGTTCGCGGGTGGCGCCGCCGACCGCAATTCCGCCGATGTGAAACGTCCGCATCGTGAGCTGTGTGCCGGGCTCGCCGATCGACTGCGCCGCGATGACCCCGACCGCCTCGCCGATGTCGGCGAGTTGGCCGGTGGCGAGGTTCCGCCCGTAACAGAGCTGGCAGATCCCGCGACGGGACTCGCAGGAAAGCACCGACCGGATGAACACTTTCTCAACGCCCGAATCCTCGATCTTGGACGCCAGCTGTTCGCCGACCAGCGTATTGGCCTTGGCGAGAACCTCGCCGGTATCCTGATGCACGACGTCCTCCTGAAGCACGCGGCCGAGAATCCGGTCGGCGAGGGACTCGATGAGTTCCTCGCCCTCGCGAATGGCTGCGACGTAAATGCCGTCGAGGGTGCCGCAGTCGTGGCCTTCGATCACAAGTTCCTGCGCGACGTCGACCAGCCGGCGGGTGAGATATCCGGCGTCGGCGGTCTTGAGGGCGGTATCGGCGAGACCCTTGCGGGCGCCGTGGGTGGAGATGAAGTACTCGAGGACGGTAAGGCCCTCTTTGAAATTGGATTTAATCGGAAGTTCGATGATCTCGCCCGAAGGTTTGGCCATGAGGCCGCGGATGCCGGCGAGCTGACGGGCCTGGTCGATGTTTCCGCGGGCGCCGCTGAAGGTCATCATGTAAACGGGATTGAATCCGTCCTTGTCCTTGACCATCTCCTCCACCATGGCGGCCGTGATGTCCTTGGTGACTTTCGACCAGATGTCGATCGACCGGTTGTGGAGTTCCTCCTGGGTCAATTTGCCGGCGAGGTACAGGTCCTGGTACCGCTGGACCTCGGCCTCGGCGCTCTGGAGGATGGGCTTCTTTTTTTGCGGCACGATGAGGTCGTCGAAATATCCGATGGAGCACCCCATGCGGGTGGCGTAGGTGTATCCAAGCCGTTTGATGCTGTCGAGGATCGAAATGGTGGTGTAGGCGCCGCGGCGGGTCAGGATGTCGGAAACGACGTTCGAGAGAAATTTTTTGGTCATGGTCTCGTTGACGTAGGCCTCGTCGGCCGGCAGAACGTCGTTGAAAATCGCGCGTCCGGCGGTCGTGATGTACCGGCTGCCCTTGGCGCGGAGGAAGATCCACTGGTGGAAACTGATCAGGCCGGCGTCAATGGCATGCAGGATCTCGTCCGTATCCCGGAACATGGAAAGTCCCTTCGGCGATTCGGGCTTCTGCCCCTTGGGCCGCGTGAGATAATGGATTCCCAGCACGATGTCCTGGGTCGGAGCGGCGATGCACTTGCCGTTGGCCGGCGAAAAAAGGTTGTTGGTCGAGAGCATCAGGATGCGGGCCTCGATCCGGGCGAGTTTGGACAGCGGGACGTGGACGGCCATCTGGTCGCCGTCGAAATCGGCGTTGAAGGCGCTGCAAACGAGCGGATGGAGCCGCATGGCTTTGCCCTCGATCATGACGGGCTCGAATCCCTGAATGCCGAGCCGGTGAAGGGTCGGCGCGCGGTTGAGCAGGACGGTGTGGCCTTCGATGACTTCCTCGAGCGCGTCCCAGACTTCGGGCGACTCGGCCTCGATTTTTTTCTTCGCTCCCTTGATGTTGTGCACCAGGCCCTTGTCGAGGAGTTTGCCCATGACGAAGGGTTTGAAGAGTTCGAGGGCCATGCGTTTGGGCAGGCCACACTGGTTGATCTTGAGTTCGGGTCCGATGACGATGACGGCGCGGCCGGAGTAGTCGACGCGCTTGCCGAGGAGGTTCTGCCGGAAGCGGCCCTGCTTGCCTTTCAGAAGATCTGTGAGGGACTTGAGGGGGCGGTTGCCGACGCCGCGGACGAGGCGGCCGTGCTGGCCGTTGTCGAAGAGCGCGTCGACGGCCTCCTGGAGCATCCGCTTTTCATTCTTGATGATGATGTCCGGCGCCTTGTGCTCGATCAGCCGCTTCAGCCGGTTGTTCCGGTTGATGAGGCGGCGGTAGAGGTCGTTGATGTCCGACGTAGCGAACCGGCCGCCCTCGAGCTGGACCATCGGCCGGAGGTCCGGCGGGATGACGGGCACGGCGCTCAGGATCATCCAGTCGGGGCTGTTGCTGGACCGCTGGAGAGCGACGCACATTTCGTAAAGCTTGGACAATTTTTTCTTCTTCTGGACGGACCGCGATCGCTTGAGCTGTTTCCACGTGTCCTCCGCCAGGGCCTTGAGGTCGATTTCGTCCAGAAGTTTCTTGACGGCCTCGGCGCCGATGCCGACTTCGAAATTCTTGCCGTACCGGGCCTTGAGCTTCCGGATTTCCTGATCGCTTGTGACGGTAATCAGCTGTTTTTTCTTGTACTCCTTGGATGTCCCGGGATGGAGAACGACATAGTTTTCATAGTAGACAACGCTTTCGAGTTCCTTGGGGCGCATGTCGAGGAGCATCCCGATCCGGGACGGGGTGCCCTTGAGAAACCAGATGTGCGTGACGGGCACGACGAGCTTGATGTGCCCCATGCGGACGCGCCGAACCTTCGAGGTGGTCACTTCGACTTTACAGCGGTCGCAGACAATCCCCTTGAATCGGATGTTCTTGTACTTGCCGCAGTAGCACTCCCAGTCTTTGGACGGCCCGAAAATCCGCTCGCAAAAAAGCCCTCCGGGCTCGGGTTTCGACGTACGGTAGTTGATGGTCTCGGGCTTCTTCACTTCGCCGTAGGACCACTTCATGATTTTTTCCGGCGATGCGATCCGAATCGCGATGCTGCCGAATTCCTGGATGGTCGGTTCGAACTGGGGCCGGTTTGAGGCCGGCGGGGTAAAGGGACTGCCGTTCAACGGGGTTCCTCCTCTATCGAATCATCGAAAGTTTGTCCTCCACCAGTTTTTCCAAACTGACGGGGTTGTCCTTATCGTCGAGGACTTCAATATCGAGCCCGAGGCCCTGAAGTTCCTTCATGAGGACATTAAACGACTCGGGAATGCCGGGCGCGGTCTGGTCCTTGCCCTTGATGATCGCCTCGTACATCTTCGCCCGGCCCAGCACGTCGTCGGACTTGATGGTGATCATCTCCTGGAGCATGTGCGCCGCGCCGTACGCCTCGATCGCCCAGACTTCCATCTCGCCCAACCGCTGTCCGCCGAAATTGGCCTTGCCGCCGAGGGGCTGCTGGGTGACGAGGGAATACGGCCCGATGGACCGGGCATGGATTTTCTCGTCCGCGAGATGATTGAGCTTCATCACGTACATGTTTCCCACGGTGACGGTCTGCTCAAAGGGCGCGCCGGTCCGGCCGTCATGGAGAATGGTCTTGCCGGTCTCGGGCAGCTTGGCCTCCTTGAGAAGCGCCGAGACGTCCGCGGCGCTTGCGCCGTCAAAAACCGGCGTGATGACCTGGACGTTCAGCTTGGAGGCAGCCCAGCCGAGGTGCGCTTCAAGAATCTGGCCAATGTTCATGCGGGAAGGCACGCCGAGGGGATTTAAGACCACGTCGACGGGGGTGCCGTCCGGCAAAAACGGCATGTCCTCGATCGGACATATCTTCGACACCACGCCCTTGTTCCCGTGCCGGCCGGCAACCTTGTCCCCCACGCTGAGCTTGCGCTTGATGGCGACGTATACCTTGACCATCGTGTGGATTCCGGGGGGCAGTTCATCTTTTCTCTCACGGCTGAAATGGTGGACGTCGATGACGACGCCCTCGGTGCCGTGGGGAAGGCGCAGGGAGGTATCGCGGCTGTCCTTGGCTTTTTCTCCGAAAATCGAGTGGAGAAGCTTGAGTTCGGGGGTCATGTCCTGTTCTTTTTTGGGCGTGACCTTTCCAACCAGAATGTCGCCGGACCGCACCTGCTCGCCGACTTTGATGATGCCGTTTTCGTCCATTTTGGACAGGGATTCCTTGCTGAGATTGGGAATGTCCCGCGTGATTTGTTCCTTGCCGAGTTTCGTGTCCCGCGCCACGACTTCGAACTCCTCGATGTGGATCGAGGTGAAGACATCCTCGCGGACAAGTTTTTCGGAAATGAGGACCGCATCCTCGAAGTTGTAGCCCTCCCAGGGGAGCAGAGCCACGAGGACGTTCCGGCCGAGCGCCAGTTCGCCCTGGTCCGTGGCGGGACCATCGGCCAGGGGCTGACCGGCCTGGACTTGCTCGCCCGCGCGGACGATCGCCGTCTGATTGATGCAGGTTCCCTGATTGGAGCGCTTGTATTTGAGGATCTCATAGACGTCGACGACCGGGGTTCCCTTCTTGTGGATCACCTTGCGGCCGTCCCGCACGTCCTCTTCATGGCGTTTTTTGGTCTCGACATGGACTTCCTCCGAGGAGACATAGGAGACTTTGCCGGGATTTTTCGCAAGAACGACATAGCCGCTGTCCTGGGCGACTTTCTTTTCCAATCCGGTCGATATGATCGGCGCCTTCGGATGCAGGAGCGGCACCGCCTGGCGCTGCATGTTGGATCCCATGAGAGCGCGGTTGGCGTCGTCATGTTCGAGGAAGGGGATGAGGGCGGTGGAAATACTGACGATCTGTTTCGGCGCGACGTCCATGTGCGTGACGTCCTCCGCCGGAACCATCCGGAACTCCCCGCTTTCCCGGACCGAGACCATCGGGTCGGCGAATTTTCCGCCGGTTTTGAGCGGTACGTTTGCCTGGGCAATCCGGTACTTCTCCTCCTCGTCGGCCGTCAAATAGACGACTTCCTCCGTCACGCGGCTGTCCGTGACTTTCCGGTAGGGCGTGACGAGAAGCCCGAGGTCGTTGACGCGGGCGTAGGTGGCCATCGAGACGATGAGTCCGATGTTTGGGCCTTCCGGCGTTTCGATCGGGCAGACACGGCCGTAATGGGAGTAATGCACGTCCCGAACTTCAAACCCCGCGCGCTCCCGGGAAAGACCCCCGGGGCCGAGCGCCGACAGACGTCGTTTGTGAGTGATATCGGCAAGCGGGTTGGTCTGGTCCATGAACTGGGACAGCTGTGAGGATCCGAAGAACTCGTTGAGGATGGAGGTGAGGGGCCTGGTGTTGACGATGAGCTGCGGGGCCTTGATCTTGTCAACCGTGAGAACCGTCTCCTCCCGAACCTCCTCGTCGGTATCCGATACTTTGACCTTGGAACCGATTCTCTCGATCGCGTCGAGCCGTTCCACAATGTTGCGGCGCATCCGGCTCATCCCTGTGGTAATGTACATCGCCAGCAGTTCCCCGACGGGCCGGACCCTTCGGTTCTGGAGATGGTCAATGTCATCCGGGCGGCCTTCGCCGCCGGCAAGCCGGACCAGATGATGAACGATCATCATCAGGTCCTCGAGATCGAGGGTCCGCTGAGTGACGGGTTTTTCAAGGCTGAATCGCCGGTTGAGGCGGAAGCGGCCCACACGGGAAAGGTCATAATTGGTTGGGTTGTAGAATTTCGCGTTCATGAGGTCCCGGCCGAGGTCCGGGTTATACGTGTCGTGAGGCGAAAAATACCGGAAAATTTCTTCAAGGGCCTCCGCCGTGTCGCGAGTCTGGTCCTTGAGGAGGGTTTTCAGGATGAAGGAATTGAAGGTCGGATCCTCCTGGCCTTTCAAGATCATCACCCGCTGGATCTGCTGGCGCTCCAGAAGAGCCACTTCCTCCGCCGTGATCTCCAGGGGCGCCTCCAGAAACACTTCGCCGGTTTCCGGGTCGGCCACATCCTCCGCGACGGTCTTGCCGATGAGATTCTGCCCGACAGCCAACTCCTCGAGTTCATAGAACGCCTTGAGAAGCTCCGCGCTCCCGGACATGCCAAATCCCTTGAGGATGATGCTGCCGAGGATGCGTTTTCCGCGGTCGAGCCGCGCATAGAGAATGCCCGTGTCGCGGTCGACTTCAAACTGAAGCCACGCGCCGAAATAGGGAATGACCTTCGCCACATACGCATCCGCGCGATCGTCCAGGCTGAAAAACACGCCGGGCGAGCGGTGGATTTGCGAGACGACGATGCGCTCGGCGCCGTGGATGACGAAAGTTCCGTATTCGGTCATCATGGGGAATTCGCCCAGGAAGACGTCCTGCTCGACCGTCGATTTTTCGCGGCGGTCGGTCATGCGGATGCGGACGGTGATGTTCGATCCGAAGGTGACCCCGAGTTCCTTGCATTTCCAGGGGTCGTACTTCGGGGGCTCAATGGTGTAGTGCAGATACTCCAGGATGATGTCGTTGGACTCGATCGGGAAAGTCGCCCGGATCACTTCCTCGAATCCTTCGATTTTGCGCGGCGCGCCGGCCGCCACATCCAACTGAAAAAACGCCCGGAAGGAGTCTTTCTGGATGGCCAAAAGGTCGCCCATGTCCATTTGGAATCCTGTCCGCGTGAAGTCCCGCACCGCCCCGTTGGTTTTACTCAAAGTCCCACACCTCTTTTTCTAAGCATTGCGGATTGTGGATCGCGGATTTCGGATTTAACTGCAGAATCCTGAAATCCCTGACCACCGGTCCGCTGGTTTTCATTGATTGCGGGGATCAATCCGCAATTCGAAATTGAAAATCCGAAATCCCTACTTGACGCTCACCGTCGCGCCCGCCGCTTCGAGCTTCTTCTTCATCTCCTCCGCCTCGGCCTTCGCAACGCCTTCCTTCACCGGCTTCGGCGCGCCCTCCACCAAATCCTTCGCCTCTTTCAGGCCCAGACTGGTCACTTCCCGGACGGCCTTGATGACGCTGATCTTGTTGTTGCCGAAATTCTCAAGCGTCACCGTGAACTCGGTCTGCTCCTCGGCTGCCGCGGCCGGAGCCGCTCCACCGCCGGCGGCCGGCGCCATCGCCATTGCCGCGGCCGAAACCCCGAACTTCTCCTCCAGGATTTTGACCAGGTCCGACAGCTCCAGCACCGTCATGCCTTCAATGGCGCCGACAATCTCGTCTTTCGTTAATGTGGCCATTACCATGTACCTCCTTTCTGTTTAACATTTGCTATTTGTCATTTGCTATTTGCTATTGGCTATTGGTCAATAACCAATAACCAATAGACAATGACAAATAGCAAATGACAAATAGCAAATGTCCCTCAGGACTTTTTCTTCGCCACCTGCCCCAACACCTGCACCAGCGCCCGCTGGGGCTGGGAGAGAACCGTCACCAGGCGGCGGATCGGACTTATCAGCATCCCCACCACCTGGCCGAGCAGAGCTTGGCGGCCGGGTAGTGTCGCGAGACGATTCACCTGGGCCGGATCCAAAACCCGACCCGACACGAGACCCGCCTTGATCCGAAGCGCCTCCTGATCCACCGCGAATTCCTTCAGGACTTTGGCCGCCTCCACCGGATCGCCGAACGCGAACACGGCGGCCGTCGGGCCTTTCAGATGCTCCGCGAGGGACGCGGCGGCCGGCATGTCCTTGATGGCGATCCTGGCCAGCCGGTTGTGGAGGATCCGAAGTTCTCCCTGGATGCGCCGGAGTTTCATCCGAAGCTGGGTGAGAGAGGCAACCGTCAGCCCCTGGTACCCGGCAAAAATCACGGCGTCGGATTTGGAAAATTTCTCCGACAAATCGGAGACGATTTTTCGTTTGTCCTCGTTGGCCATTCGGTTCTCCGTCGATTCGTCCTGTGTCATCTGGGCGCCGCCACTCAAGCGAAATCGTCCCAGAGTCTGGCCGGGTCCAGCGGGACGGCCGGGCCCATGCAGGGGGCGATGGAGGCCGACAGGAAATATTCCGCGCGGCCGCCGATGTCCCGTGGTTTGGCGACGATCAGGCTCCGGACCACGGTCTCGGCGTTGCCCAGAAGCGCGGCCTCGCCGAACGAGGCCTTCCCGACAAACACGTGCACGTTGCCTTCCTTGTCGTTCCGGTACGAAACTTGCCCGGCCCGCAGTTTCTGGATGGCGCCTTTGAGATCAGCCGTCACGGTTCCGGTCTTGGGCGAAGGCATCAGCCCCCGCGGCCCGAGTATCTTGCCGATTTTGCCGACCTTGGCCATCTCGTCCGGCGTGGCGACGACGGCGTCGAACTCCAGAAACCCCTCCTGAATTTTTTTGTACAAATCATCATCCGCGATCAGGTCCGCGCCGGCCTCGCGGGCCTCGCCGATCTTCTCGCCCTTCGCAAATACAAGGATCCGCATCTTTTTCCCGGTCCCGCCCGGCAGCACCACGCTCCCGCGGACCTGCTCCTCGGCCTTGGTCGGATCGACCCCGAGCCGGAAAGCGAGGGTGACGCTTTCATCAAATTTGGCGGTGGCCATTTTCTTGACGAGGCCAGCGGCGTCCCGCAGGCCGTACCGGCGGCCGGCCTCGATAATCTGGGCGGCGGCGCGATATCGCTTGGATCGCTTCTTCACTGGATCTCCACCCCCATGCTCCGTGCCGTGCCCGCGATGATTTTTTCGGCCTGGTCGATCGAATCGGTGTTCATGTCCGGCAGTTTCATTTTGGCGATCTCCCGTATCTTTTCCCGCGACAGCTTCCCGACCTTCGTCTTGGCGGGATTGTCCGAGCCCTTGACCAGCCCGGCCTCCCGGCGGATCAGGATGGAGGCGGGCGGGGTCTTCATGATGAACGTGAAACTCTTGTCCTGATAAACGTCGATCACCACCGGCAGGACCAGGCCGGCCTCCATGTTCGCGGTTTTGGCGTTGAAGTCCTTGCAAAAATCCATGATGTTCACGCCGTGCTGGCCGAG